>NZ_DAGK01000012.1:0-94884 GCF_002495725.1 Methanosarcina sp. UBA411
ATGGAAAGATGGATTCAGAGTTCTCGAACTTTAGCGCGGCTGACTGGAACAGAAACCTCTACTGGTCATGGCTTTATTCCCTTCAACCTCTCTTAAAAGACTACGGCTCAGGCTATCCGACCTTTATGCAGACTGATGCCTGGCAGGACAAGGAACTGAGCACGTCGCTGGCTTCTTGGACTGAACTAAGACACGATACTATTCTTTACGCCAAACAGAGCTACACAATGAATGTAACCGCTTTGGCACCTCCGGAAGAAAAATCGGTCGTTGGCTACGTAGAGCCTGTTCCTGACTTTTATGCCCGCTTGCTTGCCTTAACTAAAATGACAAATCAGGGCCTGGATGAGATGAGCGTGCTTGACCCAATTTCGAAATCAAGGCTCACAAACCTTGAAGAGGTTCTTTCCAGACTTAAGGAGATCTCGGAGAAGGAACTCGAAAACAAAAAACTGACCGACGAAGACTACGAATTCATCAAAAATTTCGGAGATCAGCTTGAGGGCACCATAGAGGACGTTGACGAGAAAGCCAGGAAAACCACAGTTGTGGCTGATGTCCATACCGACGGAAACACTGGAGCCGTGCTTGAGGAAGGAGTCGGGTATGTTGACATGCTGGTGGTTGCATATAAACTTCCGGACGGTAGAATCCTTGTGGGAGCCGGGCCTGTTATGAGCCATTACGAGTTCAAACAGCCAATGGAAGCTCGCCTGACCGATGAAAAATGGAGAGAAATGCTTGAAGCAAACCCGCCGGAAAGGAATGAGTGGGTTTCAACTTACAGGGCTTAGTTTCTGCTGAATAAGATCAGATCGTAAAAAAGAATTAGAAAACAACGGGAAATAAGAAGGAAATAAAAATAATAGGAAACTTAATCAAAAAGTAAATAAAAAGCGTAATGGGAATAGGTAAGGAGTTTTCAAATAGAAACTTATCAAAGAAGAGAAGTTTTTATACAACAAAACCATTTACATTTTATGACAAATTCACTGGAATATTGGTTGAAAAGGTTTGAAGAATCAGAAATCTTAATGTTGCCGGAGAATTTTAAAGCTATAAAAGGGCATATTAGAAAAATGAATGCAGCTAATATGCGCGAAACTACTGTCGTAAATCATATTAAATCTTTAATACAGTTTGGAACTTGGTGCCCTGTTTTGTTTTCTTCTCTGGATGAAGAAGCAATGCTCGATTACCGAGATTTTATTGATAGAGTGACATTTGAATCTAAGGGGGAGCAAAAAAAATATAAAGAGTCCTCAAAATATATGAAACTCGCTACTGTAAAAGCATTTCTTCAAAAAATCAATAAATCCGCCGCTAATGCTTTGACGATGAAACCAGCACATAACCGTAAACTTCCTGAAGATTTACTTACTCGGGAGGAGGTCGAAGCACTTATAAATGCCTGTCAGAATGCAAGAGATAGAGCTATGATTTCATGCTTCTATGAGTCTGGAGCTCGTAAGGGAGAACTCCTGGGGACTCTTATTAAACATATTCAGTTTGATGATAACGGTTCAGTAGTCACTTTCCCAGATGGCAAAACTGGGGCTAGGCGCGTAAGACTTGTCTTCTCATCTTCTTATCTACGTGAATGGTTAGAGGTTCATCCAAATAAACATGATAGAGAATCCCCCGTTTTTTGCTCTTTCAGGACTCCATTTAATGTAATTTCGACCACAGGTCTTACAGAACAATTGGATCGAATAGCACATAAAGCAGGAATTACAAAAAAAATTCATCCTCATGCCTTCCGCCATGCTAGGGCTACGCACTTAGCAGAACATCTTACAGAGCAACAACTTAAAAAGTACTTGGGATGGACTGAAGGGTCAAGAATGGCTGCCGTATACGTTCATTTATCCGGAAAGGATTTGGATGATGCAATATTAAAATTAAATGGTATCCAGATCGATGATACCCACACAGACGGCTTGAAAGTTGGCAGATGCCCACGCTGTCATGAAATCAATCCTGAAAATGCAAAATTCTGTTATAAATGCGGGTTACCACTTACTCAAGAAGCTGTAACAACTGTGGAATCTATAAAAACTGACTACATGCAACTTTCAGACCTAGAAGAAATCCGGGAAATGAAAAATGCATTAAAACAAGAGCTTGAAGAAATCTCCAAGCTTAAAGAGATGATTCTTAAAAATGGGAAATAACTTTCTCAATCAAATTTCCACTTATCTTTTAGTAACAATATACAGAACATGCTAACTTTGCTTATCTCTGATGTAATTCCAAAATTTTGAGCATATTCTTTCTGTCGTCTGTTAAATTCTAACAGAATTTAGGGGTTATTAAGATTATAGTCGTATTTGCCAGAGGCTATAATGATCTAATACTGCTTTATATATCTCGTCTGCAGTGTCAAAGCTAAATATTGATGGCTGTTTATATTTTAATATCATTTCACTAGCTAGTCTTAAGTCAGCTAACTCTGCTTCTCGCAGAATTACTCTCCCTGATATCGTTGATCCTCTGGGTAAAGTATGATTTTCTTTAGTTTTGTTCACAAAGTAGAGTTCTTCTGGAGAATCTACACCTAGTAGCATGTCGTGATGGAGAAAGTGCTCTAAAAGCAAATTGTCACTTAAGAATTTAAACTCCAATTTTTCTTCCATTCTCAAGCGCATTGCATCTAAAATGTATCTCACGAGATCTTCTTTAGTAATTTCCTCTGGAATTATTTCAGGAACTTCTCCTGTTTCAGACAATTTTGTTTCAAAAATTTTCAACGGTATCTCTTTTGGTAATCCAGCAAACTCTTTTTCAAACCATTTTAAGAGCACGTCTTCAGCGAAAAATCTGTAGATTTCCCATGGGTGTGCCTTAACAATGTTCATAAATTCGTTTTCTGACATTTTAAATTCAGAGTAATGTTTAATGCACGTAGAGTAACACAATTTTAAAAGTTTATCAATTCGCTGATGTCTTTGAGATCCAACACTAGTAATATAAACTTTCCAATTTCCATTGTTAAGTTCCCTACCTCCAGTTTCAATACAAGCATTGAAAAAAGAAGTTGACAGAAGCAATTTTAGGTAATAATTTAACCAATCTGGGCTGTTGTGATAATATTCAAGGTCCCTCAGAACGACATTTATAGATTTTTCATAGTCATTTAATCGAACTTCAGGGAACTGATATTTTATATTTCTCAGATTTTTTAGTTTTTTGATCTCCCAATAATTTCGCAGACCTTTTTTTTCAGGTGGAATTAGTTCTATACAATCCAGTTTTTGCAAATCGTGTAGATGCCTATTGATGTTTCCCTGATCCATGATGTCATATCGTTTCAGTAAAAAATCCCGAATAGCTGGTTCTCCAACAGGTCCCTCATTTTCCAGAGTGAACTTTAAGATGCTGGATTTTATTTCGCCAGCGTTCAATCGGTCCCCTTGTTTCTTTGGCATATATTATACAATAGCTGGTAAGTATTTAAACATATGCTTTAATATGTTTAACTAAAATAAGGTCGAAAAGAAGTTAAATTTTGTAAACTTATGCTATAATTGATATCTTTATATAGTGGAACATTCATAATAATGTAAGAACCTTAACTGAATCAAAGGAGGTTGAAATATGGTAAATAGTAGTCAGAATCCAATCGGAGAAAAATTTTCAGTTATCATATATGTTGATCATGCAACGTTTTCAAAAATCGAAACATTGCGTGGAGATGTATCCAGGAGTAGATTTGTAAGAAAAATTCTCAAAAAAACATTGAGCAATGAAAAGAGGATATCATGAAACAATTAAATGATAATTCTTTAAGAATACACCCAGCTCCACAAGACCGCCAAGTACTGATGGAGCCAGGAGTGCTACACCCAACTGAAGGAAAGGTGCAGGTAATGAATTCTATGAATTCAAAAGATAAATCACTTTCCACATTTACTGAATGGGCTCAGCATACATGTGCTAACCACCCTGAAACTCTAAAACATATGCTGAAAAGTTCGGATGTATTGGATCGGGTTATCGCAAAGCGAATCATGCAGATTGCAGGAGTGGTCACCCTTTAAAAACTAGACGGTAGCCCAGGAGTTATACAAAAACTCCAAAGCCAAAAGCACAAGATATCAACAAGATATATGCATTTTTCGTATATTATACTTTTGATAGTTATTAATTGTGTTTTTCGGATGGGGCTTTACATTCTCGTTTTATGACAATAAATTGCGAGGAAACATGTTTTACAATAACAGTAAAACGCAGTTTACTGATGCGGATCCAAGCCCTCAAAACGTAAAGTATCCAACATCCCGAGAAGAAATGCTGAAAGCTGCAGAGAAATATACTGAAATGGGTTTTATAGTCCACCCATTAACAGCACCCACATCAGAAGGTAACAAGCCCGGAAAAACACCCCTTGAGAAAGGATGGCAAAAACGAGAATCTCCCCGGTTACAGCGCGATTTAGATCAATACTGGGGCGAAAATGCAAAAGAACAGAGTCCACCCTTCAACATTGGACTTCAATGTGGAAAAAGGTCCGGAATTACAGTTATTGATATCGATGACATGAACCCAGCTATTATTCACGAGCTCACAGCCGGATTAAATGTTAAAGACTGGGCGGTTATAAAAAGGACTAAAGATCGTTGCCATATATGGTTTAGATACACGGACAAATTGAAAGGCGTTAAAAAGCACATTATAGGAATTGAAGTTTTAAGTGATGGCAACAATGCAGTTTTACCACCTAGTAACCACGTTTCCGGGGAAGTGTACCAGATAGTGAGCGCGCCAATAAACAGTCTCAAAGATATTCCAGAAATACCGGAACTGTTTATAAGCAGACTAATTAACTTATTTTCAGTATACGATAAACTAAAATCAGCTGTTGATAAAATTAGGCAGTGTTTAAAGGCACGTTTCAACAATCACATTAAAAATAAATGTGTGGATGATTGGCACGGTTCGGATGGAAGAGATATTACACTTGCATTAATGGCGGATCTTTATGCAAACGGAGCAGGAGAAGAAGAGTTAAAGCTTGCTTGCAAAATTATTTTCAGGGGAGATTATGACCCCGAATTAACCTCCGAGCAGATCGATTCAGTTATAAAATATTTTAAGGAATCCGGAGGAAAACCATGGACTTGCGAGAGCATACGGAATAAATGCGGATGTATAACTATTGATCCGGAAAATCCAGAAAAAAGCTTATGTGATGGCTGTAAGAGCAGGCCAAAAGAAACTAAAGGATTTATGCAAAAGAAAGGCACGGAAGCAGCTTTAATTTATGATTATATCTCTGATGCCTTTATTATGGAGTATCCCACAAAAACGCTACCCGGAGGAGATATGCGAATATATCAGGAGGGGATATATTCACTTCCAAAAAATAACTATCAAATCAATAATTTGGTTTTGAGTCTGTGTGAAAAAATACATTATGTGTTAACGCCCAGGCAGATATCCGAAGTTATCGAGCTAGTTAAAAGCAAAACCCCGATAATTCTGGAAGATGATGATATTGATCTCATACCGGTCAATAATGGAATATTGAATCTTAGGACGCGGGAATTAACTCCATTCACCCCAGATAAAATATTTCTATGTAAATTACCAGTAGATTTCGACCCGGACGCAAAGCCCCCTGTGAAGTTTTTCAGGATGCTGGAAACAACCTTTGAAGGCGTGGAAGAACAGATACCCACGGTTCAAGAAATGTTTGGATACTGTCTTTTTAGGTCTTACTTTATCGAATCAGCATTCTTTTTAGTAGGTTCCGGAAGCAACGGAAAAACCTTACTATTAAAAATACTAGCGGCCATGCTAGGAGATAGCGAGAACGTTTCATACCTGTCCTTTAAAGAGATCTCTGAGCCAAAAAATGAATACATGCTTTTTGATTTATTTGGGAAGCTTGCAAACATTTGCGGGGATACAGGAAAGCAGAAAATAAAAGAAACTGAGAACTTTAAGAAAGTAACTGGGAATGATCGGATAAGAGCCAGACAACTCTATAAAGGGAGTTTCAGTTTTTGTAATCATGCAAAAATTATAATGTCTTTTAATAAACTTCCGGAAGTCGATGACTTTTCAGACGGTTTCAAAAGAAGACTGAAAATTATAGATTTCCCTAACAAGTTTGAAGGGGCGAGAGCTAACAAGAACCTCGTGGATGAAATAATAAAGGGTGGCGAGCTGCCTGGAATCCTTCAGTGGGCGCTCGAGGGGCTTGATAGATTATTAAAATCAGGACATCTTTCCAACGAAAATACGTTCGCTGAAAGCGGGTTAGAATATAACAGGAAAAGCAATCCTATGTACTTTTTTGTGAGAGATTGTTTAGAAGAGGATGAGGGAGGATTTATCAGGAAGGAGAGGCTCTACGAAGCTTATACACAGTATGCAAAATATAACAAACTCCCTCAGCTAACACCACAAGAATTTAAAGCGGGACTTATAAAGGAGTGCCAGGAAATAGGAATCGATACAAGAGAATGGAGAAATCAGAAACTTTCAGATAGGCCTTATGGTTTTGTGAATCTGAAGATTGATAAAAAGGCATTAGCAGAGAGGACGGGACAGAAAGCAGAGCCTTATATACTTGATAAAATGAAATCCGGAGAACAGGCCATCTTTAAACCTAAGATAGTAGGCGATAATCTTGATAAGGTTTTTATAGAAGATGTCTCACGTTTCGTAGCAAACCATACCGGAATAGCCCCTGGAGAAGCCTCGGAACTAGCTAGAAAATTCTGTGAGGAAAACTACGGATATAAAAAGACTTACGGAATTGAAACAATAACCGAAGAAATTCGGAGCATCTTAAAATATAATGGTTTTAGTAACTGAACTTCTCTGCATAGAGAAAAATAATTTCTCATTTTTATTTTTTCATGTTACAACCATCCTGTTTACAGAGACAATTTTATGCAATAAAACTTATTTATTTCAGTTTTCAGGTATCTTTTAAAGAAAAAACAATAATAACCCAAAAAACCCAAAAATTAAATAAGTGGAAAGAGGATGAAGAGGCCTGAAAACCTAAAACCCAAAGTTTTTTCACTTAATTTATTTTTCACGTCAATTCTCAAAAATTACAAAGTTACTTTAACTAAATTAGTGAATTTTTGTGTCATTATTTTTACACTCAGCATAATCAAGTTAGACTTTAAATAATCTTTAAGTTAACTTTACAATTTTATGTTTTTCCCAATTGTACAAACAAATAACCAAAGTTGCGCTGGCGCACCCCGCTGCAAGCAACGGGGTATATTCGCGCCACCGCTCGAAATTCCGTTAAAGGAAATAATAACCCTAAACTGTTTAGTTTGAGAAGAAGTTAACAACCGAAAAATGGAATTGATAAATTATATCATCAACGGTTACTAGGGAAGTTTCCATCCCCCGCAGCAAGCTAGCGGGGTATTCGAATGAAATAAATTTTTGGGTTCCTTGGGTTTTTTGGGTATTGTTGTCGTTTTTGGTGCTTACTATTTTAGGTTGAGATTGGGTTTTGGGGGTTATGTTTTGGGTTTTATAGATTTTTGTACTTACTCGCTTTTCTTATATCAAAAACTGATGTTTCTTCCAGTTAACTATTCTCCAAAGCTTTTATAACCTTATAACAAATAAAATATAGTATTAACTGTCAGATAAGAGACGTAACTTTATAAAGCGATATTATGAAAATCACAACTGGAACCCCTAAAACCCCTTTAAATTATTCCTCGCGTGAATCGCTCTTAATTGCGAATTCAAAATTACTTTCACAGCTACAAGAAAGATTGGCAGCAAAAAGGTTCCGAGCAAATCCTGCAGATCCTATAAAGCTCAGTTACATGCGTGTTTTCCTTCAGGCGCTTCAAGTTCAAAACAGCCTATTGCGTGATCAGGAGCTTGAGGACTTGAAGCAAAGGCTGGAAGTCCTAGAGGCTATGCAGGCTGGAAGCCTGGAAGAAGATCAAGGTTATAATTCGGATCTTGGAAGGCTTGAGCCTGGAAGTATCTCTAATGTTGAAGAACAAACCGAGCTCACATAAGATTTATGAGGCCTAGAATATGGTAACAGCTGCATACATTCGAAGTAAAATAGAAGCTCTTGAACGCGGCCCTGGATTTCAAGAAACAAAGATTTTCTTTATAGAGGAAGGCGAAGATCAGGCGTTAACAAAGGCTCAATGGGAGGCTGTTAATGCCTGGGAGCAGGCTCACCCCTGGGGACATGCTCATGTAATAGTCTTTGAGGAAGTAGGACCATAGGATGATTAATCCAATTTTCTTAATATTTGGATATGTGAATAATAGTTATTTTTAACCTGCTAGTGTAGGGTATGAACATTAAAAACAGTATCTGTTGCTATATTTTCCCTGAAAATAAGACATTGTCAAAATTTCCACCATCTATTTTTATTTCCTTGCTCTTCAATGGTCTTCTGATTAATCAAGCGCTGAACCTGTAACATGTAATTATTGTGGATGCTCTTAAGGTCCAAAGCCACAAAAATATAAACAAACTAGACTACAAACATTCAAGAAATCAAAGAGTATAAATATTTGAGTAAAGCATTCGAGCTCAGTTGCCAAAAAAATATATTGTTTAATAATCATCTTCGATATTTAACATCTTTTTCCTCCTCCTCTTCCGGAAGGTAACAGATAGAGGCCTTCCTGAATCTGTGGGAAGTGCTCACAAGAGGAAGAAGTGCACTGTAATTACTGGACATAAGGAGGT
Organism: Methanosarcina sp. UBA411; assembly: GCF_002495725.1. Taxonomy (NCBI): domain Archaea; kingdom Methanobacteriati; phylum Methanobacteriota; class Methanomicrobia; order Methanosarcinales; family Methanosarcinaceae; genus Methanosarcina; species Methanosarcina sp. UBA411. The sequence goes on from NZ_DAGK01000012.1 coordinate 8,708, forward strand.
TGAAGGTCTGCAGGAAGCTGAGAGATCAGGACCTATTGAGATGTTCACAGGGAATAGCCTTGAAGTCTCAGACCAAGACCAGATATTTTCCTGTATTGCAGATTCAAGGGCCCTCCTGTCCTCTGTAGGACTTCCCTTGGCTGGAAATGATATTACTATTATCCTGCATTTGCAGGAGCCTGAAGAGGTTAAGAAAGGCCTGGACCAAGAAGAGAAGATAACGAAACTGAAAGCTAAGATTAATAAAGTACAGGCTGAACTAAATAGGCTAACAGAAGAACTTAAGTCCTTAACTGAAGTCTGAAGGCCATATATATTTTAAAAGAGATATCAAAAAACTACATCATCTCCATGCTTGTGGGGAACGCAGTAAGAAAAAGATGTAGTGGTGATTTAGTCAGGAATAAATAATATATAGATAAATGTTCCAAATCGATTTAGATTATATAGCGTATTAATATGGTTATTAAAAGTAATATGCCTAGTATATAAAACTGTAACTCGTTTCAAAAGCCTAGGGAACACTCCGAAGCAATATCCTTTCCCATATTGGGTAGCTGCTGGTTCATTCCCACACGTGTAGAGAACGCAAAATTTGAATTTCTACTGAATTACTTCCTTACGGTTCATCCACACGCGTGTGGGGAACTCTCTTCTGAAACTCCCCTGCCCATCACATAGGTCGGTTCATCCCCACGCGTGTGGGGAACTCGTTCGATCACCAAGCAGAAGACATAGAAAAAGCGGTTCATCCCCACGCGTGTGGGGAACTCTCATCCCGTCACTAAAGTAACGGGCATTCTGCCGGTTCATCCCCACGCGTGTGGGGAACTCTGAGCTCGGACCCGATCAGTTCAGTGTTTCGACGGTTCATCCCCACGCGTGTGGGGAACTCAGAAGAATTAAATCTCAATTTTACATAAGAATCGGTTCATCCCCACGCGTGTGGGGAACTCTTCCCATAGATGTGACAAGAATATCTTAACAGCGGTTCATCCCCACGCGTGTGGGGAACTCACATTACCCGCTTGTTGGTCGATCCACCGTAACGGTTCATCCCCACGCGTGTGGGGAACTCTGCCTTTTGGATCGTTTTCTGAAATTGAGATACGGTTCATCCCCACGCGTGTGGGGAACTCTTCTATCATCGAAGCATACGTTTGTCCAGTTTCGGTTCATCCCCACGCGTGTGGGGAACTCTACTTTTTAATTTATAAATAACTCCCCGGATTCGGTTCATCCCCACGCGTGTGGGGAACTCCTCATGCCATGATCCAGGAGAGTAACTCGTATCGGTTCATCCCCACGCGTGTGGGGAACTCTCCCCCGACTATGTACAGTGCTCCACCGGCATCGGTTCATCCCCACGCGTGTGGGGAACTCTGTCGGACTTGTCATAATCTGCTGGGTTCCGTCGGTTCATCCCCACGCGTGTGGGGAACTCTATATTCGGCGGGGGTAAGTTCAAGAGTCATGCGGTTCATCCCCACGCGTGTGGGGAACTCAGTATAGAACTCTTTTTCAAGTGTATCTTTCACGGTTCATCCCCACGCGTGTGGGGAACTCCATTGTATCTTGTGCCCATTCATCTACGGTGTCGGTTCATCCCCACGCGTGTGGGGAACTCTGTTTGTCTTTTATACTATGAATCGGAGTAAATTTTCCGTCAACATATAAAATATCCTTTATGATATAGTTAACATAAAAAACGAAGTATTTAAAAAACATAACATCTCCGGTTAATTTACTCTTCTACTTTAGTTTCGGGCATGAAGGATATTAACTTTATTCCATCCATTTCTCTTGGAATTCTGCGGTTTTCTCCGAGGACTTTGAAATCAAATCCAATTTCATTTCTTGCGGACCAGATCATAATTGCGCTTCCTTCAATGTTCCCATCATTGAATTCGGCTTCTACATTCTCCCATATCATGTCTCTTACTTTGACCGAATATTCTCCTACATATACTCCAGCTCTGATTTCCAGAAGCCAGAGAGTCAATCTTCCTCTTAACCGGGGTGTTGTGTTTTCAAGGACGATGACCAACATCATTAAGTCCCCTTTCATTTGGAATTGCAGGAGGAAGGGATTCAGGAGGCTCTTCAGGAATAGGAAGATCTCCGGCAGCTAAAACTTCTTCTATGGCAGGGATTATTTTTTTCAGCAGCCTTGTTTCCCTGAAGGAATCCCTGCAAGCAATCCTTACCGCTCTTTCAGGATTTGGGGGGTTCTTGGATGCTACCTGAAAAGCCACAGGCACAACAGTTTCAAATTTAAAAAGATCAGCAATATCATAAATAAAAGACCTGGGTTTCCCAGTATGAATGAATCCGATTGCAGGCGAATAACCGGCTGCAAGAACTGCCGCTTCAGTAACTCCGTAAAGGCAGGAAGTGGCAGAGCTCAAACATTTGTTTTGCAGATCTCCAGTATCCCAATCTGTATAGTCATAGTAGCGTCCGTTCCACTTTATTCCGGCTCTCCCCGCCAAAATTTCATAAAGTTTTCTTACCCTTGATCCCTCTATCCCCCTCATTTGTTCTACGCTGTAGCTCTCCGAGAGTTTTTCATTAAAACGCATCTCATACATTTTTCGAACAACTTTCCTTCGTGCTTCATCGTTCAAGGCAAGTTGTGCCTGGTAAAGCAGACGGTCTGCTCTCGCTCCTCCCGGTTGACCGGCAGAATAAAGCCTTACTCCAGCTTCCCCAACCCAGATAAGAAGGCAACCTACCTGAGCTGCAAGGACTGCTGCTGCATGTGAAACTCTACTTCCTGGCTCAAGCATCAGGCATGCGATCCCCCCAACAGGAATCTGAGTTCGGACTCCATTTTTATCCACAAGGACAAAGGCTCCATCTATAACATCGAGTTCTCCCTTCTCAAGAAACAAAAGAGAAAATCTCTCTTTTATTGTAATAGGTTTCAATTTTGGTAGCATGCTGGTAGTCCTCATCACAGTTAATTCTCATCTTGCAGGGCGGATAAGCATTAATCCGCATCCAAAACTTTTTGCTGGTCCAATCCCTTTATACAGTGCATTTGTTAGAGATTCAGGATCTGTTACAGTTAATATCCCAGAAAAATCAATGGTACTTATATTTACACTGTGTTTCCCTTTTGCCTTACTATTTTTCTCTTTAGGCTTAAAGAACCTACTACATCTATATCCTGTAGCTATTACCTGCCCTTCCTCTACTTCAAAACCATTGTTGTCTCCTTTTTTTCTGAGCCATTCAAATCCCTCTTTCTGGACTATTTCTGGAACTTGAGGTTTCTTGTTTTTTGGAATAATTTCTTTTTCCATTCTGGTCTTTGCATCCATCACGACATCATGCCGATGCTGATGAGGTTTCCCATTTTTATCCTCATCCCATCTTGTTACAATAGGATTAGCTCGCAATGAAAAAACGAGTCTCTGACCTGTGGAAAGCAGAGGTCTGTATTCCTTTGATTCTATATGCCATAGATCTGCATTTGCTTCAGGCTCCTGCTCCGACACAATATAAAATAAAGGAAAACCATTTTTTTCGTCCTGCCTATACAAAAAATCCCTTTGTTTATCAGGATTACTTGCAAATAGTGACCATATGACACGATGAACCCGGTAACTATCTCCAAAATCCCTAGAGAGCTTCCAGAACTCTTTATTTGTCACAACATCAGGTTTTAAGTTTGCTTTACTTAGATACATCTTATTCCCCCAATTCCAGCATCGTATAGTGCTCTTTTCTATCAGCAAACTGCCACCTTTTTCGGCTCAGAGTAAGATCTCTGCGCGTAACCGTATGAACTGGCATAAGTCCGTCCTCTTCGCCTTCCCAGTAAAGCCTTACTTGTTCTGATTTTTTCAGTAATTTGAGAAATTCTTCACACTTAAACTCAGCTTTTCCGAGAGCTTCTTTTAGACTTTCTCCACTAACTATTTGAGCTTCTACAGGCAGAGCTGGAGGACAGGACTTTCTTCCCAGATATAAGACAAACTCAGGTTCAGTCAATTTGTTTTCAATCAGTTCCAAAGAATAGGGACAAGCTTCAGGGCATTTTTCTTTTGCCCAGATAACAATTGTGTATAAAGAGTCACTATAATAGTCTCTTGTAGAAAGGACTGCTGTTAATTCCACTTTCTCAACTGAAAGCTCATCTTTTCGGGAAAGGATATGTTGCTGCTTTTTTATCGAACTTGTCGAGGGGATCTGTGCTGTGTGATAATCCCTCAAAAAAGTTCCCGGATAATTCACAAGCACGGCAAAATTATAGGCTTCTGCAAGTTTCCTGTGTTTATCGTCTTCACTCCTTCTGATACCAATTGCCGCTGCAAGAAGTCCCATCACTGACGATTTTGAAGGATGGTCATATGAAGGTCTATGTGTCCCTACAGCTATGTCTCCCCAGGAAGCAAGTGGTCCGTAAAGCCGAAAGAGAAGATATTTTTTCATAATTTCACCTTTCAGCTGGCTTTACTCTACTACGAACTTCAAAATCCCTTGGAGTGATCCTTCCCCTGTGTAAGCGTTCATTTCAGTTTTGTCTTCACAGCATTTTCCGTAAACACTCTCAATTTTCTCATGAGTACTATTGAGTTCTTTTATGGCACTAGCAAGGAGATCTTTTTCTTCTAGGGCTTTCAGGAATGCAACCGAAAGTGAACGCGGTTGCTGTTTTCCTTTTTCTGCCAATACGTACGAGGCATAAGCTCTTGAAGCAAAGCTATTTTGTTTTCCAGTAGGTGAGACTGTTAAAGCTGATTCTGTAAGAGCTTGAAGCGCTTTTTTAGTGAGTTCCTCATCTTCTTCCAGATTCTCTTTGAGTAAATCACGGTTTATGCATATATAAATATAAAACAGACCTGCTGCGAACTCGGTTTCTCCGAGGTGTCCAGAACCCATATCTTCTTCTCCATTATTGAGATCGTCTACTGCAGTAAAGAAATCATCTTCGACCGCAACTTTATGGACTGTTACTGCATGAGAAACCTGTACTGCAGCTTCCACGTTATACTGAGTATTAGCTGCAAGCATCCTTCCAAACATTGCAATATCAACGGCAGTATTATTCTTCCTCAATATATTGTGATCTTCTTCAGTTAATTCCCTGCCGCTTTTTGCAAGGTCTATAATTAACTTCTCAATAGTCCCTATTTCTTCAGGACTGAAGTGAGCAAGCTGTTCTATTTCAAATCCTTCTTTTTTTAATTTTCCAAAAGCTGATGCAATTTGTTTTGAAATTTCTCCAGCTTTCTTTTCCTCCATTTTTGGATATGTAGTTGAAAACTCAGATTTTCCTTCAAGAATATCAGTTAATTTTACACCAGTTGTTAGGGACTTGTACACAAAATTTCCCATTTCTTTTGTTCTGATGCCTACATGACCTGAAAGTGCTTCTTTAAAAATATCCGAAGCCCTCCAGGCTCTCTTCAAGCTTTGCGAAGAGATTCTCAGACGCTGGGTCCCGCCCATGACTGCAGTTTTTGGCCTTCCGAGGTCGTCCCTGTTAAGGTTTGATGGTGGGTACGACGTAAGCACATGCAACTGTATAAAGTCTGTCAATTAATTTTCCTCCTTATATTTTTGAATAATTTACTTTTTCTTTTCAACAGGTATATTTTCATAATATTCGTAAGCCAATCGCTTCTTTGTGCGCTCATTCCAGAAGTAAATGCTTTTTGCAAGGTCGAAAATATTCACACGTCCATCTAAGAGCCGGACTATGCGTATCATTGTTGTAAACAGGTCATTTCGGTCTTGTATCGTGAGCAATCTTCTAAATCGCAGGTCGCTTACAACAGCTTTCTGGCTCCCCTGTTTAGGTGTAGACATTTGGGCTGAAAGACTTGAGTTCGTGTCACTGCTTTTAACATGAGAGAGCACACCAGCTATTGCAGCTAGCGCTTCCTGGTTTATTCTGAATTCTTTCAGTTCTTTTCTCAGACTATGAAAAGAAGGGGTAAACACAACTTCCACAATATTGTGACAGTGTCTCAACTCTGCTCTCTTACCCCGACTTTCATCAAGATTTTCCCACCACTCAAGAAATATCTGGCGGGTTTCTGGGTCGGAAAAGGATATCGTGTTCTTATTTTCCAATCTGGATCACCTGCATTTATCATTTTGTTGGATTCTTAAGAGGCAAATCTAATATCTCCTTTACTTTTTTTCCGTTCTTAGAATTGTATTTGAGAAGGTCTCTGCGGGCATCTGCTATGCGCTTAGGGTTTGCAATTCCTATGAAATCTGACTGGGAATATTCATCAAACAAATCCACAGCCTTCCTTGACAGATAATTCAACCATTTCAGCTTTGTTTCAGCTTTATTTTCTCCATTAAGTATTATTTTATGCAGTTCATAGAGAATGTTATAAAATTCGGGTTCTGTATCTTTCCAGAATCGACTTTCTACAAAAGAAAAACTTCCATTTACATTATGATTTGAGTCAAAAATTGCAAGTTTTATGCAACTTTTTATGTTATTTACAATGTATTCAGAAATTTTAACTAATTGTATTGTCGTTTGCTCGTAATCGATTTTGAGATTTTCTTCCACTGTAATTAAGGGCATTTGCCCTTCATACCAGCATCTTGTAAGAATGTTATTGTGAATATCATACCCGAAAAACCAAATTCGAGGTTCATGTTTAAAAAAGGAGTCTACATATGAAAGTTTTAATCTTCTTTCATGGAATTTGTGAATTGTTAAGGCATTTTCCCCTATTTCACTACTGTTAAAAACAAATCCAGGCCAGTATTTGTAGGTTATTCCTCCTTCATTCACATGATAGGGAAATTTTCTATCTTTATTGTTATAATAAGGAGTAAGCGGGTGCCTCCACAATTCTCCATATGCCTCTCCATAGGATTTGGTAAAATAACTGCTTATCGGGTTTTTTATTTTAGACCCACAAACATCACATACGCAGTCTTTTTCATCTGGGGGATAGTTGACTACTATTCTTCGAGGCATAGCCCAGAAAATCCGGGCAGGATTTACATTGGAAAGAGAAACCTCTCTGCCATTTTCACTTGTACATGTTGGTGCCATCCAGGGAAAAATATCGGCATCATTAATTTTCATGGCGTTTCCATGTTTTTCATTATCAAATTCTTCACTTTCAATAATATTTAACCAGATAGTTTGCCAGAGATATTTTCCTCCAACTATTGTTGTTAGTGGTCCACCTCCTCTTAATGATGTACGGTGCCCACGCCCTCCTTGAGGTGCATTTGTCTGTAATGTGAATAGAGCCGTGGCAAGGCAGGACCTGCAAATCTGTTTTACAGTCCCACTTTTAATAAATAGGTCTCTTCCCTGGCTCTCAAGTAAGAGCATTTCAATAGGAATTTCATCTTTTTTCTTAAAATCTTCAACCTTAAGCTCATAATCCTGCATAAAACGTGATCCTTTTCCATCAAGATCAAAAACATGAGCTACTTTTTCAAAGGCAGTTTTCAAGATCTTTGGAGATGGTGGATTCATTAACACATTTTTCCAGGCTCTTTCATTCTTTGGAGGCATTGTTGTCTGCACAAGGCCTATAAGAAACTGTATAAGTGCTCCATTAAAATCGGGACGAGAGAACGCCAATTCCACAATTGGGTTTTCTAATTCGAGGCCTTCAGTAAGCTGCCAAGGTGCAATAGTTTCTTTTGTCCCGTCCTTTTTTTGGACTGGTATCCACCTTTCATGAATCAGATTGAATGCGATGTGTTTTCCCTCCTTCTTACTTTTCTATACTTAAGCCCATTTTCTGTTTATAGCATACCTGTACTTCGTGATTGTATTCATTTACAGCAACACCTGCCCATTCATTGTTACCTGCTGGGAGCATTGGGACAAGTATAGACCACTTTCCTTTGTCCGGCATTGAATCCAATGCTTTTTTAACTTCAACTTCCAGTGTTTTTTCATAGTTTCTAGCTTTTTTAATCTCGCTTTTTCTTACGCTTACCTGGCTTAGTTCCCAGGAATAACGCTCATCTTTAAAGAAAGGAGTAAGATGTTTTCCATCCCATTTTGCAAGTCTAAATAATACTGTTTCTTCACCAAGCCGGGTTGGCGTTATAAGATCGTCAACCCACTGAGCAGGCGTCCTTTTGTATTCTTCTTGAAAATTCAATGAATTCAGATTAGCTGCATCAATTTTTGCCCTCGATTCTCCTTCTGCTTTGTTTTCCCATATTCTTAAATTTGGAGCAACTTTTTCTATTGAATGTTCTCCAAAAACATCCTCAATTAGAAAACGCAAATCTTCAGGGACAGTAAATTGTCCTTTTTCCGCTAGCAGACGAGCTGTAAGCCAGAGTTTTCCATGGTTGGGGTATACAAAAGCAGCTTTAGGGAAAAAGTCAGCATACCAGTTTTCCTGTGGACTTTCTGTAAGCTCTGGAGCAAAAATACCAAATATGGGCACTCTCTGGCTACCATGTTTCGAGTGCCTTTGGAGTCTCCCTACTCTTTGGATTAGCAGATCGATAGGTGCAAGGTCACTTATCATATAATCAAAATCAAGATCCAATGATTGTTCTATTACCTGAGTTGAAATCAGGATTTTTCCTTTGCGTGTAGATTCATTGGATTCTTTTCCAAAAATCTTCAAAACTCTATTCTCGATTTCTAAACGCTCGCCCATGACAAAACGAGCATGGAAAAGATCGACTTTTTCTTCTCCCAGTATATTTACTAGTTTTTCATAAGCATCAACTGCATCGTCGACAGTATTCCTTATCCAGCAAACACACTTTCCTTCTTTTGAGGTATTAACAATCTTTTCTTCGACTGAAGCCTGCTCATTAAAAAATTCTACGTAGATTGTTCTTCCAGTTCCTTCGCGAGTGTCAATTTGAATTTCTTTTGCGTCCATCTCACTTACATGAGTCAGGAGCGGATAAGCTGTTTCCTTCAGACTTCCGCAGGCTACTCCTAATCCTTTGCAAAAGCTATCTGCCAATCTCTGTCTGAGTTTTGCAGGAATAGTTGCAGAGAGCAAAATTGCGCTGCCCCCTAGAGAGGCATGAAGTTCCAATAATTTACATAATAAAGTGTTCATGTATGAATCATAGGCATGAACTTCATCAACTATCAGCACACTGCGAGTCAAACCAAGTATTCGAAGGGACTGGTGGTATGTAGGAAGAACTGCCATTATAGCCTGGTCTATAGTTCCGACTCCTACGTCAGCTAACAGAGCCTTTTTTCGGCTGTCTGCAATCCATTTGCTGCACTGGGCAGAGATCGTTTCATCTTCTGTTGTTCCAATCCTGCTGTATTGTTTAATCTCCTCTACTTCGCGAAAACCTATGGAAGTTCGAAATTCATCAGAAAGATAGTTACTGCTGTGAGCTAACATTAACGAAGGGTCTGAATTGTCCTGGAAAAACTTTCTGTAGGTCCTTACTAGCCTTTCATACATCGCATTGGATGTTGCCATAGTTGGTAGTGCAATAAATATACCATTGGCAAGCCCCACTGACATCAGTCTGTGTGCAAGAGTTAATGAAGCTTCAGTTTTTCCATTTCCTGTTGCTTCTTCGATTATGAAAAGTTGAGGAATCTTTTCTATAGGACATGAAGATACATGTAACTGCAGTGGACTTGGAGGTTTAATATTAGGGAACAGAACTTCCATTCCTGTATTTAAAGAAACTGTAGAAGGCAAAACCCCAGAGTCATATAGGGCTTCCTTAGCGCTTTTAAGCGCATGTTTGTTCCAGTATTCCTCAAGTGACATCGGCTCAGAAACATATTTGAAATAATTGTTATTGGATCCTATCCAGTCACACAATACAGTAAGACCTGCAAGTAACCAGGAAGATTTTTTAAATTTTAATATAAGGTTCTCAAAAGGGTCTCCACTGTCATCATCTCTTATTGCAGCATTGAAGTCTATGCCTGAAAACAACTGGAGTACACTCTTTACGAAAATATAGGCAATCTCAGTATCTTCTTCTGTGAAAAGTTCTTTGCAGTTTACAGGAACGCCGTGAATTTCATACTCCGGAGGTTTTCCATGATGACCAGCAACTGCTTTTATCAATGGTTCAATCGCTAGGTCCCAGTCATAGATATCATAATCCAGATTATTTAAATTAAGACAATTTTCATCCCACAATCTCTTCCATATAGAACTCCATATAAAAAATCCCATACTATCATGCCGCAGTATATAGGCCCTGTTACTTTCATGATGGCGAAGTTCTTTTAACAGATCTGGCTTAAGGTTCTGAAACCTTTCTGAAAATTTTCCTAAATCATGAAGAGTTAGAAGAAGGGGAATCAGAGATTGAGTTTCTTCCTTATTAAGACCTGTTAATTTTGTAATTCTTTTTGCCAAAAGCTTGTCTTTTTCCAATAATAGAGTTCCAACAGCTGCAACATCCAAGCAATGATATACAAGTAAGTGATAACTATTCTTATCTTCTTTAATAGGACCGGATTTTCCCCAATTGTTAAACATTAAATTATTAAATGAGTTGTCCATATTATCACGTATTTTTCAAATTAAATAAAACTAGTGAACCTTACATGCTCATTATCAATATCTTATATATGTATTTCTAAAATTAATTATAATAATAAATGAATTAAACTGAAAAATAGGACAATAATCACGTAGTAAAGCGTTTAACCTAATATACAATAATAAACATCTAATGTCAAAGCTTACACTCATCTCCACAATCTATTCCCTTGAACCTGTTATTATCTGCGTGACTAGGCTTTCCCCTTCGAAAATTATACTGCTGTCAGAGGAGGGGCGGATGGCAAGAAGTTGCGGTCTGAGGAAATGATTGAAAAAATCTATAAAAACGCGCGTGAGATTGAGAAAAGGTATACAGTTGTTTATTTGCCACCGTTCCTAATATATAAATTAGTGCTAGGGGATGGAATTCGAACCCACGAAATCCTTTGATATCAGATCTTAAATCCGTTGCTCTTGACTTGGCTCCTTGCCGTAACTCAGCGAAATTAAAACCGGATTAGATAAATAAAGAGAAAAAGATCTTAAGCAAGAATAGAAAAACCATAATAATTTTAGTGCAGGAGAAGGGATTCGAACCCCTGAACGCCTTCGCGAAACGATCTTGAGTCGTTCACCGTTGACCACTTGGTTACTCCCGCTTGTTGTCTTATATGTTTGTCTAAATATTATATAGTCTTCCTGATTATCTCTTGAGTTTGACCCCTTAGTATCCATCTTACCGCACTCAAAAAAGATGTAATAAGAACCAGATAATTTAATAAAAAAGAAAAAAGTTTGATGCGAGAGGTGCGATTCGAACGCACGAACTCCTACGAGAATAGGCTCTGAACCTATCGCCTTTGACCTGGCTGGGCAACTCTCTCATGTTGAAAGATAGTTTTTTTGTATTCGTCTATTCTTTACTTAAATATTATTTTACTGCTAATTTCTTTCCTTTTTCTCGAGTCTTCTTAAAACATTTAGTCCTGTATGTTAGACTCTGAATCCAGCGCTTTTGACCTACAATCATCACAATTTAGCAAACTGAGAAATAGGGATAACCTTATTTATAACATTCAGGCTTTCGGAAGTCCTAAATTCTATATTTTATACATCGAGTACAATTCTAGGTATGTTGGAAAAAATGGCTGAAGGAGCTAAAAACAAGTCACTGTAAAAAGTCTTTATATTGAGAATGAGAAATTTGTATATATGAGCTCATCCCAAAACTAGTTTTTATTCGACATCAATAGAGTTTGAAAACCATTTCCCACCTCTTCAGATCGATTGATTATTCAAATTCCAGCTTTTGTGACATAAGTATGAGTTTTATGAGTTTTGGGATAGGCTCTATGACAAAAAATTAATGCATAAAACCTTCTCATCTCTGACTGGTTTCAAATAGAAAACTTCTCCTCTCTCTTTTCAGTTGTTTTACTTTCCTGTCTTACCTGAGTAATTAGCCTTTCAAGCTGGTCCCGTGAGATGCTTTTGTGTTTTTCTTCAGTGCAGACCTTGACTTTCTCGATCAGGGCGCAGAGTTCCTCCCGCTCAAGACAGAAACCTATGCTATTAATAATGCCTTGGAGGGCTTTTGTGCCTGTGTGCTTTCCGACAACAAGGTTGCGCTTCCCGCCTACCATTTCAGGGAGGAAGAGTTCATATGTACGCGGCTCTTCGAGGATTGCAGCAACGTGAATTCCGGATTCGTGGGTAAAGGCATTTTGCCCGACAACGGCTTTGTTTACCGAAGGCACAATACCTGAATATTCCGAGACCATTCTGGAAAGAGTAGTCAGCTTTGTCGTATCATAGCGATCTATGCCATACTGTATCCTGAGGGCTACCATTACTTCTTCAAGGGAAGCGTTTCCTGCCCTTTCTCCGATTGCGTTAACTGTAGTATGGAGTTGTTTTGCTCCGGCTTCGGCGGCTGCAAGGGTATTTGCAGTGGCCATTCCAAGGTCATCGTGGCAGTGAATACATATAGAGGTATTGACTTCTTTGAAAATTTCGCTAACAAGATAATGGGTTGTAGTTGGGTTCAGGATACCTACAGTGTCTGCAATGCTTACGTACTGCACCTTATATTCTTTTTCAACTTCCTTAAAAGCTTGCTTCAGGCGATCTATCGGGGTTCGACTTGCGTCCTCGGCTGCAAAACGTATTTTTAATCCATGGTCGGTTGCATATTCAATGGTTTCCTTGGCGCAGCCAAGCATCTCTTCAAAACTTCGGTGATACTTGTATTTGAGGTGCATGTCTGACATTGCGATGAAAATACTTACAATATCAACATCACATTCAAGGGCAGCGTCCACATCACCTTTTACTGCTCTTGAGAGGCAGCAGATTCTTGAATTAAAGCCCTGATTTGCAATTTCCTTCACGGTCTCTTTCTCATTTGCGGAAACCACCGGAAATCCGGCTTCTATAACCTCAACGCCCATCGAATCAAGCTCACTGGCCATTGCCAGCTTCTGTTCTTTCGTGAATACGACACCTGGGGTCTGTTCGCCATCGCGGAGTGTCACGTCACAGATTTCTATATCTAGGGGGCGATGTTTGATAAAATCCATAAGTTTATTTCTAGAGTACTGCTCGTTCTCTGACATTATTACTACTTCCTGTGATTTTCAATTATTGTGAGGAATTTTCAATTATTGTTAATGATATTTGGATAATTTTTAATGATATATAGGCCATCTGCTTGAAAAATAACTCAAAGGCTTTAATAAGGAGGTATCAGGGTTCAAACGCCCATAAAAGTCAGAAAATCTTGTATCTCGTCAAAATTAAGCATAGCTTAACCTTCACATGTATAAATGTTTTCCTTGAAGGAAAATTGTTGCCGGTAGCAAGGCTTTCACAATTTCACGAAGGGTAATTTATTTTGAGAATATTTGACCTTATTTAGGATAGCTAAAATATTGATAAGATAAAGGACTCCAGAGATTCAAAAAATAGATTCTAACGGATTCAAACTTCAGGGATAATCGGGGTTATGAGAAAATCAAAAATTAGGCAAAGTTTTTTTCTCAGGCAAGTTTCCTCTGAACCCGTTCATAAAAACAGCTATCCGAAATCTTTACAAAACGTGCAGGATATTTGGATTTCTTAAGTTTGACGATATCATCAGGCTTGATTCTGTAAGATTTCTGTCCGTCAATTGCAATTACGGCTTCTTTTTTTGGAGCCGCCAGCTTTATTGTAATCTCGTTATCAGACGGGATGACCCAAGGCCTTGAGGAGAGTTTGAATGGAGCTATAGGGACAACCACGATAGCATTTACCCTGGGATGTATAATAGGGCCACCTGCACTCATCGCATAGGCAGTAGAGCCTGTAGGAGTTGCAAAAACAACACCATCCGCACGCATCGAGTCAAGAAGGCAATCTCCGACATAAACCTCAAACTGAATGATCTTCGCGGGCTTTGCAGACATTATCGCAATCTCATTCGTTGCGGTCTCAACCATCTCTCCGTTAAGGAAAACATCGACTCTCATTCTTTCGCTGTACGAAAAGCCGTAAAGAACTTCTTCTATGGTTTCAAGGGCGTCGTTGGGTTCGACATCTACAAGAAAGCCGAGCGTACCCATATTAATTCCAAGTATAGGAAGAGGATCTCTCATTTTGGCGATATTACGGAGGACTGTACCGTCGCCTCCTACACTGATAATGAGTTCCACTCCTTCTTCCCTCATTTTCTCAACCGGAATCCCTTCGATCCCGAGCACCTCAGCCGTGGGAGTGGAAACATAAATTTTGACTTTCGAGCTGAAACGGGCCAGAATTTCCCGCACTATTTCAAGAACTTCAGGCCTATCACAACGTGAAGAGATTCCTATTTTTTTAATTGCCAACTTATCCTCCCGAAAGTAATTCTAAAAGCTTTTCGTGCACAAGTCCATTGGATGCGACCATTTCCACTCTGGCTGTAACATTGTCCGGAAGTCTCAGAGAGTTACCATACCCATCCGTGACAAGTCCTCCTGCTTCTTCCAGAATCAGTTGGCCTGCTGCAACATCCGTAACACGCAGAGCATTTCGAACATCTACAAGAGCATCAAGTCTTCCTGAGGCTACATAGCACAGCTCGAGAGCTACACTCCCAAACAATCTTACCCTTCTGATGTTTTTGTATATCTTTCGGGTTCTCTCTATATTTTGCCGGTAACCGTACACACTTACACACAATTCCCTCAGATCTGTGTTAAGGGAGGGTTTGATGCTTTTTCCATTTAGGTAAGCTCCTTTTCCGGCTTCGGCATAATATTCCTCGCACAGCGCAAGGTTACTTACATACCCAAACCTCAGGTCTGAAAGGTCAAAGGAGGTCACAGCAAGTGAAATGCTGTAGAAAGGAATCCCCACAGAGGAATTATAGGTTCCATCAAGAGGATCAAGAACAATAGAGAACTCGGGAGAATCTCCCAAAATAAGCTCTCCTATTTCCTCGCTTATAATTCGCATGGGCCTGCCATCGTCTTTAAGAACCTCTAAGATAGCGTCCTCTGCTGCACGATCTATTCTAGTAGTCGGAGTTCCGTCAGCTCCCATACAAACAAAGCTATACGCTGCATCAGTACTTACAAGATCATAGATAGAGTCCGATGCGGCTTTGAAAGCCTCCCGAGATAATTTCAAAAAGCTTGAATCTGTTGAGTCCATATCTGAGCCATTTTTTCCAGTTGAAAGTTTCAAGTTATATTCTCCTTACGCAAAACATAAGGATTTAGAGTTTCGATTATTGATTTTTGTAAGAAATCCAATGTGAAATATATAATATGAATATAGAACACTTGAGTTTAAAAAATATTGTTCCAGATATTCAGATTAAATATCAGGAACAACTTAAAAGCCGGAGTCTATTGACACTTAGATTCCGGTACTCTATTTTTTATTTATTTATTTATTTATTTATTTATTTATTTATTTATTTATTATACAGGCCAATAGCTTTATTTGTCTTTTCAATTGACTTTGAACCGTCGCTCTCAAGTTCCATCATGGCTCTTATAGCGTCCACGTTTTCTGGAACTACAATTGACTCCTGATGGACGGCCTGGAAGAAGTATAATTCCTTTTCATTTACAGTAATGGAATCTGGCCAGATGCAGTTCTCCCACATATCATTTCTGGGGCGGCCCATATCCCGTGAAAATTCCATAATTTCGGCTGTCGACGATATGCCCTGTCCTACAAGACGGATTCTTGGCTGGGAACCAAAGATATTCTTAACGTCTTCTGCAGTGCAATCCTTATTAACTTCCATATTTACAGTATGTACGTGCATTAGTGTTGTTGGGATCTTCAGGGCTGCACTTGTAATATTGATCTGCGGAAGTACGCTTTTTACATCAGGTCCATGGTGGGAAGGAAGCTTGATCGGATCAGGTACGATTGCATTAATTGGCCCTTTCTTTACATCGTTAGGATCGGCTGCCCTTCTTGCAAGCACTACTCTGACTTTTTTCACTCCCAGTTCCTTATCTATTGGGTAAATAGCCCTACAAAGTGCTGTAGTATTGCATGAAACAACCCTTACTAGGTCACGACCCACAGCCTGATCGTAATTGCAAACAGCATTAAAGGAGAAACCTGTAAGTGAATGATCTTCGCCGCCCTGCCAGATTGCTTTTACTCCGGCCTTTTCATATATAGGCTTATTTCCTTCCCCGACTCCCCCGGGCGTACAGTCCACAACAAGATCAGCCTTTTCGACCATTTCTTCAATCGTTCCAGCTGCAGGTATTCCGGCTTTTTCAAAAGCCTCGAGATTTGCAGCTGGAGCGTATATGTTATATCCCAGCTGGTGAGCCACTGCAGCTTCGTAGTTTGGCTTTGTTTTGGAAACTCCGATAATTTCCATATCATCCTGAGCCCGTACGGCATCTGCAACTCTTTTTCCTATAGTTCCGTAACCATTTATTGCGATTTTTGCTTTAACCATTTATATCCTATCCTGTTTAATCCTCTTCTACCCAACTCGAGATATAGCCTAAATCACTGAAAATTTAAAAATTTTGCCGGAGATCATAATTCCGGACAGTGGATCATATAAGTTCAGAATGTAGGCATAAATTTAAGATGTATCCACAGGTTATAACTTTTCTTATAATTTTTGCCGGTTTGTTGCAAACTGCCCGACACGTAATCCAAGATATCCTGCTTTAGCAGACCTTCTTCGAATGTCTTGACTTAAATCTGAATCTGTATCTTGGAACATATGGAGTTATAGATAAAGTCAGATAAATGCTTTTCCCGAGAGTTCTTATTAATTAAGGAATCTAGAAGAGAGATTCAGATATTCGGGAGCTTACAGATCCTTTTTCTATGAGTTATGCCCGAAAACTGAGAAATGACAGAAAAAGCGGGAAGAATATAAAATTCAAAGAGATTAATGAAAAATAAAAAATTTTAATTTGCAAGGATAAGAGCTTCTCCCCGTGAGAAGTTAACTTCCTTGATTGAACCTTCTATAGTTATTTTGTCTCCGAGAATTCCGGTAAGCTGGATTGAATGGCCTTCAACCAGGATCCTAGCGACAGAATCCATAATTCTCTCACGCTTGTCTCCACGGAGTAAGAAAACATTGATTTCACACATCTTTTTTATTTCTCCTTTTGATTCATTCCGATTTATTCAATTTTGTTGATCTTATTCAGCAGAATACTTATCATGCTCAGCTAAAGTATATTTTATTCAATGTATAACGTTTTTAATGTGTATTTTATGCACTGTATAACGTTTTACCACATGCATAAGTTGTTTTATGCTAATACCCATTAGTGAGCCTGATAGATAAGAAGCTTCCGAAAAATCCCTTTGAGGAAAAACTCAGGGATAGTTCATCAGTTTTGCAACAGATAACCCCTGCTCAAGCCCAAGATCTTCAGCAACACACTCACATTTTGTAAGAAGCATATACGCAATAGGCCCGAAATTATGCTCGGAGAGAGTTTCGTAATTAGCCATACCTTTGCTGATTATAAGGGTTGAATCCTTCATGGCTTTGAGCAGTTCGGCCGGAGCTTCCTCAACTAGGACACCTACGGCATTTGAGCCGGTAGTTAGGATTCTGTCGACTTTTTTATCAATTTCAAATTCTTTTATTTCTTCTAAAGTCACGTCTGTCAGAATTGGTCCGCCCCGGACTACGAGTGTGATCTTTCCACCGAGTTTTTTGATAATATCAAAAACGAGTGTATCAAAGAGAATTTCTCCGCAATTGTCGGCAATGTAAACAGTATCCTGCAGGAGTCCAAGCATTTTAGGCGTGTCATCTACATCAAGCCCGTGTTCGAAATATTTCCTAAAAGCAGCCTCAAATTTATCTTCACTGGCCTCAAAGCCCATAATTCCGAAATCAAAATAATTAGCGACCACGGATGCCAGTACTGCCCGCCTGAAAAGCTCCCCGTTATCTGGAGAATTCTCATATATTTTCTCTTTTGCTACAGGCAGTACTTTCAGTGCGGCCTGGTTGATAAGTTTCTTTGTTACGTCATAAGGGTCATTGTCTTTCAGAACTTCATAGCATTTTCTGTGAACTTTAGTGGCTACGGAAGCAGATACTGCTTCAGGGTTATAATACTTTGTCACAACCTCAAGGCATTCCTTGATGGTCTTGCTTATAAGGTCTTCATCATCAGTAGAAAGCTTAGACTGAAAGTGTACTCTTGAAAGGAGACAATAGGTACAGCGTGGGTTCATTTTCATAGGAACATTTCCTGTTTTTTGATCAGAAAATAACTTTTGCCAGATTGCTATAGATATTTGCGGCAAATATGATAAGAGTTTACTCTTCCTGATAGAATGGATGTTTAAAAAGCTAACTGAAACTGGAAATATCGAAAAGTTTAGAACAGATGGGCTATTTGGACTCTACAACCATTAAAGAAATCAAATCAAAAATATGAAACTGGAAAGTAATACAGGATAGAGGGAAATATGAAAGTAATATCGGATACTTGAACAAGAGAGAAGTAATGCAAGGATATCCTGCAGAATACATCTATGGAAGGCAAATTCTTTATAGCTTGAAGTAAAAATAATTTATAATGATCCCGGCAGTCCGAGAATTCAGATCTTTTTCAGTTCTATTTTTTCTATTAGTATTTTTTGTCTTTCTCATTTTTCCAGCCCCTGTCTCAGGATTGACCGAAGCGGAGGTAAATCCCGTTAACACGCCCCACGGAGCAGTCGTGCTGATCGTAGACGGTTTGAGTGCTCCTTTTATTTATCCTGAACTTACACCACATGCATTGGATGGGACGCCCCTTGAAAAATCCAAACTTGAAAATTTACCGAAAATAAGTAAAGAAAGTGTTAGAATTCTGAAATTCCGCGCTCCTCAGACCTTTACCGAAGGAGGGCATTCAGTCCTCGTCACAGGAAATCCAGGTGCAGACAGTGAGCTTGTAAGTTTCAAAGACGCCACTATTTTCGATGTTCTTCACAGAGAAGGCTATCTTTGTATTGCGGTTATGGAAAAAGGGGATTCTTGGTCAATCCGCGCCAAGCAGGATGTCATTCTCAGGGATGAAAATAATTCGATAAAAAATATGAAAATCATCCTTGAGCAAGCAGAGCCTTCTTCTGACAGTCCGGATGTACCTGAAGGGCTTTTACAGGTTATGGAAAAAGCAGCTGATAAAGCGCCCGGATATGTCTCATCAAAAGAGACTCGCGGAAAATATAATGGATATAACAGATGGGGAGTCGAGACTGCTTGCGATATTGTAAAATATATGGCTAGAAACAGGCCGGAACAAAAATACCTGCTCACTGTCAATGTAGGAGCTGTAGATTCAAGCGGGCACCACAGGGATAATTATGGGTATGTGGACTGCATCGAATGTCTTGATTCGGAAATTCTTCCGCTCTATAAGCTTTGCAAGGAAAATGACCTTGCTTTTGTATTTACAGCAGACCACGGAATGGGTTTTTCCAAAGACAATTCCAAAGGTGGGCATCAATCCGAAAAATTCACAGACACTGATGAAGCACAACTCGTTCCACTGATAGTAAATGCCGAGGATATTGAGAGAGGAATTCTCAGGGGAGAATACAACCAGGAAGATTTTGCTCCGACACTGCTTGGAATTCTTGATATTCCCGATAGACCTAGGTTTGCAGAAGGAAAACAGATCCTACTAACAGGCCATGCAAACCTGAAAGTGGAACTCCCTGAAAGGGGCTCCGCAGAACTCCGGAAAGATGGAAATGTTATAGCCTCCCTGAAAAACGATGACCAGTTTCTCTTCCTTGGGCTTGAGCCGGAAAGTACCTACATGATTAGGGCGTCGCTTGAATCCGGAAAACACCTTGAAGAGCAGGAAAAAAAGCTCACTCTTGAAACTGACTCTGTAGTGAAATTTACTGAAAAAGGGCAGAAAATCGGAGAAAACCGAGATAATAATCCGGAATCTGACCAAAACTCAGGAAAAAATTCAACTTCTGTGGCTGGTTTCTTGAAAAAGGACTCAAAAGCCTCTGATTTGAGCTTAAAGAATTTGATAGGATATTTTGTAATTGGATTGGTTAATCTTGTGGGGATTGTAATTATTGCGAAGATCTTGAAAAAAGGCTAAAGAAGTTCAAAAAGCTGAAGTGATTCCGAAAGCTGAAAAATAAGAATAGGAAAAACAAGGATATAATGAATCTAACGGATCTGATCATTTATAAGAATAAGAGTCGTATACATTTCCAAGGGCTTCTCTTAAAGTGACATCAACATCTTCCACATGGGCAAACATTGGCCCTTTCCTGAGTTCATTTATATAAAGCTCCACAGCTTCACGTCTGCCTTCTGCAATGACAAAAACTCTACCATCCCTTAAATTTATGGGGTTAGATTCTATACCCAGACGCTCGGCAGCGTTTCTTGCAAATCTTCTAAAGCCCACGCCCTGTACCCTTCCAGATACAAGGATTTCCACCCGCACAATTTCTCCAGAGGTCACAAATGGCTATTTTGGAGAACCCTGATATATATTTATGGTTACTCTGAGTGTGAATATAGGGCTTTTGTCACCGAAACAAATACAGGTCGCTTGCAAGATAATAGAAATACCAATATCCTGCAAGCTCCTAGTCTTTGACTCTTCCGCTCCCTTTTGTTACTTATGGATGGAGGAAAGAGACCACGGCCATTATTCCGTATGTCCCCAGAAGTTGTAATCCTTCAAACCAGTTGCTTTTGCCGTCTTCAATTATGGATTTGACCATTAAGACAGCGGAGACTATGGCGGCAAGTTCGAAGGTGGTGAAAATCAGGTTCATAGGGGTCTCGAAGAAGTAACTCATAAACACCAGAACCGGTACGACAAACATAGCGATTTGAGTTGTCGAGCCAATTGCGATCTGGAGTGCCAGATCCATCCGGTTCTTAATGGCGATTGTGATGGCTGAGACATGTTCCGCGGCGTTTCCAATAATTGCTACGAAAATCATACCTATGAACATTTCTGTCCAGCCAAGGCTTTCAGCCAGAGGTTCTATGGAGCCGACTAGAATTTCACTCATAACAGCAACTGTAACGGTTGAAGCCAGAAGCACCGCAACCGATTTTTTAACGCTCCACTTGGGATTGCACTCTGTTGTGTCAGCGGTGTATAAGTACTTGTGAGTATGAAGCGAAAAAAGTAGGCTTGCAAGATATGACACTGCCATGATGACCGAAACTGCAATACTCAAAGTTTCTATTGTCGCGGCTGAAGGATTTTCAGAAGTCAGAACGAAAACCGCAGGCATGACTA
The DNA here is from genome assembly GCF_002495725.1 of Methanosarcina sp. UBA411. Lineage (NCBI taxonomy): Archaea > Methanobacteriati > Methanobacteriota > Methanomicrobia > Methanosarcinales > Methanosarcinaceae > Methanosarcina > Methanosarcina sp. UBA411. Next base: position 29,931 of record NZ_DAGK01000012.1, read on the forward strand.
TAGCGGCAGTGGCAAGAAACAGAGTGGAGGCATTTGTCTTTGCTGCTGTGGAATTGAATTCCTGTTGATCTTTTCCGAGGCCTCCAAAGAAAAACGCCATTCCCAAAATCAAAAGCAGGTTTCCAATTATGGAGCCCGTAATGGATGCCTTTACCATTTCAGTAAGTCCTGCTTGCAGGGCAAAAATGCTTATGATTAATTCGGTTGCGTTACCGAAGGTGGCGTTTAATAACCCACCCAGAGCTGGACCGGTACGTGCCGAAATCTCCTCTGTTGATTCTCCTATATATTTCGCAAGTGGAATGATTGCAAGTGAAGCTAAGATAAAAATTGCTATGGGAGGAGCATGTATGTACTCTGCAAACAAACTTAACGGTACAAAGATAAGAAAGACTTTGAAAGCCTTTCCCAGTATTTTTGTTTTTTCCATTTTAACGAACCTTCTCTGCCACTTGGCAAAGTGTTACCATAAGGCAACTTCGAATACCGGCCATTTTCATCGTATTTGTCAAAGCAAGGTTGGGAGATATTTTTATCCCTCAAGCCAAATAGAGAGGAGCGGGAACCGAAGGAGCTTCCTATAAAGTTATAGGATTATATATTATTTTTCACGTATGCTGCTTCTATTCTTTTCTAATAATCTCATAAGTTTATCTGAGAGTCTCTTACCTAATCAGTAAATCTTGATGGTTCGCCATACACGTTAACGAATAGTGTTTAATGTTCCTTCTCATTCGCGAGATGAAGCGAATAATAAAGAGGTACCTGATCGAAAAGATACCAGACATACCCTTATAGTCTCGGATGATGGAATTGGCATGCCAGAGAATATCGATTTTGAAAATCCAGAAACACTTGGTTTGCAGCTTGTAAATATTCTGGTAGATCAGTTGAATGGTGAGATCAAGCTAAAGAGAGATAAAGGAACCGGATTTGCCATAGGGCTTAGTGCAGAAGAAAAAGGAAATAACAAAAAAGACAGGCCAGAAGGGTACGCGTCTTCAGAAAATTAGCACACGTGAGTAGTGGAGTTCAGATAGCGGGCTTCATACAGTATAAACCTAAAGAAAAGACAAAATGCAGATGCAAGTTATAGTTTCCTGAACTCAGCCTTATTAATCACACTTCTCCCTTACAACCATAACCGGAACCTTCAAGTGGCGGACCAGTTTTTCTGCAACGCTGCCAAGAAGCAGCTTGTTCAGTCCTGTTTTTCCATGAGTGCCCATAATAACAATATCCATTTTTACCTCCTCAGCATACCGGATCAGCTCTTCTGAGGGATTGCCTTCAAGAAGGACGGGCTCTACATTGATTCCTTTCATCTCTCCCAGGCTTTTTATAGTATTTACAGCCTGCTGTCCCTGTTTTTCCCATGCCTCCCGTATCGGCTTCCAGTAAGGATCCACACTCATAGGAAAGGAATTCCCATTAATAGGAGCAAAGTAGTCCGTTGACACCACATAGACTGCATAGACCGTCCCCCCACTCAACCGGGCAAGTTCAATTCCTTTGTCAGCAACCAGCCTGGAGCAGGCCGAGCCGTCAGTTGCAATCATTATTTTCTTAAAATTAACAGTTTCCATATAGAACCCCATTAAAATACGTGGGTTTCCTAAATTAAATTTTTGGAATACTACATGAAAATGCACAGGTTTTCGGAAGCTTGGATTGAAGCAGAACGGTCTATGTCCTCTATTCTCGAAAACCAAAAAGGAATATTTTTAAACACCAACTTGATATGATTTTACGGTGTTTGGCAGTTGGTCGACCAAGAGAAAATTCACAATCGATGTCTAAGCGATAATCCAAAAGATCATATATATGTTAAAGATTAAAGAATTTCTTCTCATTCATACCAGATAAGCAACAGGCATTGAATGATTTACATAGACTGACTGATGATGAAAACAGTTATGTGAAATCCTCTTCACATCATTCTCTTGGAATAGTTTCAATATTCATGGCTTCCTAGGCAGAAACAGATGAAGATTACAAAAAAGAATTAGAAAAGGCAATAGAATTTTTCGAAACTTCAGAAAAGGAAGCATCTTACTATAATCCTGCTAAATTTTGTCTTCCTTTTTATCACTCACTCCATACAATAATTTTCAAAAAACAGGAAGCTAGAGAAGAAGTGAACAAATATCTGGAAGAAGCTAAATCTGCAATTAAAGGCTCAGAGAACAAAAAACGAATTTTTGAATCTGTTCAAAACCTCGCAGATGCATTAAAAGAAGTCTAGAATTTGGGAAATCTAGACTTGTCTGGGATGAAAGATGAGCTTAATCTCTATAGGAAATACTGTGATCATGCTGCAGAACTAATGAAATACACTGACGAAAAACTGCGAGTCAGATATTAAAATCAATCTTTACTACCTCACACTGCGGCAGATTTTCAATATGTACGCCTTCCAGTGTTCCCGTTACCTCAAGACCACTAAATTCATTTGAACCGCATAGTACGTCTTGATTCGGGTGCGTACCAGGTGTGATATTGCAGCTTAGAACAGTTTTTTCCCCAACCGACACTACGATTGGAAGCCTTGGAGATGCAGGATGGTTCTTTGGAAGAACTATTAATGGAGACCTGATTTCCCGAATCATGAAGAGAACACATTTAAGCCCTTTTTCAGTATTCTCATTCACAGACAGCGCTGAAGCAACAATCAGGTCATGGGGTTCCAGTCCGAGCACAATTTCTTCGTTTTCAGTCTCTAGAAAGAACTGTCCACGCGGACCTACTTTCACAATCGCCACAGTTCCTGCAGTGCCGCGCAGAAGAAGCATTTCACTTTGTTTCAGTGGAATGTCTTTAGAAGAAGTCGATTCTTTCATGTTAAAAATAAGTATCTAAAAAATTCAGTTCGTTATCAGGATTCTTCTACATTTTTAGACTGACACGAAGGACATGTTACATTCTTTCCAATGCCTTTGAACCTATTTCCGCAGTTCTTGCATACATAATCTTTAACCGGCAGCTTTCCTTCCATATCGATGTCAAATGAGTCTCCAACACTACACATACTTATTTACCTCCTGGTTCTATCAAGTGGCTTACTAATAATTATATTGCCCACATATTATTACTCACACTTCTCCAATTAATACCTTTCCATATTTATTCTCTGGGCACTTTCTGATCGCAGTTATCTTATCAGGACAATAATTTCCACAAAAACATCTAGTCTCTTCAACAGTTATCCATTTTACTTTCTAACTAATTTACATTATCCTGAATGGTTTTTGACATATTGTGAAATGTCATTAACTGGTCAATGTAGTTTTCCTTCTTTTGATTTTTGCCATATTTGAAATCCTCCGTAATAAGATAGGTAAAGAAATCCTATTATGCTGCTGATTCCATAAGAAATAAAACGCTCTAAAAAAACGAAACTGCTTGCAGATGCAAGGGACAAACCAAAATACAGAAGCAAAGAGATCAGGCCTCCTTCAATTATTCCAAGACCCCCTGGAGTTAATGGTAGGGCCCCTAGCAGGAAGGACACAATTGAAACTGTTACAATCAGACTTAAAGAGAGGTCAATATTCAGAGCTAAAGCAACCAGTTTAAGACGTATTATATCAAGAACCCATACGCCACAAGATAGAAGAAGAACAGGGATAAAGGCTTGTTTAAATTGTTTCCAGTTTTTCTGTACACTCTGAAAGAGGGAATTTAATTTCATTCGATTGAACCATATTGCTATTCCTACTACCAGGAAGACTATGAAGAACAGATGGATAGATCTTAACGTTAAACGATCTATTGCAGGCAGGAATCTTATATCTAAAGAAGGGAATGAATATAGAATATAAATCGAGAAAAAAAGAACAGGAATTGCTTCAACCAATCTTTCAAAGAAGATTGTCTTAAAAGCGTTGGTATAGCTTATCCCGAAAAGTTTGTTGGCCCAGAGGATTCTGAAGGATTCTCCTCCTGCCATGTTCCCTCCAGGGGTGATATTATTTATGAATACTGCTCCGAAATAAATAGGAACAAGGCTTGTTGCTTTTAGATTGTAACCAATACAGTAGAGGACCTGCTGCCAGCGTACTGAAAATAAGTACACGCTCAACATATATACTAAGACTGCCAGAACAACATACCGTATCCGGGTTTCCCTAAGTGTTCTCAATATTTCTTCCAGAACAGGTATGATTTCTATCCAGTAACTGCGGACGAGAAACACACTAGCTGAGAGCAATAAAAGGGTCACGATAATTTGTATTAAAGTTCTTATGTTCAAGAGTGTACCTCACAAGGGTTCAGAGCCACTTTGGCAGGTCTTCACTCCATCATGTGCCTTTTGGGTCACGTTTACTCTGAATATATGCAATAATGCCTGGAATTAATAAAGCAATAATTACTCCAACTGTTAAAAAGCTGAAGTTATTCTTTACAACTATCAAATTCCCAAAAAAGTATCCTCCAAAAAGGAACGACATTACCCATAAAACTCCCCCAATGATATTGTAGACAATGAATGTCGAATAGGGCATTGTTCCAATTCCTGCTACAAACGGCGCAAAGGTACGGATAACGGGGATAAAGCGAGCTAGAATTATTGCTTTCACCCCATACTTTTCAAAAAATAAATGTGTACGGTCAAGTTGTTCCTTTTTAATAAACCGTATATTTTCATTACTTATTACTCTATTTCCTAAGAATTGACCTGTATGATAATTGACAGTATCTCCTGCAACGGCTGCAAGACATAATACAACTAATAAAGTAAATAAGTTGAATGAGCCACTGGCAGCCAGAGCTCCGGTTGCAAAAATGAGAGAATCACCCGGTAAGAAAGGAGTTATCACCAGACCTGTTTCACAAAAAATAATAGCGAATAACAGTAAATATGTTAATAAACCGTACTCGTTTGTTATTTCGCTTATATGAGCGTCCAGATGCAAAAATAAATCGATGAGATAGCTTTGATCTACCATGTTGATGCTCTATAATTTACGTTTCTTATATATTGGCTAAAATAATTCTTCAGCTTTATATCTTTCCTTGCTTATCATAACTACTGTTTATGCCTGTTAACTGCTGAATCAAAAAAATGGAGGTGGAAGTAAATCTTCCTCTTCTCACCTATGCATTTCATAATACACAGGTAAGCTTAGAAAACAGCCATTAAGCAAAAATACTCAAAGGCAAAATATCAACTAGTAACGAATTCACGACCAAAACAGTATCAGGAACCGAAATACTTGAAGAGCTGATTCTAAAAATTAAAATTGCTTTTCTAAAATAATTAAAGATTGAAAGGAGTTGAAGATCGAACAGCTTCAATTATTGAATCTGCCTTTAGGTTCTCAAGTGCAAGATATCTGGCTCCAAGAGCACTGGAAATTTCCTGAGCAAGCCCGAACTTAATCATGCTGCTTTCCGTATCAATAACTGCCGATTGTATGCATTCCTTTCGGAACATAGAAGCTATTGTTTTCGTCTCCTGGATAGGAGATTCTCCATTCATACTGACATTTGCCCTTCCGTCAGAGATCAAAACCATAAAAGGACAGGTATCAGGATCGCGGCGGAGTTCTGCCTGTATGGTTTCATAGCCTTTCATCAGCCCATGGGAAAGGGGAGTCTTTCCTCCAGTTGGCAGCTCCTCCAGATACTTTTGTGCCATTTCTACACTGGAGGTTGGCGGAAGCACTAGCTCTGCCCCTGCGCCCTTAAAAGCAATAAGTCCGACCTTGTCACGCTTCTGGTAGGCGTCCATCAGCATTGAAAGTACTGCACCTTTAGAGGCTACCATTCGCTGCTGAGCCCCCATAGAACCACTGGCATCCACAATGAAGAGTACAAGGTTGCCTATCTTTTTCTCTCGGATTTTTTTTCGAAAATCCGAGTCGTGAATTGTTATGGAGTTTCCGTTTTTTTCCCTTATAAGCTGGTAAGGCGCAGCTGCCCTCAGGGTGGCATCAAAAGCAAGATCCGTGGTTTTTTCCTCGGGAATCTTGCTCTTTATATACCTGCCCTGTTTGGATTTTGTCAGGGTTTTGCTACGCCGACCTGATCCCTTTCGCTTATTTCTACGAAAATCGGGTGACAACTGCTTTATCTGATAACTTTCCCCTGTTGCAAAAATTGTTTCTGAGGAAGCATCGGGCTGTTCTCTGGTGCTATCCTGTGAGGAATCCGACTTCTGATCTTCGGGCTGGGCCTGTGCTTTCTCTGAATGCTCGTTATGCTCTTTTTTTTGCGGTTTGCTTTTGTTTTTTTCCTTTTCTTTTTCTTTTTGCTTTTGCTTTTCTCTCTGTTTTTCGAGGCTCTCATTCAGTTTATCCTGCTTGTCAGAAGGGTTATCAAAAGGCTTTCTGCGCATACGGTGAGGGAGGACTAATTCCGCAGCTTCTTTTACATCCTCTTCAAGCACCTCAGTCCTCCCGTTGAAAGCCGCAAGCGTGATTGAGGTTTTCATCATTGTAATGTCGGCTCTGTGCCCATCGACCCCCATATCAACACAGATTTGGCTGATTAATTCAAGCATGTCATCTGAGATCCTCACTTCAGAAAGTAATTTCTGAGCCAGAAGAATCTGTCCGCACAGTTCGGACTCTGTGGCCTGCCAGTCTGCTGCAAAAGCTTCAGGATCATTCTCATAGCTGAGCCTGTATTTAATAAGTTCCACTCGTCTGGCTACATCCATAATTCCCTTTATATCTACGCATAAACCGAAACGATCAAGCAACTGGGGTCGAAGCTCCCCTTCTTCAGGGTTCATGGTGCCTACAAGCACAAAATTCGCAGGGTGGGAAAAGGAAATTCCCTCTCTTTCAACAGTGTTTACTCCCATTGCTGCAGAGTCGAGGAGCACATCTACAAGATGGTCATCCAGAAGATTAATCTCATCCACGTACAGAATACCCCTGTGCGCATGGGCAAGTACACCAGGCTCAAAGCGTTTTTCTCCCTTCTTGATTGCATGCTCGATATCAAGAGTTCCTACAACCCGATCTTCGGTAGCACTTACAGGTAGATCCGTAACTCTCATTTTCTCAAAAGAGATTTTGAGAGTTCCTAATTTCACTCTTTCCAGGCATTCTTCACACATTGTATTTGTATCATGAGGATTACAGCGGAATTTACAGCCTTCAACTACCTCGATTTCAGGCAGAAGATTGGCGAGTGCCCGGACAGCAGTTGACTTAGCAGTACCTTTTTCACCCCTGATCAGAACCCCTCCTACTTTCGGATTAATAGCATTCAAGATCAGGGCTTTCTTCATTTTCTCCTGCCCGACTATTGCAGTAAAAGGGTAAATAGTAATGTTATGGTTTTTCATAATTTAACCTCAGTATATCTTTCAGTTTCCGAGAAGGTATTCCTCAACACTCATAACCGGAATAGTCCACTGAGTGGTTGTAGGAAGAACAGAATCCACTTTTTCCACCTTATTCATGAATGGGAAAAAAGTAACATTGAGATTCCCTCCTGTCTTCTTTTCAAAAGAGCCAAGGTGAATTTCTTCTGTGACCTCGAGATTAGAACCAAAGTTGAGAGCATTTTCATTTTCAAGCCGGATATTAGGGGAGGTTTCAACAACCGTAAGTGCCCCGAACATTTTTCCGAGCTTTATTTCAAGAGGGCTTTCAGAAAAGTGTAGAGGATATTTTAGAGCTACACCTGAGTTTTCTTTTCCTTCTAGGACCTTATCCACATATACGGAAAAGAGGGGAATTTCAATACCATTAATGGTTTTTTTATACAGGAGAGTATGTGTACCAAGATCAGCCGAATTTCCTGGAGAGATTATGCTTGAGTGAACCGCAACATTGTTTCTCAAAACCGTCAGGTAGACTTTATCTGATTCTATACCATCTACTTTCAGGGTGTACCCTTCTCCAAGATCCCATTCTTCACCGGAGTAGAGACGTCTGTCATTGTCATCATCCATGAGGATGTTAACAATTCCCTGCTCGTTTCCAAGCCATGCATACTTCTCTCCATCCCACCCAAGCGCAGAATATCCGCCATCAAAAGCGTTTTCTCCATAATCCTTCATCTCCGGGTTTTGGTATGGAATCCTGACAGGTGAAGATTCATAAACCAGACCGCCTTTCGGAATCCAGTCCTTTTCGGCATCAAGGTTAAGTTCAAGTCTTTCTGTACTGAAATCGTTTTCAAGATCATAATATAGCATACCAAAAGAATCAGCTGTCCAGACGCAGGAATCCGGAGAAGAGTCCGAACGATCTACAGTTAAAGATGTGCCTTTTATTTGATATGACTTGATAACATCTTTAGTCATATTGTAAGAACATACCTTATAGACATTATCAGCCACTCTGAAATCAATCAAATTTTCAAGAATTGTTACATAATCTCCATGGCTCATTCGGATAGGCACTCTATTTTTAAATTCGATCTTTTCACCTGTAACCTCAGTGACCTCAAAATTTCCATACTTGTCCCCAACGTTGATTTTGATAGGTGCAGTCGAATACTGATTTACGCTTGTAAGACTCACAATTGGATCCTTGCTGTCAAGAACCTGTTTAAGAGTTCCTTCTAGAATCACATACTCGGCGCCGTTTATTTTATCTGTGAAATTAAATTTTGAGCCTTCATTAAGGGATTTGCTGGTAACAGGAAGAGAATCTTTCTGAAGCTCAAGAAGAGCAGAATCATTGTTTATTCCCTGCAGCACCAGCTTGTAACCGTTCCCGAGATCGTAATCATTTCCCCGCTGAAGATCCCGACTTCCGAAACTTATCAGATTTTCACTGATCAATCCATCTTCAAAAACCCTGTATTTCTTTCCGAAAAAGCCAGTTGAACCAGAGGTGATTTTTGAGGTATACGTTGCATCTCCGATCTCAATAAGCCCATCTTCAGAGAAATAAAGTTCCAGCGACTCATAGTATGTGCCAGTAGAGGTCGAATAGTAAAATCCCGGACAATTTTCCCCATTGAGTATTGTATGCTCTCCGGCTGTAATATTTATTAAGGGCCCTCGCTGTTCAATAGCACATTCCACAGGAGTGATAGCAATTATAAGCATTGAAATAAGCAAAATAATATAAAAATTGATAGAAATTCTGATTTTTTTATCACGAATAGTCATAAAAGTTAAAAATATTGTAGCAATATATATTAATTTCGTTTTTTGAAATATATATCCAATTAATATATTTTTAAAAAGGCCTTGAAATCGGAGTGAACACAAAGTAAATAAGGTTGATTCTTTATATTACGAGGTCGAAATAAGGTAAATAATTGGCACTATTGATGACGAAATTTGGAAAAATACCTCAAAACGAACTAATTTTGGAAATGAAAATAAAAGTAGATAAACTTATTATCAAAAGGAAATTTGCTTAGATATAGTAGCCATAATTTTTATTTTATTATTACTATATGTGATTAATAAAGAATATTTTCGAAATATTTATTAATCACCTCTTATATGGGTCAATTATGATTTCCAGAAAGACTGTACTATTCGGATTTATAGTCCTGAGCCTCACAGGCTTGGTAATTTATTCTCAAACCGTGCCAGAGAAAAAAACTGTGTATCAGGAAGACTTTGAAAATTGTAATTTTGAAGGAGAGCTTCTTGAATGCAAAGACGGGGCACTGTATCTTGATACAACAAATTCAGCACAGACAGGAGAAGGGATCTGGAGTAAAAATGTGAGTGTATCTCCAGGAAAAATTTCCTGGAACTGGAACGGACAGGATCTGGATAAATTCAGTCTCTGGTTAAAAGTGACCTTCAGTGATCACAAATCCATTTATTATGTTGCAGCAGGGAGCATGAATCCTCAATCTGAAGGCGAATATTATCGAGATCAGGAAAACAGACGGCGCTTTTCACCATCTGTTGTAATCTCAGGAATTCCGATGAATACAGTTGAAAGAGATCTCGTTGAAGATTATGAAAAATACTGCGGGCCTGCTGAAAATATAAAGATTGAAAAAATGAGTGCAGGTTTTGGAGACAACAGTACGCAACATCAGAATATTTTGAGGATCTCAGACCTGAAGATATACGGGCAATGATAAAAGGCAATCAAAGGAGCCTGAAAAGGAGTATGAAAATGAAGAAGAGTAGTTTTGTGCTGGTAATTATATTTTCATTTATTTTTCTGGTCTGTTCGGGATGTACATCTTCACATATCGTAGCCTCCGATGAAAAGGAGGATAACAGTAGTGGTGAGATCTCAAAAAGTGAAGAGGTTCAGGCAGGCAATAGCGAGAGTGATCAGGCAAGCAATTCCCTGAGCCAGGAGAATATAACTTCCTCTGAGAAAGCTTCTCCTTACCGTTACTGGGAGTATGAACTTGGAGATATAAGCCCGGAAAATCTCAGTGAAGGAAGATCGAATATCCAGGACTGTGTGGCGTATTCACATGACGGAAAGTATGTAGCTGTCGGGACCGGAAAAAACCTGGCAGTTATTGATGTGTCAGGCAAAAATCCGCTATGGAAAAAGACCTTAAGCGGAAATGTTTCAGATATTTCGTTCTCGAAAGATGGGAAGTATATCCTTGTAGGGGAAAGGAGTGCCGATGGATACATTTATTCCCTGGATGCTGGCACAGGGACTGAAATTCACAGCTATAGAAGCGCCGATGACCTGGGAACCAGTGAGAACCCAAAATATCAACCTTGCACATACAAAATAACGGCTGCTGATAATGCTGTGTACATTGCAGCAGGCAGATACTGGAAAGAATCCGGATATGGGCTGGCTTCAAGGGTTTACAGGTTCAACCAGGATGGCACTCTTTCCTGGAAACTGCCGGCAAGTGAAAATTATGCCCGGAGTGTAAACTGGATTGATTCAAGCCAGGACGGAAAAAATGTGGTTTTTTCAACCGGGGACTGGACAAATTCCCTTGAACTTGATGCCGTCGTCTACTCCGTGGATGACAGCGGAAATCTCCGCTGGAAATACGAAATTCCACCTCTTAAGCCTTACTTTGTTTCTGCAGCCATTTGGCACGGGCTTGATATCTCAGATGATGGGTCCATGGTAACTGCCTATACAGGGGATGGAAGAAAATACCTATTTTATGATTCCGAGATGATAAAACCCGGAGACGGAAGAACATCATGGGATATGAAAAAACCAGGAGACGACTGGAGGACAGCATGGGAAACCGAGGAATGGCAATCCAATGTGACAGTTCCAGAAGAGATAGAGGGAAGTTACATCTATACCTATGGGGAAGAAGCAAAAGTCTCCAGTAAAAATGAAACACTTTACCTTACAGGAGCCACACTTCCTGCGTATTATCCCGGCGACATATCGATAGTACATCCCCTTGAGAATACTCTTGTATCAAGTGATGTTGAGAAAGGAGATACTTCCTGGACTTATTCCCTTGGAGGACGCTGTGCAGGGATTTTCTTTTCTCCAGACACGAGATTCTTTGTCCTGCCAGTCGGGAAAGATTCGTCCTCAGGTAATACTCAGGTTCATGGAATTCATGTTTTTGACAACCAGAAATCCGGAAACGGAAATTCAAGGTTAATTTGGAGATATAATACCGAGGGCGTTATTGTAGATGCTGCGATTTCTTCCTACTGCACAGTTGCTGCAGTTGAAGCCCCTCTTAAGCTTGAAAATGGGGATGTAATTGGAAAACACAGGTTAATAATTGTCAGGTGAGAAAATGAAATGGAAAATTTTGATAGTCCTGCTTATTTTGACTTTAATCACTTCCGGGTGCACTGAAAAAAGCCAGGAGTCCGAGAACAGTACAGTTGCTCAGGCTTCCGAAGGTGTCCAGGGCATAGAGGAAAGTAGTAATTCCAAGGCTGGAGTACCCATAGATTCCATAGTATTTTCCAGGACCGGAGCCCTGATTACTTTAAAAGAAGAGGCAGACATATCACAAGTAAAAATTTCTTCTGCCAATAGCTCGACAGAATCGATAGATATTGAAAAAAAAGAGAGCCAGGTCTTTGCAGCTTTTGACTGGGAACCTAAGACTCAATATAAGTTTGAAGTAACCACAGGGAACGGGGCAAAAAGCGCTCTGGAAGTGTATGCTCCTGAAAAACCTGCTTTGAAAGAGGAGTACGCTATAGAACTTGAGGATGTAACTCCCGGACCTATCGATAAAACCTCAGCAAATGTCGAAGGTGTGACAAAATTCTCTCCTGACAGCAAATACCTTGCCATTGGAACTCATGGAGGTTCCCTGAAACTTATAGAACTTACAACAGGTGAAAAGGTCTGGGAAAAACAGCTTGTTGAAGGCATAGCTGATGCAAGAATTGCCGATATAGAATTTTCAAAGGACGGTAAAAACCTGATTGTGGGAGAAGAGAGCCCTGATGCTTTTATCTATTGTTTTGATTTAAATGGGGCGGAAATCTGGAAATTTGGAGCAGGGCAAGACCTAGGCTCAGACCTTGATCATTTGCCAGCCATGAAAAAAATGAAATTGGATTCAAAAGGGAATATCTATGTTGCTGCCAGCCGAGCCTGCGGCTACATAGGAGAGAAATACAAGTACCTGGGCAGGATTTACTCTTTTGACCCCGAAGGCAAGATGCGTTGGAAATTCCCTGAATCCGAACTTATGGACATTGGAGTTACCTGGATTGATACTACCCCTGACGGAAAATACGCTGTCTTCGGCACTACCTCTTTCACAGAAGGAAATAAATGGAAAGATGGGACAGTGCATGTTCTGGACGGAAATACCGGAAAAGAGGACTGGAACTACTCAATCCCACCTCTTGAACCCTTCTTCGACTATTCTGCAATCTGGTACAGTACCCAGATTACTCCTGACGGGGAAAAACTGATAACAATGGCCAGTGATGGACGAGCCTTTTTATTTGACAATTCCGAGATCATGGAAACGGGTGTCCCGGAAGCAAAATGGCAGGCAAATATTTCAACCCCGATTTTAGTAAGCGGAGTCCCCATTTACGGCAGTTCGAATTATGCCTATATTATCAACAATACCTTTATTTTCTCAATAGGCAGCACCTTCTCCAAAGATAAGAACAATGAGGCTCCTATAGAACATCCCAATGGGAACAGTCTCTTTGCCTATGATACTGACGGAAACCTGCTGTGGAAATGGAGACTTGACGGCTATGCAGGGGAATGTGCACTGAATGACAAGTATCTCGTTATTCCCATAGCCCAGAACCTAGTAACCGAGGACAGGAATGTCCACGGAGTGTATGTTTTTGACATATCAAAAAGCGGAGGCTCAAACTCAAAACTTGTCCAGAGCTATAATACCGAAGGGCTTACGGTATCTGCGGATATCTCCGCGGATGGCAGGTACATTGCAGCCTTGGAAGTTCCTGCAAGGCTTGATGACGGCACTGTACTCGGAGAATATAAAGTGCATATTCTTACATGAGAGGGGAAAAACATGAAAATTGTTTCAATAACCTGGAACTCCTACATTCCCATTCTCCTCAAAGCAGCCAATGATCTTGGCATAGAACTTGAAGCCCACTACTCAAAGCTTCTGGAAGAAAATCCCGAAGAAGCAGAGAAAGTGCTTCTTGCATGCGAACATGCTGATGCCGTCTTTATATACTATATCTCAAATCCTTTCTGGGAAGAGTTCTATGAAAAGCTTGAGCCATTAAAAGCGAGGATACCTGTAATCTGTGTAGGAAGTGATCCCTCAGCATTTGCCCTCTCGTCAGTGAAACTTGAGATTGCAGCTACTTGTTTTTCTTACATAATTTATGGAGGGCAGGAAAACTTTTCCAATATGCTGCGCTACCTCTTAAAGGAAGTTCTGGGATTTGAGCTTGAAGCAAAGCCTCCGGAAAAGATCCCATGGGATGGAATATACCACCCGGATGCAAAGGAGACCTTCTCAAACTTTAGAGAGTATATCAACTGGTACGGGCCTTTGAGAGAGAAAACCGTGGGTCTGCTTATCTCCAGGACTTCCTGGGTAAACAATGAACTTGAGATAGAGAAGGCTTTGATAAAAAAGCTCGAAAACCTCGACCTATCAGTTGTCCCTGTTTTTGCATATCCTTTAAAAGACGAGGAACTTGGCAGTAGGGGCATGAATGAGGTCATAGAGGACTATTTCATAGAAAACAGCAGGTCCATTATAGATTGCCTTGTAAAACTCTCTCCTTTCTTTATTGCAAGCAACAAAACCGAAAAGAGAGATATCTCCTGCGCAGCAAACGGCATAGAAGTCCTGAAAAAGCTTGACGTCCCTGTTTTCCAGCCTGTAATTTCACATTATATGACTGTTGAACAATGGCAAGAATCAATGGGACTAAACACGGAAATTGGATGGAGTGTGGCTCTCCCTGAGTTTGAGGGCGGAATTGAGCCCATCATAATAGGAGCAGGCAAAAAAGAAGGAAATTATATGGGGCGTTTTCCCATCGAAGATCGCTGCTCAAAACTTGCGTCCAGAATTTTGAAATGGACTGAACTCAGGAAAAAGCCGGTCAACCAGAGAAAAATTGCCTTTATTCTGCACAACAGGCCCTGTACAGGAGTTGAAGGTTCGGTAGGGGATGCTGCAAATCTCGATTCTCTCGAAAGCGTGGCAAGAATACTGAACAGGATGCAGGAAGCGGGTTATGCCGTCAATCCTCCTGAAGACGGAAAAGAACTTATTGAAACCATCCTCAAGAGAAAAGCAATTTCCGAATTCAGATGGACTCCCATTAACGAGATAGTGAAAAATGGCGGGGTTCTAGCTTTTGTAGAGAAAGAAGAATATGAGAAGTTTTTCAACACCTTGAGCCCGAAGGTAAGGCAAAGAGTGATTGAAAGCTGGGGAAGCCCTCCCGGAGAAGAAGTAAACGGCATTCCTGCTGCAATGGTTTATGACAAAAAAATCGTTGTGACAGGAGTACAGTATGGAAACACTGTGGTCTGCGTGCAGCCAAAGCGAGGATGTGCAGGGGCAAAGTGTGACGGAAAAGTCTGTAAGATCCTGCACGACCCTGAGGTTCCGCCAACCCACCAGTACCTTGCGACCTACAGGTATCTTGAAAACACTTTTAGAGCCGATGTACTCGTACATGTGGGAACCCACGGGAATCTTGAGTTCTTGCCCGGGAAAGGAGTTGGGCTTTCAGGAGACTGCTATCCTGACATAAGTATAGGGACAATCCCTCATCTGTATATTTATAATTCTGACAATCCCCCTGAAGGCACGATTGCCAAACGCCGAAGCCTTGCTTGCCTGATAGACCATATGCAGACTGTAATGACCTCAGGAGGGCTTTATGAAAACCTGGCCGAACTTGACAGGCTGCTTGGGGAATACGAACAGGTGAAACACGACAAGGGACGGGAGCATGCCTTGAAGCACCTGATCCTTGACGAGATCAAAAAATCGAATTTTGATTCCGAGATAAAAGCCGATCACCAGACTCCTTTTGAAGAAATAATAAGAAGAGCACATGAGGCTCTTGGAAAGATCAGGAACAGCCAGATCCATAATGGGATGCATATCTTCGGACAGCTTCCTGAAGGCGAGAAAAAAATTGAATTCATAAACTCGATTTTAAGGTACGATGACCAGGGAAGTGTGGGAAACAAAATCTCGATTAGAAGATTGATTGCCGAACTTCTGGAACTTGACCTTGATGAACTGATCTCTGACCAGAGCCGGATTTCCAAGAACGGGGAATCAAATGGACAGAGGCTTGAAGAAATTGATTCTTTTTCTAAAGATTTTATAAGGACATTTATAAATAATCCTGAAAAAGAGCCAGCCTGGGTAATTAAAGAAATTTTTAAAGAAGGAAGTTTTGAAGAGCAGAATATCAAAGAAAAAAGTTTCAAAGAGCAGAATATCAAAGATCTGAGTATAAATTCAGTATTTCTTCAGGATGCTGCTTCAATCTGCAACAGAATTCTTGACCTTGAATCCAGAATAGACGCTTCCCTCGAAATTGAAGCTCTTCTTCACGGCTTTGATGGAGGATACATCCCTGCCGGCCCTTCAGGTCTTATCATGCGCGGAAGAGATGATGTATTGCCAACAGGCAGGAATTTCTATTCCCTTGACCCAAAAAAGCTTCCTACAAAAGCTGCCTGGCGAGTAGGACAGCAGCTCTCAGGAGTTCTGATTGACAAGCACATCAAAGACGAAGGCAGGTATCCTGAGAATGTAGGATTTTACTGGATGGCAAACGATGTAATGTGGGCGGATGGAGAGGGCATGGCTCAGATTATGAGCCTGCTCGGGGTTGAACCGATCTGGCTCAGTAACGGACACCTGAAAGGGTTTTCTGTGATTCCCCTTGAAGAATTGGGTAGGCCCAGAATAGACGTTACGATCCGAATTTCCGGAATTCTGAGGGATAATTTTCCAAACTGCCTTGAGGTTATAGATGAAGCAATCCAGACTGTGGCTTCTCTTAACGAACCCGAGGAGATGAATTATCCAAGAAAACACAGCTTTCGGATGATTGAAGCAGGAGCGGATTCCAGGGATGCTACTTTAAGGATCTTTTCAAGCAGGCCCGGGACTTATTCGGCCGGGGTTCAGCTTGCAGTCTATGCAAGTGCCTGGAAAGATGAAAAAGACCTGGCAGATATCTTCCTTTACTGGAACGGGTATGCCTACGGAAAGGATGTAAAAGGCAAGGAAGCCCACACACAGCTTGCTTCAAGCCTTAAGACTGTTGATGCCACCTTTAATAAAGTGGTAAGTGACGAATACGACCTTTTAGGATGCTGCTGTTACTTTGGGGTGCACGGGGGCCTTACAGCCGCAGCCAAACAGGCTTCTGGAAAAGAGGTAAGGGTTTACTTTGGAGACACGAGAGAGCCTCAGCACGTTGAAGTCCGGGACATGGCTGACGAATTGCGCAGGGTGGTAAGAGCTAGGCTCTTAAATCCGAAATGGATTGAAGGCATGAAACAGCATGGATATAAAGGCGCACAGGATATTTCAAAAAGAGTCGGAAGGATCTATGGCTGGGAGGCCTCCACCCAGGAAGTGGACGACTGGATTTTTGATGATATCACAAAGGCCTTCGTGCTTGATGAAGAAATGCGCCGCTTCTTTGAGGAAAATAATCCCTATGCCCTGGAGGAAATGTCCAGACGGCTACTTGAAGCACAGTCAAGAGGGCTCTGGAACCCTGATCCCAAACTCTTAGAAGAGCTGAAAAAATCCTACCTCGAGATCGAGAGCTGGATGGAGGAACTGGCCGGAGAAGGAGAATTTCAGGGTGGGGCTGTTGACATAGTTGGTTTTGAAGATGTCCCTGACTGGAATGCGAAAATGCAGGAAATCCGAAAAATCCTCAAATAAGAAAAAAGGTAGCGGAATGAAGAACCTGGCTTTTCTCCCCTTTGCACTTCTCTTCCTCGCACTTGGGCTGATAGTACAGCCCGCAGCTGCACAGCCTCAGCAGGAGGACTTCAAACCTGAAGATATGACCACGTTTATAATTCAGGTTCCGCATGGTGTAGAAGAGAATGGAATTGCAGTCGGGGGAAGTACCCTCTCTGCATACCTTTTTTTTGAAAGCTATTATGACGGCAATATGAATGTGACAATGGAATTTGGTTTACCTGAGGGTTTTGTGCTTCATGAGCCTTCGGTTCATACATTTTCGCTTCAGACCGAGTATGATGACTGGTACAGGCTTGTTGAGTTTTATATACCTCCAGATACGCCCTGTGGAACCTACACCATAACTTCAAAAGCGGTCATTGAGGTAGAGGGCACAAAACATACTATTGTGCGTACAACCCAGCTTAAAGTTGCTTTAAAAGAAGAAGTCGCAGATGAGGTCTCAGTATCCCAAATCATAATACCGTCAGATGAAGACGGATATGGAGATCCAAGCCATCCCTCCAACACTCTGGTTGTCCAGGAAACTTCCCCTGCACTCAAAAAGTTGCTGAAGGTTACAGACCTCAAGACAGAAAAAGAAGATCTCATTTCAACCTTCATGGGGATAGAGCTTACCAATACCGGAAATAGTACAATTCCTGTCATGGTCACATATGATATTCTTGACACAAAAACCGGGGAGCCTGTAAAAGCATTTAAACCTGATATTATGGGAATGAACGCAGACACAGTGTGTTATGCCACTGTAACCCTTTCTCCAGGCTCAAATTCGCTGATAAGCCTTCCTTTATATATATCTCAGGATGCGTTGGGAGGAGACTACCTTCTCAGGGTTAAAGTAAAACTCACAGGCAGCGACTGGATTGCAGTAACAAAAGATCAGAAAATTACTGCAATCTCAAGGCGATGGGGACCTATAGTAACTACATTTACTGCCTCTTTACTCGGACTTACTGCTCTGGGCTTTTTTTTCTCAAGACCCGGAAAAATAATGGACAGGTTTAAAACCCGCAACCTTGTGCTGATTGCCCTTTTTGGCACGGTTTCCTTTACAGTGATAAACCTGCCAATGACCATTCTGTGGGAATTATCCCATGCAATCTTCGGGCCATTCAGTTTCTTGTTCACAGGACTCTTCAATGAGATTCTCCTTTACATGCTGATTGCCTCTCTTGTGGTTCTGATCCCAAAACCCGGGGTTATAAGCCTTTTTATGATGGTCAGGTTTTTACTTGGGGGTTTCATAACAGGGAGTTTCACTCCTATAACATTCATAACGCTGTCCGTCAACGCAATAATGCTGGAGCTTATGTTGTATGCTGGAGGTATAACCGGTAAAAATCCAGCTCCAGATAACAGGTTCAGAATGGGGATTCTTTGCGGATTTGCTGACATGGTCGGTGGCTATGTGTCCTTCAGTGTTTGGATGGTCCTCTACAGACTTTTCTACAGCGACTGGTACATAGCCGCAAATATCTTGATCGACGGATTCCTCTACACCTTCATAGGAACCTGGTTTGGAATAAGCCTTGGAAATAGACTGAAAAAGGTGGCAGAATGACGCGAACTTTGGTCAGCTTTTCCTTTGGAAAGGCTTGCGCCGTTACTCGGGGTTTTCGTTCAAGCCCAACCGTTGCGCCGGTTTATCACGCCGTCACGTCGTTTTCGCTCAAGCCTTTTTTGAAAAGGCTTGCAGGCAAGCAGTCTTTTCAAAAAGGTTGTGATGGAGAATGATAGAAATAAAAGATCTTTGGTACACTTATCCAGGAAGATCGGAGCCGACTTTAAAGGGAATCAACCTTAGAGTCGAAAAAGGAGAGTTTGTTCTCCTCACAGGGCCTACGGGGTGTGGAAAAAGTACTTTATTAAAAACGTTAAACGGGATAATTCCTCATGAATCCGGTGGGATATTTTCAGGTAGTGTGAAAGTCAGAGGGCTGGAAACCACCGACTCAAACCAGATGGAAATCTCGAAAGAAGTAGGCCTTGTGTTTCAGAACCCAGATGACCAGATCTTTTCTACAACCGTTGAAGACGAAGTAGCCTTTGGGCCTGAAAATCTCTGCTTTGAGCAAAAAGAAATCGATAAAAAGGTAGAAGAAGCCCTGCAAATCGTAGGGATGTCCAGCCACAGGCTGGCTTCCACGAATTCACTTTCCGGGGGACAGAAACAGAGAATCTGCATTGCAAGTATGCTTGCAATGACGCCTGAAGTACTTGCCATGGATGAGCCTGTAAGTCAGATGGATCCTATGGGTACGCATGATGTCCTGAATACGGTAAGAGAACTCAACAGGAAACTGAAAACGACTATCCTGCTGGTTGAGCATAGACTGCACGAGCTTGCACCCTTTGTAGACAGAATTGTCATAATGGACGACGGAAAAATCGTCTTTGATCAGCCTGTCTCAAAAGCCTTTGAGCATCTTGAAGTCTTTTACAGACTTGGGCTCCGAATTCCTGAACCCGTCGAACTCTGCCACAGCCTTGGGATCAAAGCCAGCCCATTGAGTGTCAGCGGAGCTCTTGCAGTACTGAACAGTGAAAATTTTAAAGAAAAGCCTGGAATCCCTCAACTCCTTTTGAATCCAGAAGGAAATCCATATGCCAAAAACATTTCAAGGAAAGATTCCATTGAAAATGATTCCATTGAAAATAATGCTTATGGAAATAATGCTTCTGAAAACAATTCTTCTATTATTTCCATTCAGGATCTATGGTCTGGTTATGAGAAAAAACTGATGGTACTGAAAGGGATAAATCTGGAAATCCATAAAGGTGAGAGAGTTGCGGTTATGGGCACGAACGGCTCTGGTAAATCAACCCTGCTTTTACACTTTGCAGCCATTCTCAAACCAGACAAAGGAAGTGTGAAGGTTTTTGGGGAGGATACAAGGTCCAAGAACCCATACTCCTTTGCAGGTAAGGTCGGATTTGTATTCCAGAACCCTGACCTCATGCTCTTCTGTGATTCAGCTGAGGAAGAAACAAGGTTTGGACCTGTTCAGTTAAAATACAGCAATATTGAGGAAAGGGTAAGAAACTCTCTTGAAGCCATGTCAATTCTGCATCTAAAACAGGATCTTCCTCAGGCCCTGAGCCGGGGGCAGAGACTAAGAACTGCCGTTGCCTCCGTGCTGTCAATAAATCCCGAACTCATTCTTCTCGATGAACCCACAACAGGGCAGGATAGAGTGAATATAGAACAGATGATGGATTTTTTCAAAAATAACAATTCGACCCTGGTTTTCTGTACACACGATATAGAGGTAGCTATGTCCTATGCTACAAGAATCCTTGTGATGAATGAGGGACAGATAATAGCAGACGGGAAAGGAAAAGAAGTTATAAAAGACACTGAAAGCCTCAGGAAAGCCTCGCTTACTCAGCCCCCGGTTGTTGAGATTGCCAATCGGCTTGGAGTAAACGCATTTTCAGTTAAAGAACTTGTTAAAACGCTGACCTCCAGAAGTGTTGAAAGGATAAAGTGCTGAAGGAATAAGTTGTTGAAGGAATAAAGTGCTGAAAGAATAAAGTGTTAAGGGGATATGCCGGATGATAGGTGCAAGATCAATTGCAGAACCGACAATTAAAGATACGGTTATTCACAGGATGGATCCAAGGGCTAAGATCCTTATCCTTATTTCCGCAGTTTTTGTCACTGTGGCTCTGGATAACCAGAAAACGATGTTTTTATTTTTTCTGATCGTACTCTCAGGATTCGTACTTGCAAGAATGCCGGCAATAAAAATTAAGACCCTGGTGCTACTGCTCGTACTTTTGATATGGGGGACTATTTACTCACAGGCTCTCTTTTATTCTCAACTCCCGAGAACTGTAATTTTTACCATAATAAATCCTGATTTCCCGATCCTGGGCTGGCTGACAGGCGGCGGGCTGTTCGTATACGAAGAGGGACTCCATCACGGCGCAATTCAGGGTCTGAGATCGGCTTCAATCCTTTCTCTCGGACTGTTGATGTGCTGGACCACGGACTCAAGAGATATGTTAAACGGTCTGGTAGGGCTCAGGGTTCCTTACAGCGTAGCGTTTATGGTGATCACAGCAGTTAGATTCTTACCAATAATAATCACCGAAGTAACTACCGTGATAACAGTCCAGCGGCTCAGGGGATTTAATCCGAAAAAGTTCGGATCAGGAATCATAAAAACATTACTTAATATATTGACTCCGACTCTTGCAAACTGTGTAAGGAGAACCGGAACCCTTGCAGTTTCAGTTCAGAGTAGGGCTTTTCGGGCAAATATAGACCGAACCTCTCTCAAAAAGCTGGAGTTTTCAAACCTTGATAAGATAGTGGTTGCAGTCTGTGTTTCTGCAGCCATAGGTGTTGTGATCATAAAGCTTGTTTACAATATGTATACAAGCGGAGTTTATTATACTTCAGGTTTAAGACCTGTTTATGCAATTGCAGGAGGATACCTGTGATAGAAATACGAAAATTATCCCGATCCTTTGGAAACCTAGTTGCTGTGGATAATCTGGATCTTGATGTTGAAAACGAGATTTTCGGCCTTCTTGGCCCCAATGGGGCAGGAAAAAGTACGACCGTTATGATGCTTACAACTCTACTAAAACCCAGCAGTGGCACTGCAAAAGTCTGCGGGTATGATATCGTAAAAGAGTCCAAAAAAGTAAGGTCAAGGATAAGCTATGTTCCTCAGGACATGGCAGTTGACCGAAAACTCACAGGCAGGGAAAATGTACAGCTTTATGCAAAACTGTATGGTATCCCTGACAGAGATTCAAAGGTGGAAGAAGTGCTTGAAATGATGGGACTTTCAGACCGTGCAAATGATCTTGTTGCAACCTATTCTGGAGGAATGCGCCGGCGCCTTGAACTTTCTCAGGCCCTTGTGCATGAGCCTGAAGTTCTGTTTCTTGACGAACCCACCCTTGGACTGGATGTGAGTGGCAGAAAGAAGATCTGGGAGCACATCAGAATGCTTAAGGCCGAAGGAATGACCATCTTCATGACAACACATTACCTTGAAGAGGCTGAAAAATACTGTAACAGGGTTGCCATTATTGATAAAGGAAGAATTGCAGTTGTTGGCTCTCCTGAAAACCTAGTAAGCGCCATAGGGAAAGATGCCTCCCTTAATGACGTTTTTCTTGAGAACGTTAAAACCCCTGAAGAACAGGCAGGGTTTAATTCAGCCCAGTTTAGAAACCTTCTGAGGCGAAGATAATGAGAGCAGTCTTCTATTATTTTGAAAGGGACCTTGTAAAATGGTTAAGAGGAAAGGTAACCGTTATTTCCTCACTAGTAATGCCTGCAGCTTGGCTGGTATTTGTCGGGCTGGCCCTGCCCACAAAGTTTACTGATAATTATCTTGAGTTTATCACGCCTGGCATCCTTGTTATGACCATGCTCTTTTCCTCCCTGCAGGGTGGGTCTCTTATGATTTTTGATAAAATACTGGGATTTCTTAATAAGTTCTTGGCCATGCCTTCTCCAAGAGAAAGTATACTGTACGGAAAAATTCTTTTTATCAGTGTCAGAGGCATGATGCAGGCAACAGTGATTTTCCTGATGGCTACAGTTTTCGGAGTAAGAATCCTGAACCCAGTACATATATTCCTGATATATCTTACACTGTTCATGTTTTCGGTATTTTTCTCTGCTCTCTCTACTATGATAGGGTTGTATTTAAGTGACCATGACAGCTATTCGGCTGTTAACAGCATGATCAGTATGCCTTTATTCTTCACCAGCAGTGCGCTTATGCCCTATGATGTTATGCCCTCCTGGTTAAGGATATTGGCAAAGCTCAATCCGGTAAGTTATGCAATAGACAGCATAAGAACTATTTTTGAAGGAGGGATACCTGTTCAGGGGCTCGTAGGTCTTGCTATAGGAGCCGGGATTATGGTGCTTCTAGGGACGTATCAGTTCAGGAAGGCCTTTGTCTGAAACTTAGAGGATTATCAATAGAATTAGTAACTTTAAAAAATCTGGTGCTCATTATATTCAGTTATTATTATATTAGATCTACATAATAGATATTAATGGGGAAACGAGGAGCAAAACCAAAGTTTACTGATATTTCTTGTCCTAATCAAGATTGGGTGGTCCACCAACAATCAGTTGGTATTTTCCATAGTATTCACACATTAGCATCCCGCTCTCATTTTTTGCTTTATGCACACTCAATTTCCGGTACACAGGTAAGCTTAGAAAACAGATGAAACTAAGCAAAAAACACTCAAAGACAAAATATCAACCAGCTACTAATGCACCACCAGAAATCCTTTAAATTTCTTTTTTATCCAAAAATATATAAAAATAACCTTTTTAAAATTGTTCCTTATTTTTTGTCCCCACAAAAAACGAGTAGCAATTACTATTGTCATCAAATAGGTCTATTAGATTTATCGATCTTAGTCTTAAAACTGTTCCAGTCTGAAAGATTGAACCTTTACTCCTGCGAATACTCTAAACGTGTTTATACTCAACATCAGCTTCCTGCTCTTGTTTTTTGTTGAAGGAGTATATAAGTACAGGCTATCATGATTTGTAGAACTTATTGGTCTCATGAGCAACATAAAGGAAAAACTTGACATTGATAAGATTTCTCATTACACTACTCTTCAAAAGTTTGTATCCAAAATTTCCTCCTCATTTTTTAACCTAATTTATCAAGAGTCCTAAAGTTGTTTTATTCACATGGAGAAGATGCTTCTATCATAGCAATCGATGTAATCGGGTTTACGAGTTCATACGCAAGTCATTATTATTCTAGAAGAACAGGGAAACTCCTAAGGAGCTTCCTGAAAACTTCAATATCAATAGATACAGATTCAATAGATACAGATAAAAATGTAATATTAGGATGGGGAATCAGTCAAAAAACAGATCATGATGTCAAGCATGCAAAGACTCTGATAAGACAATCAAACAACACAATCTTGACTGAAAATTAATTACTTAGAATATTCACGATAGAGAGAAGACGCTTTTCTCACAGAACATTAAGGAAGCCGTGTTTATTATTACTAAATCTTCATTTGCGAAGGAAGCAATTGGAATCATTAACAATCTCGAAATTGAAGCTATTTTTTAGTCAAGCTCTTTTCTAAAAAGGTTGCCCAAAATAAGAGTTGAGAAGATACAGAAGTTTGAAGGGCAGATCCTGGAAAATATCGTGGAATTAAAGGGACTACTCAATAAAGATAGGTGAACGTTCAAAGTTAGTTCCGTAAATGTAGTTCAGAAATAATATTTCAAAAGTATTAAAGTTTCAAAGTTATCTGCTAAAAACAAGATTCAAGATGAAAAAGCAGTTAAGAAGTAGATGGTAGGGTATTGAGTCCCTATTCTCAAGTCCCTACCTGCGATCCAACCCAAAGATTAAGAGGAAACCCTATGACTCTTAATCTGTACCCCTATAATGACGTGGAGATATATATCATAACCGATGCGAAAGATTGCTTCTGATTTCAAACTTAAACATAATGATATAATTATAATAGGTTGAAAAATTAAATTATATTGAAAATAACAAAATTATAAAAAACAAAAATACTATAAAATTGCATAATTAGATTGAAATTTTATGTATCAAACAATTTTTTGTTTAAATACAATTTTTGGTATAATTAATTTAAAATAATTTAGGCTATAATATAGTACAAATATTAGTATAGTACAAAGTTGAGAATTCAGAGGAGAAGGGAAACAAAAATCTATCACATAGAAAATCACCTGGAGATAACTGATCTCTCTTCAAGCAAGCATGCCTAGGGCAACATAACTTAGAAGAGGATTGTATTGGGGGATACAGTGAATGGATCAAGCATCTTCGGGTTCCTGATTATACTATATTTTACGGTTTTAACGTATTTATATTCTTGTAAATGTTCTTCTGTTATCCCTTTTGGTATTTTTGTTGACACCACTTTAAATGCTAAGTTTAGCAATCCTTCAATACTTTTTTGAAGTTATGATTAATCTTAATACTTTTTTCAATAGTGAATACTTTATACAAAGACAAATTACAATTTTGTGAGTCTTTGATAGATTGCCTGCAGGAGAAGTCTAGAATTATTCTAATGGAAAACATAATTAAATAGCTTAATAATTAAAAATAGTTCGTTATAGTTGTAGAAGGTGTGGTATGGAAAAAAGCTTGAGAGATTCTGGCATTGACGTTATTGGAAATGTGCCCTGGGGGACACATTTCTGCCAGTTCTACCAGACAAAAGAAGATTTGATAGAGATACTTATTCCTTATTTTAGATCCGGTCTGGAAAATAATGAATTATGTATCTGGATTACTACAGAATCTCTAAATGTGGAAGAGGCAAAAAGAGCACTGAGAATGGCTATTTTTGATTTTGATGCTTATCTGAGAAAAGCACAAATTGAAATTATTTCATACGCGGACTTAGGTTTAAAAAATGAGGTTTTCAATTCACAAAAAATCTTAGATTACTGGACTGGAAAACTCAGTCAAGCTCTTGCCAGTGGGTATGAAGGTTTGAGATTATCTGAAGATACTTTCTGGCTGAGAAAAAATATCTGGAAAGATTTTGTTGATTACGAAAAAGAAATGATTCAGGTTACGGGCAGCTATCAAATAATAGCCCTCTGCACCTATTCCCTCAACGAGAACAATCCAACCAAAATTTTAGATATCGCAGCAAATCATCAATTCACTCTCATTAAAGAAGAAGGGAAATGGAAGCAAATTGAAAATTCACAGCACAAGCTGATGGAAACTACCCTAAAGAGAAACGAGCAGCATCTTAACGATATATTAAGTAACATTGATGGGATTCTTGAGCTGGATAAGAACTGGCGCATTACATACATCAATGAAAATGCCGCACATAATATTAGTTTTGAACCTGAAAAACTGATAGGAGAATGCGTGTGGGAAAAATTTCCTTACAGGGTAGGGAGCAAATTAGAGACAATGTTCATAGAGGTTATGGAAACTCGCCTTCCAGCTCATATCGAGATAAAGAGCTTAATCCGGGATCAATGGTTTGATATAGGTGTCTATCCGTCTTCAGCAGGAATTCTAGTTTTATTGAAGGATATTACAGAGAATAAGCAGGCAGAACAGAATCTGCGAGAAAGTGAAACGAGCCTGCACAAGTTGTATGAATCGGGAATGATAGGAGTGTTTTACTATGCCCTTGACGGCTCGATCACCGACGCTAATGACATATTTTTAGAAATGGTCGGCTACACGCGTGAAGACTTGAAGGCTGGAGAAATTAACTGGAGTCGAATAACTCCCCAGATATACCACGCTCAAGATAAGCGCGGCATAAAGGAACTGAAAGCAACTGGCATGAAGAAGCCCTGTGAGAGAGAGTACATCCGCAAGGACGGATCGCACATACCTATTATTATCGGAGCGGCTACAATCGATGAAGAGAAAGGTATAGCCTTTGTTCTCGACATCACTGAGCGCAAAGAAGTGGAAAAAGCTCTTAAAGAAGCGTATCAGGGTTTAGAAGAAAAGATTAAAGAGCGTACAGCCGAACTTGAAGAGGCTTATAATTCACTGAAGGAAAGCGAGGAAAGCCTTTCTGAAGCTCAAAGGATGGCACATATAGGAAATTGGGACTGGAACCTTGTAACCGGTGAGGTACATTGGTCTGAGGAGTTATATAGAATTTTTGGACGTAATCCTCAAGAATCAGGCGCAACTTACGATGAACTTTTAAATTATATACATCCCAAGGATCGGGAGTATGTAGATAATGTTATTAAGAAAAGACTGGAAGGAGGACGCCGTGGAGTTGATTACCGTATAATTACAGCCAGTGGAGGAGAACACACAGTCCATGCAGAGAGCGTGATCATTTTTAATTTGAATAAGATCCCTATTCGGGTAAAGGGAATAGTTCAAGATATTACCGAGCGTAAAGAAGCCGAAGAAAAGATTCAGAGCTTGGCAAATATCGTGGAATCATCAAATGATGCTATTATAACTGAGTCTCTTGATGGTATTATTACAAGCTGGAATAAAGGAGCAGAGCAGGTTTATGGCTATTCAGCAGAGGAAATCCTTGGAAAGCAGATATCCATACTGGAACCAGGGATATTATTCGAAGAGACAAAAAGATTAGCTGACCTGGTTAAGCAGGGAGAAAAAATCCAGCAATATGAGACTTTACGATTAAAAAAGGATGGTACAATAATAAATGTTTCCATAACTCTTTCTCCGGTTTTTAATGTCGCTGGAAAGCTGACTGCTATCTCGGTAATCTATAGAGATATAACCAAAAGAAAAAAAGCCGAAAATGCCCTTGCAAGTATCGGAATTGCACGCCAGAAGGAGATTCATCACAGAATAAAGAATAACCTGCAGGTAATCTCTTCACTTCTTGATCTTCAGGCAGATAAATTTGATGACCCAGAAGTTATTGAGGCTTTCAGAGAAAGCCAAAATAGGGTTATATCTATGGCTCTTATTCACGAAGAGCTTTATAAAGGAGAAGAGACCGATACCCTGGACTTTTCTACATACATTAGAGAACTATCTGAAAACCTTTTTCAGACTTACAGGCTTGGAAACGCAAATACCAGCTTGAAGATTGACCTGGAAGAAAATATTTTCTTTGATATGGATGTATCTGTCCCTTTAGGGATGATTGTTAACGAACTTCTCTCCAATTCCTTCAAATATGCCTTTCAAGGAAGAAAACGAGGAGAAATTCAAATTAAACTCTACAGGCAAGAAAATACAGGATGTGGAAATACAGAATATGTCCTGATAGTTTCAGACGATGGAGTTGGCATTCCAGAAAAAATGGATATAGAAAATCCAGATACCCTAGGTCTTCAGCTTGTAAATGCACTCGTGGATCAACTTGATGGTACAATAGAAATAAAAAGGGATAAGGGAACGGAGTTTATCATAAAACTTCAAACAAACAAAAAGTTTAGAAATAAACGTTAATTTTTGTACTTAATTTGAAAACTAAATCTATATTTGACTTACTGTTGTCAACCGATCTTTTTGACTTCTGGTAGAAAAATAATCAAAGAAAGACTTTAAACCAGCGATCAATCCCTAACTTATTGCAAGATTTACAAAAAGATAAGGAAAGATTGAATTATAAAATTATTAGTTTGAAATTTTTTACGTCAAACAATTTTTTGCTTAAATACAATTTTTGGTATAATTAATTTAAAATAATTTACGTTATTAGTAGATGTTGGAGTTGAGGAGTAGAGCTAGGGTATCATCAAAGTAAAAGAATCTACGAAACAAAAAAATCTCCCGGAGGACGCTGATCTCCTTCGAATTAATATGTTTGGGAAGCATAAAAATTCGAAGAAACTGTATTGGGGATACAGTAAGCGGATACAGCGCCTCTGGGCTTCATATTATACAACTCTTTTCTGCAACTCTTTTCTGCAATGTTTATTGACTCCTTATTAACCTATATTGAACTTTTATTTAACTTTTTTAAACTATCTTCATGAAACACTTGGTGAAACTTTATTGATTAGTATCAGTTACTATAAAAAAATATTTAACATGTCTAACTAAAAATCAATTCAAACCTTACTTAAAACTCAAGCTCAAGCCCTACAGGACAGTGATCCGAGCCCATGATATCAAGATAAATCGGAGAAGATTTTACATTATCTCTCAGGTTTTCACTTACGAAAAAGTAGTCAATACGCCAGCCGACGTTCCTTTTACGTGCGCCTGTTCTCATTGACCACCAGGAATAGTTTCCGCCTTCAGGATTGAATATACGGAAGGTATCAAGATAGCCGGCTGCGAGGAAGTTATCTATCCAGGCCCGCTCTTCAGGGAGAAAACCGGATATCATTTCGTTTTGTTTGGGACGAGCAAGGTCGATTTCCTTATGGGCTGTATTTACATCCCCGCAAATAACAAGTTTCTTTCCTTCGGCTTTGAGGGCACTTGCATAGTCTAAAAAAGCATCATAAAAGTCCATCTTGTATTCTAAGCGTTCCGGAGAGGCTTTGCCGTTAGGGAAATAAATATTCATTAAGGTAAAGTCCTCAAAATCGGCCCGCAAAAAGCGGCCTTCCCTGTCAAATCTTTCGATTCCCATTCCGGTTTCGATATTCAGGGGTTTTTTCTTTGAGAAAATTCCGACCCCACTGTAACCGCTCTGTTCTGCTGAGACAAAGTAATTGTAGTAGCCCGGAATATTCTTTGCTTCTCTCGGAAGTTTATCAGGAGAAACTTTAGTTTCCTGAATACAGACAATATCAAATTTCTTTTCCAGCAAAAGCTCAAGAAAATCTTTTTTTATTGCAGCCCGAAGGCCGTTTACATTCCAAGAAATGAGGTTGTAACGATTAGACATTTTTTTCTATCCCTATTGGTGGTTCAGAATTTGATTTACGTCATAGAAAAGCTCAGAAAAACAAAAAATTAATTGAAACTAAGATTGGATAATGTTGAACAGATTGAACTGAAAAATAATTCAAAGTCTTAGTAGATAAATGCTCCTCATTTAGCCAGCAAATCCTCGTTAAGTTGCCAAACGAGAATAAAATGAAAAAATAAAATAATACTTCAGATAATTATTCAGAAAAATTACTCAGACATAGGCTGACCTTCCTTTAATAACAGGGAAGGTTTAAGCCAGAACAGCAGGGAAACCTATGGATTTAATAAAAATCGCCTGTATTATGCCTACAGTTGCGTTCGTTCTGGGAGTCCTTACCAGTGGAGGCAAAGATGAGATACCTGCAGTCTCAACAGAGCTTGAAAACGAAACCGTAAACTCTAATATCAGCGGAATAACTGGGAACGGTGCAAGCTGAAGAAAAAAATGAGATATTCGAACCTGCTGTTTCGAAGCCTGCACCAGATCCCTTCATTCTGGAAAAAGGTGAGAGTAAGCTGGCGGGCGAAATAAAGAACATCGAAAGCAAGGTAAAAGCTACAGTCAGACTCATTGAAGCCCAGGGAAAAGAATTATTTCCTTCATTTCGGGAAAAGGGGTCTCCCTGGTACCAGGATAGTTTCTGCATTTTTGTCTGGACCGAAGATGGGGTCCAAATAGTTTGTCCTTCAAAACGAAGCTGTGAAGGCAAAGATATGAAAGGACTTGTAGATGCCGACGGCAAGCCCATTGGAGAACTCTTTATAGAAACGCCTTTGGCGAGAAAGGAGAGGGCTGGATTGAATATAACTGGCAGGAGAGAAATAATTCCGAGACATTCCGCAAGTGCACCTTCGTCAAAAAGGCTTCTTACGGAGGAGAAACTTACATTGTAGGAGCCGATCTTTACCTGGGGAATTACATAGTTTGCAGGAATCTTGAAGAGTGCAAATACACTGGAGAACCCGGAAAGTTTCAAATTGCCGAACTCCTGAACCCTCTGAGTCTCGATAAAGGCATTGACCTTAACTGCAGCATTGCCCATTCCATTGTAGAACAAGGGAAGAATGCTGCACCCCATGTGATGATAAATTCTGAAATTCATTATATCCTTGAAGGGCAGGGTCTGCTTTATATTGACGGAATTCCGGTCGATATATATTCTGACCAGCTCATATACATCCCTGCGGGTTCGGTACAGGCTACATATAATACAGCGGATACGGATCTCAAATTTCTGATTATAAACCAGCCCGCAAGGTCAGAAAACGGCACAGAGATACTTGAAGTAAAGAAATAAGACTGGACTAAGAAAGGAAATGGACACGAAAATAAGAGATTAATTATTGAATGAGTCAGGATTATAGACTCAAACACAAAACATTAATTCAATGCAAGTTATTCTTCAATTCCGATGTACAGAGTAATCCGAATCCCTCCCGAGAAAGGAGAAGAGATCAGGGAAAAGGCAGTTGCCAGAAGATTTCTGGATACTACAAGAAAGATAAGAAAACTTCAGACTGCAGGAGGCTCTTTTATTGAAATTCCTGTCACAGAAGTTGCAGGAGAAAAAGTTGAAAGCTTCCTGGTAACCGAACAGAAAAATCCTGAATTTCTGGGAAAAAACTGGTCTCTAAAAGAATACCTCAAAGATTTTCTTTCCGAAGCCGAACTCGCATGCGTCCCTTCAGGCTGGCAGGTCCTGGGAGAGATAATAATAGTTAGCATCCCAGAAGCTCTGGAAGGTAAGAAAATGAGAATTGCTGAGGCTCTGCTCTTGAAGTACCCGAAGTGCAAAACTGTTGTAAGGGATTTTGGAATTGAGGGACAGTTCCGCCAGCCAAAAAGAGAACTACTTCTCGGTAGCGAAACCGAAACCATTCACAAAGAGCATGGCTGTTTTTTTAAGCAGGATGTAACAAAGGTGATGTATTCCAAAGGGAACCTTGAAGAAAGGAAGCGGATGAGCAGGTTAGGAGAAGGGGAAATCATAGTAGATATGTTTGCAGGAATAGGTTATTTCTCAATTCCTATGGCCGTGCATTCCAGGCCGAAAAAAATTACTGGTATAGAAATTAATCCTGAGTCTTTTGCCTATCTGAAAGAAAACATCAGGCTAAATAATATACAAGATATCTTTGTCCCGATTTGCGGAGACTGTTCAAAAGTTGTCCCTGAAGGAACAGCCGACCGTGTGCTTATGGGATATGTGGGAACAACACATCACTATCTTGAGCCGGCTATAAAAGCCCTGAAAAAAAAATGCGGAATCCTACACTATCACGAAACAGTTCCGGAGAGTCTTGCCAGAACCAGACCTCAGGAAAGGATAAGAAAAGCTGCCTGCACGCTGGGAAAGAAGGTGGAGATTCTGGAGACCCGCAGGATAAAAAAATACTCTCCCGGAGTCCTACACGTGGTTGTGGATGCGCGAATATTCGAATGAAAATTTGAAATTTCACTCTTTTTCAGGTTCCAGACTCTTCCAGGCTACCAGCCCTCAGTTAGCATCTATTCTGTAAATTTCGGACCTTCAAACCGCAGTTCACTTCTATTTGGTGAAAAACAGGAATTTGTCAATTTTACCTCGCACTGGGAGCCAGATATGACACTTATATCCGTGCTGAGAATCTTCCTGTAAATATTTCTTTTTTGCACAATAGACCACCACCCGTAGAGAAAAACATAAACAGGCTCCCACATGGCAACCCAACCGATAATTGTCAGACCTTCTGAAAGCATGGTATTTACCAGGTCTTGTTCAAGAGTTGAAATAAGCCGGATTATGAGGAGACAGAGAAAAAGGAAGACAATTGCAATTGTCATGTTTCTTCGTCCTCGCTGAAGAAGCCTCCTCAACTCTATGTCCGTAAGAACTTTTCTGTAAGAAAAATGATTCCTGATCGCTTCTTTAAGGGTATGCTCGGTTTCCCCATTAAACTCAGAAGAAGGAATGTATATTACAATTTCAAGGAACTTTTTTAGAGGGAACTCCCCAACAGTGTTATAGATATACTCTTCCGCTTCCGGGTCAAGTTCTTTCTCGTGAATGTATAACGGAAAAATTAGATAGTGTTAAAGAAAATCGAATTCAATCGAGATTAAAACGAAAGTTTGTCAAATAGCAATATATATTTTAAAGCCTATTAATTAATTTGGACTGTGGACTACCCCTGAGCTAAAGACTCAAGGGTAGTTCACTACAAGCCAGATGTTAAGTCAAAATAATAATGATTGATCACACAATGTTTATATCCCATAGAGTCCTATAGGATACCATGGCAGCTACAACGACAATTTGCATCGATCCAAATATAAAAAATATGCTAGACAACTTAAAAATATACAAAACAGAGTCATATAACTCAGTCGTTGAACGTCTTATCAAAATGGCATACGATGAAGACCCATTAACAGATGAAGAAATTAAAGGAATAGAAGAGAGTTTGGAAGATATCAAAGCAGGCAGAATTTATAATGAAGACGAAGCTAGAAATCTGCTAGGCATTGATGATTAAATGTATTCTATAACGTACACCTCAAGCGCTATAAAAGATATGAACGAGTTACCGCATGAAGTGGAAAAAAGAATTTTTCATGTCATTGGCGAAATCAAAGAAGATCCTCATTCATATGTCAAAAAATTAAAAATGCCAGCTAAATCACCCTTGTATTCTTTGAGAGTTGGGGAATACCGTGTGATAATGTTAATCAAAGACCCATTGCTTATTATCCAGGTCGTGAAAGTTGGGAACCGAAGCAAAGTGTATAGAAAACTTTGACTGTCTTTTGCTCTCATCTCTTTCCAGTCTCAACCTTTCACGCTTTTCCCTTTCCTCTGACCCCTTTATACGGTTCGCCATCTTTCTTTACACCGATGATTTTTCCGGTTGTTGTGTCAATTTTAACCCATTTCCCGATTTTTGAATTGAATACCTGTTTTCTTCCTTTAACAGATCCGTCTCTTTGGTCGTCCCCTCTATTTTTTCCTATATGAATTCCCCCGAACACTAAATTAATAGGTAGGTCTGTGTACAAAATATTTAATTGTTTCTGCATTATCTAATATGAGGGTGTGTACGGTCACAGAGCAAAGGGAGAACTGCAGGATACGAGGTTGGTCTGTTACTACGGTTCGAATGTGTCTGGTTCATCAGGCTCAATATATTTAACATATTCAGAAACCATTTGTGCTGAATTCTGCACAGGGTTTTTAGGGCGCCCCCCAACAAACCAGAAACCACCATTTTCCTTCTAGCTCTCTCCGCTTTAATCTCCCTTAGTTTCATTATCCAATTTCGCGGTTATTCTGTGACCCTCCCTTTTGAACTCCGCAGTATCGTAAAGAACAACCGATAGTTAGACAAAGAGGCTTAGAATTTAAATGGATATATTTTAAAAACCCTTAAATTGAATTTAGTTTGTATACTTTTCTCTTAGATTTCCTTTTATTAATTTATCTCTTCTAACCAGCTCTTTTAATCGATTTTAATTTTCAAGTCTTTACATTCTGATACTCTCTGAAAACAAAATCATAAGCCTTTTTATTTATTGCACACTTCTATATTTGCGAAGCAAAAATGTAAATATTCAAAATTTTTGCATAGATTCCTGCAAGAGATTTTGATCATGGGGGAACCAAATGCCTAAAACAGTCTCGAATTCAGCTAAGAACAAGAACAGTAAACAAAAATTATACAAATATCTAAATGAGACGGCTTTATGCAACGCTCTGGAGATGGCAAAGGAGCTTATCTCGGTAATAAATAAAGTTCCTGTCACGGTTTTCCTCTGGAGACCAGAGAAGTACTGGCCTGCTGAGTTTGTATCAGAAAACATAAAAAAATTCGAATACACTGCCGAAGAATTTACATCCGGAAAACTTCTTTATGGCAATATCGTGCACCCGGATGACCTGGGAATGGTTGAAAGAGAACTCTCAAGAAGAATAGAAGAAAATTACGTGGACTATTCTCAAGAGTATCGTATCCTGACTAAATCAGGGGAGATACGCTGGGTTGATGAAAGGACTTTCATTGAAGTTGATAAAAATGGAACTGTAGAATATCTTATGGGAATAGTTATGGATGTTACTGAGCGGAAAAGAAAAGAAAAATTGCTCTACATCCAGAGGGATCTGGGCATTGCACTTAGTACTTCCAGTTCCCTGAACGAGACTCTTGAAAGACTACTGGATTCCTGCCTG
Organism: Methanosarcina sp. UBA411; assembly: GCF_002495725.1. Taxonomy (NCBI): domain Archaea; kingdom Methanobacteriati; phylum Methanobacteriota; class Methanomicrobia; order Methanosarcinales; family Methanosarcinaceae; genus Methanosarcina; species Methanosarcina sp. UBA411. Next base: position 64,801 of record NZ_DAGK01000012.1, read on the forward strand.
CAGATAGATGAAATCAATGCCGGAGGTATTTACCTTATCGACGAAGAAACAGGAGATATGACGCTTGCCTTTCACAGCGGCTTCTCCCCTAATTTTGTCGAGCATGCCTCTCACTACAGTGTGAATTCCCCGCATACGAAACTTGTTATGATAGGACAGCCGATTTACAAACAGCATATAGACCTGCTTCTCACTTCAAGAGATGACGCACTCAGGCATGAAAATCTTAGGGCTACCGCAATTATCCCCGTAAAATCAGAAAAAAAGGTTATTGCAGCTTTTTATCTTGCTTCGAACATTGAATTCGAGCTTCCGGATAGCGTGCGCACTGTTATAGAAACCATTGCAACGCAGTTTGGCGTCTTCATCTCCCGTATCCGCCTTGAAGAAAAACTGATAGAATGTAGAGAGAAGAGAAAATTTTAAACAAGCTTTCTTTTTGTCCTTAACCTCAACCCCGACCATATCACAGAGAAAAGGTGCCCGTCTTAGCGAACTGTCTAAACCTAAATTCGAACCGGGTATATAAACCCTCATTTTTACAAGTATCAGCAAGCACTTTTATAAGAAAAGGAGCAGGATCAAAAGAATTGAAAATTTGCATTACGCTGTGCAGCTCAAGTTCGATCAGAAGTTTTCCATCTCGTTCCCTGTAAAGAGCTTCTGTTCCTTTCGGGGAAAAATCTATCCCCCAGACACTTTTATCTACCTTCTCTGGAACACTTTTAAGGTTTTAGAAAGAATATCTATAAAATATAATTAAAACAGTTTTAAGGTCCATATAAGGTTTTGCTTTTTGTACTTTGGCTCAGGGTCAAACTAAAGCTTCATAGAATAAATAATGGAAAAAGATTAAAGGATAATTTATTAAAAAACAAATTATTAAAAAAATCATTAAAAAGTGAATTATTAAAAAGTGAATTATTAAAAAGTTAATTATTAAAAGTTAAATCATTAAAAGTTAATTATTAATGCTTAACTCTGGACAGCAGGAATTATCAAAAATGGAGGAATTGTTAATACTGTGATGTAGCCTGCTTGATTGCGCTGCAGAGTTCTTCAGGTTTCCTGGAGCTAAGAAGCATTCGTTCTCCAGAAATAAGTTTCAGGATTACAACCGGGCTAACTTTTTTGGAAGAATCTAACACATCAGATTCTTCTCCTGTTAGAGGGTCATAAACCTTAATTTTGCAGTCCTCCACTACATAGTAAGGAATCTTCTTGGAGGAGATATTGAGAGGTACAAAGCGAACGTATATTCCATCGCTTCTTACTTCAGTTACATGCTTTGTACAGTAAAATATAAAAGGGAAAAATAACCCGAAAATAATCCAGAGAGCAAACAGGTATGTTCCAGGAATATTATTGACTCCGGCAGGTTTTCCTAGTACCAAGCTATGGATTTCAATGTACCAGAACAGGAAAGCAGGATAAAGGACCGAAACCAAGAAAAAATTGTTCCGCAGATCCTGTACTTCCCTGAAAATTATATCTGTTTTCGACTGTTCCACAAAACCCCTTCTATGAGACGTGCCTGAGTTATTACTGCTTTATTTCTCTACAAAAACTGAATAAATAAAGCTTTCGAAAAAAATAAAAGTTGTATATTTTTATTAATTTAAAATTTTGAAAATAATAACATAAAAAGTAGAGTAAAGCATTTCAAAATATTATAGAAGTAAAATTTAAAAAATGAAATACCATAAGAGTAAAATCTTTTGAAAAATTAAAGAAATGATTTTTATAAAATTATTTCCTTAACAGCTTCAAAAACCTAATCTCTCCATTTCTTTAAGTATTGCTGCACTGAAATCCGTGAAATGCTGAATTCCACCTGTCCATGCCGCGAGCATCATGGCATCATTAATTTCGATTCTCGTGGCTCCAAATTTGTGAAGTCTTTCCAAGATTTTGACCGCACTCTGGATGTTGTTGCTTGAACAGGCTATAGAAAAGACAATGAGATGCTTCTGTTTTGTAGAGATCCCGCCTTCCCTTTCAGTCCAGACTGCCTTATAAAAACCTGAGATTCCTTCGGCAAAGTCTTCGTTTATCTGTCCGGCATACGCAATAGATCTGGGCAAAAACCCCTTTAATTCCCTGATTTCTTTAGCAGCTTTTTCCATAATTACCACATGTTATAAGTCAAGATCGGATATAACCGTATCTATTAAAAATGTATAAAATTTCTAAACTAGAAAGGTAAAAAAGGAAGGGAATTTTTCATATATGGAAGCTTCAGGAATTCCTGAAAATGTAATTGAAAAGTTCAGACTTCCATTACCTCAACTGCAAGGTCGGAATTAATGATGTAATCAAAGTTGATTATCTCGTCCCATTTCTGCTTCAAGAACATGGACTGGAAGCAGACTCCGATAATTTTTCCGTTCTCTGAACCTTCAAGGATTTCTTTAGCAACTTCTTTCGCTTTTTCAGGGTTTATCCCTACCTTCGGCATCGAAAGCCCGCCAAGCAGGACAACAACGTCAGCGTGTTTATCTGTAAGTTCTCCAAGCTGCATGCCTTCATAATCCTTGAAGATAGACCTGGCTTTATCAAAATCCTGGCTGGAAATAAAAGCAAGTTCCCGGTCCCGGACTACAAAACCGAGAAGTTCGGCAAAAGGAGTGCAGAACCCTGGAGTTCCCACAAAAGTTATCCTTTTTGCACCTTCGACAAGGCCCCTGAAACTGTTCAGGATGCCTCCTACTCCTTCTGAAGTATTTATTATTGGCACTGAATTCTCTCCTTAAGCTTTCAATAAAATTGTGTTTTTCTGAGCATTTTTTCATAGTATTATATTTCTATAGTAAGATTGGAGGCATTCGCTTAAATAAATGATGTTAACAGCGTTATTAACAGTGTTATTAAGAAAGAATTGAACAAAATAAGAGAGGTTTCAACAGGAATATAGGATTAAAAAATTAAGAGGTTTCAACAGGAATATAGAATTAAAAAATAGAAAAAAACAAAAAAAGTAAAAAAGAATTGAAAAGGTATTTGCCCTTTAAACCTGCCTGATTCCAAAAGACTGAAGCAGGACCTCAGGATAGAGACCGCCACTGGAAATTGTCTTTGTGCTCTTAAGGTCATTTACTGTAAGCCTTGCAGGAGCGAACATGCCTGCATCAACCTTAAAGAAGTCAAAGTTTGCTTCTTTGAAGGTTTGGTAGAAAGGCTTTCCAAAGTCTCTGGAGGTTGTAGAGGGCACCTTCTTTACGAATTCCTCAAGTTCGGCCAATTCTCCATCAAAGCGGACCGTATAGTTGGTCTCGCCGCAGTAGATTACACAGTCATTGGTCGAGCCCATGCACTGAACATCATTTCCAACAATAGGAGCAATTGGAGCAACACCGTATCCGCTTTTAATGCAGTTGATGTCAAAACCAACGGATTCAAGTTTGTGGATTCCGGTTTCTACAACACGGGCCGAAATCTGTACAGAACCAGCAATAGAGGCAGTAGGAGCAACAGCAATCATTACGTTTTCAGGATCTACACTACAGTGTTTTGCAATATATTCCACAACTTTCTCATCAGGGAGTTTATCGGACTCCAGGACCAGGACTGCAGCTTCGAAGTCATCTTCATACCCGATCTCCTCATAGAGCTCTTTAGGTTTTAAGCCAAGTGCACGTGCAGGACCCGAACCCATTCCGAAGTAATTACCTACGGAGATTCTCCAGCCTGCGTACTGCGAAGCCATACAGGCAATTACAGGATTGTCAGTAGCTACCTGGATAGCAGGCCATTTGAGGCCATTCAGGTCAAAAGTAGTATATTTGAGATCGGCAAGATCGGCCAGGCAGAGCCTTGCCAGATACATTCCAGCCTCATATCCGCCCTCGGCCTTGACTCCACAGTCAATAACTGTAGCTCCGTTTTCAAGCTTAAGTACTTCCGTTTTCAGATCTTCGCTCCAGTCGAGCATTTCTTCAATGACATATGATCCCATTTCGTTGACGCTTATCAAAGTATCACCTTTAATACTGGCTCCGAGATAAACAAAATAAAATCTCACTCAGTCAGGAGGCAAATTCTTGCCTGCCTTTATTACAGAGGAGACTGTTTATCGGTCAGAAAATTGCTTATAATGAACATTGCTTTAAAGAATAACATCAATCAAGAATTTCTTACCCGTATAAGAAGACTCCAATATATAGTTACTGCTTTAATATTTTAATCCACATATTATATTTGACAAATACACTGCACTATTATTAAGTATAGCAATTCGCTATTTGATCACAGGATTTTACAATTTACTCATAACATTTTACTTCTTTAAATTTAATTTTGAAAATCTGATCATTTTTTCGAACATGTCCATCAACAGCAAGGCCAACCGTATCTCCTTTTTCAGCTTTTTGAATAGTTTCGCCTTCTTTCATCAGGGAACGGACTTGCTGTCTCAAATAAGTGGTATTTCCTTCAATTACTATCTCATCCCCAATCGAAATCGCTTCTTCGAGAAGCTTGACGGCTGCAGCTTGCTGTTTCGGATAATAGTTTTCAATAATTCCCACAGCCCTGCGCTGCTTTTTCGAGGCATTCATATTTTTTTCAGGAGAAAAGCCCTCAAGGCCCGGAACTCCAAAGTAAAAGCCAGTTGAAAAGCCCCTGTTATAAACCGAAGCGAGTTCACGCCTCCAGGCCCCTATTTTCTCAGGAGTGTAGGTTCCTTCTATGCAGGCATCGATCGCCTCCCTGTAGCAGCGGGAAACCATTTCAAGGTATCCAGGATCCCGGAGCCGCCCTTCTACTTTAAAGGAAGCTATGCCGGCTTCAAGAAGCTCGGGAATATGCCCTATCATACAAAGATCTTTTGCACTTAGGAGGTACTTCCCAAGGCTTGCTACAACAAGCCCGTTCTCCCCATGAAGTTCCCACTCCCAGCGGCAAGGCTGAGTACATTCTCCGCAGTTTCCGGATTTTCCAAGAGCATAAGCCGACAGATGGCATCGGCCTGAAACTGCCATGCACATTGCGCCGTGGATGAAAGTTTCGATCTCTACTTCAGTATGCTGGCTTATCTTGCGTATTTCTTCAAGGGAAAGCTCTCTCGAAAGCACAACACGTTCTGCCCCAAGTCCTTTGTAGAAATTTACAGTTTCATGGTTGGTAATATTTGCCTGCGTAGAAATGTGAATTTTAAGTCCGGCTTTCCGCGCCCTAAGAATTACGGCCGGATCCCAGGCAATAACTGCATCCACTCCTGCATTCGAAGCGGCAGCTATTACATCGGATGCATCCCCTAGCCATTCCTCATTTACTGTCGAGTTTACAGCAAGATAAGCCCTGAGCCCTCCGGCTTTTACCTCCGAGACAAAATCACCAAGGGTTTCCAGAGTAATTTCTTTTGCTTTTGCCCTCAAACTAAGCTTGTCGGTTGAAAAGTAGACCGCATCCGCGTATTCTGAGCAGGCCTTAAGCCCTGAAAGGTTCCTGACACCCACAAGGAGTTCAGGTTTTGAACTTTTACGCATGAAGACAGAAAACACTCATTTTTCATTTAAAAATATCTTATCGTCCTCACACAGCGTAACAAATAATGTAAAGAACTGTCAACTTTTGCCAGTCAGGCAGAAGTAACTCGGGTTGACGGAAAACTATATATAAATGAAGAACATTCCCCAAAGTGGGGACTAAAGTAAATTCAGAGAAATAGCTTTTGTCAATAAGCAAAGGCAAAAGTAAACTACTGCTATTTTAATCGAAGACGGGGGGATAAAATGGAATACGAACTCGAAGAAGTCGAGAGAGATTATATAGAATTCAGAAAAGAAATGGGAGAAGAGTAAGCTCTCGAAGAGAAGAATAAGCTGTAGAATTTGCTGAGAAGCAGCAGAATTAAGAAATATATAACTTTTTCAAAAATGAAATTAATTGCCGTGTCAGCACTAAAATTACATTTTTATTTTTTTGGATAAAATGGTCATAAAGCTTTAAAAAATATCTATTTCGGATTTCATTCTTGCATGTAATCTGACTCTGGATCAATGCTTATTAGAGAACAGATCAGCTGAGGAGTTCTTTCTTTTTTGCCGGATCTCTCTTCATTGTCATGCGTCTTTCTATTATTCGGATCTCTCTTCATTGTCATGCATCTTTTTATTATTCTATAAACCAAGGAGGCCAGCTAATCAATAATCCGAATTTTGAGAAATCATCTTTTGCTACCCTCCCATGAGAGTTCTAACCTATATCACATCTTTTATCCCTGTTACCTTCGTGGGAATTAATATTTGGCTTAAAAATCTTTAAAAATACTTTTATATTAATATATTTACGAGTAAGCCGCTAAAAATGTTTTTATAAACAGTTGTGCAAATTTTTCCATGATATAGGTTTTAATAATTATGTGACTCGATAACTTCCAATATTAACGCGTTGCAATTTTATTTTACCAGGTGATTGGATTTTATGTATAAAATTCGAATGTCACCCAGAAATAAACAAAAAAGTAACATAGGAGTAATTATTATATAGGTAACCAGATAATAGGCTAACAGAGTATACATATACAAAAAAAATTGCTGCTTTTTTAGCGCGAGTGGGATTATTAAATAACGATTGTTTTTGTAAGTTGACTTATCAGTATACGAATAATTTAGAGGTTGAGTCACATTTACTTAAGACTTCATTTATAGGGTTGAGACAATGAAAAACAAAATAATTGCATTTGATTTCCTGAGAACTTTAGCAATAGCAATGATCATTCCGGCTCACTTAAGTAACTTTTTATCTTCGACTTATAGCAAGTTAGCCCTTTATGCCGCTGACCCTTATTTCGCAAACATGGGATTGGGGCTTTTTATATTTATGAGTGGATATTTGATATATTATAATAATCATTCAATAAATTCATTCCAGAACGTGTTGTCTTTTTACAGAAAAAGACTCCTTAGGATTTTCCCTTTATACTGGGCAGCTGTTGCCGCTTTTACACTTGTGTTTTTTATATATGCCCCAAAATTAAATTCAGGCTTTATATTCCCTAATGCTGAGAATGTGTTTAGTTTTCAAAATATAATTATGCATATATTAGGATTGCAAATCTTCCTTGCTCCTTCTTATGCATCTCCAATGTTGACGCTGTATTTTGTCGGCTTAATTATTGTTTTTTATACAATTTACCCAATCATCATCAGGATTTCGAAAAATTCAAAACAGTTTTTAATTTACTCTTCTCTCGTATTTCTTGGGTTTTTGGCAGTTTCAAGAACTTTTCATATTATTGACCATCGTTTCTTTATGTTTTTCCCGATTTTCATATTTGGGATCCTTACATGTAGAGAAAGTTTGTTTGAGAAAAGCATAGCAATGATTGCGAAAATTCCTGTTGTCCAGATACTGCTGGCAGCGATTCCCGTTATATTTGTAATGATTATTGTTTTAGGCTCAAGAGCAGCTCTTTTCCTGGATCCGAAGGTCTCTTTAACTATTGAAGCAGGCAGCGGCACTATAGAGTCCTCCATGATGGTAGCAATGTTAGAGAGCATTGCGAATTCACTGGGAATGAGTTATGCTGCCTTAAAATTCATCATCGTTGATTGCCTGCTTCTTGATGTGTTCATAATAACGTTCTGTGTTCTTGAATACATGTTTGCAATGAAATATATCAATAATAGATTTTCAAGCTCCCTGAGTTCTGCCTTTACATATGTGGCTACAGCTTCATATTGTATTTACCTGTTCCACAGGCCATTCCTGGCGCTCTGGAATTCCGGAACACACTTTATAAGTAATCCAATCCTGCACGATGTTATCCTGATATTTGTGGCTTTACCTTTATTGCTTTATATTTCATATCGTCTTCAGATCTTCGAACTGAGTTTAAAAAAATCCAGTTTACATAAAAACCCCTCAGCTAAGACCTCCCCATCACAGTCTCCACGATTGGCTCTGGCTGGTAGGCGTCTGATCAAAAAATACCTGCGAAAAAATTGAAGCTTTAAAAGCTCAGGGCTGAAACCTCTAAGTGCAGCATAGTAAACTCCAGTTCCCGAGTTCCGTCTCGCCCGAGTCTCGCCTCGGGAGGACGGGCCTTTTTCCGAAAAGTTACAGCTCGGAAGTATGCTGTCTTTGTTCTTACTCATCACTCAAACGTATCAAAAACAGAGATTATTTACCTAAATATTGCTTCTATGATTTACTGTCTTCTGTGATTAATATTCATCGTACGAGCTTACGGTTTACGGCATTACGGAAGAGAATAGCAGTTTCTATACCTGCAGATCGTGCATGAGTAGCTAGTTGAGATTTTGTCTTTGAGTATTTTTGCTTAGCTGTATCTGTTTTCTAAGCTTACCTGTGTACAGGAAATTGAGTGTGTACATAATGCAAAAAATAGGAACGAAATCCAAATGTGTAGTAAATACTTTAGAAAATATCAACCGATTATTGCTGGACCATCTACCTGCCGGCATGACAGAATTTTGAGCGAATTACTGCAAAAATCGCGTACTAAAAACAACCATCAGCGAATAATTTGGAGCCAGCGCGGCAACCCGTCAAAAACTAGGGTAAATTATAAGAATAAAAGTAATTTTTGAAAATGAGTTAAGAAGAACGCTGAGGGGGAGATTCGAACTCCCGTAGCGCGAAGCGCTACCGGTTTTCAAGACCGGCGCCGTAGTCCGCTGGGCTACCTCAGCAGGTTGAGAGAATTATCCATACAGCTTCCGGAAAGAGAATAGTTGCAGATTACTAAGATCCCGGTAAGCGTATACAACAAACCCGATTATGGTATATAAAATTTGCGAAGAGAAAGAACTCTTCGCTTTTCTGAAGAACTTAAAGCCAGAATCAGACTTCCGGCTCTGAAGATTCCTCGGCTTTGGGCTCGACCTCTGGCTCGGATTCAGCTTCAGCTTTAACTTCAGGCTCAGCTGTAACCTTTTCAATAAACTGGACTTCCTTAAAGCCAGCGTACTTGAAAAGTTCTGATGCTACTCTGTTCTTTGCCATGAGCCAGCGCTGGTTGAAGGTCAGGCCAGTGGGAGTATAAATTTTTGCAACGCCATCAACGATCTCTATTTCCAGATCCCTGATGCCGGTGTAGAGGGCGAGCAGACCCTGGGTTTTCTCAACGTCCGTCTCAAGAACCTTTTCAATGGTGTACTCATAAGTAACGGTCTTGCCTGCAAGAGGGCTATTAAAGTCCACAGTGACCCTGCGGCCTATAACCCTGCTGACAATTCCTCTTCTGCCATCTACCTCAACAGCAAGGCCAGGGTGAACATTTCTGTCTTTCAATTTCGTAATGGAAATAGTTTCTACAAGTTTGGGGTTGCTTGGGCCAAAAGCTTTCTCCGGAGAGATTACAACGCTTCCGCTGTAACCGACTTCCTTTCCTTCGAGATCTTCATCAAGGCCCTCAATTGTATGGCCTGCACCGACAATAACAACGTCTCCGCCGTAAAGTCCATGCGGGCTAAAGATTTCCTCTTTTTTTGCAAGTTCTTCGTCTGTTGTGTCGAAAATCCTGCCGTCTTCGAACTTACCTGTGTAGTTCAACTTTATGAAATCGCCTTTCTGGATTGCCATAATATTCAACTCTTTTATTAAATTGATAACTAAGAAAAATTATTCATTGTCAGCTAAATTCAGCGTAAATGTGTTTCACGCTATAGAACTCTGCCTTTAATAAGCTTTTTGGGAATCCATAGGGTTGCTACCGATCTCAAGGATACTTATAAAAAACAGTAGTTTTAGGAATAATTTGCCGGAATCAGTATCTTCCGACCGTGAAACTTACATTTAGCAAACAATTGGCTTGAAAATATGCGCAGGTAGAACATTTCCGCTTTATATTTACAGTGATATCCATTTTTTGTAAGAAGGCCTTTTTCCTGCAAATAGCCGGATAGAAGCGAAGGTTCGGGCAGAAATATTTCTATCCCGTTAATTTAAGCCTAATATATCTCTAAGTTCAATACACTTTCTCATATTTCATATGTCTTTCGATTACTATTTATGCCACGAAGTTAGAATAAAATATTAGAATATAATTCTGGAAATCAATGTGGAGAATTTGGGAGTATAATATCAATTATATCAACTTTTTCCTTTAGGTATCCTGTTGCATTTTTAGCCACCAGGCTTGTGGAAGGGTACTTAGCAGAAAATTTCAGTTTTCAGGAGGGGTATATGGAAAAGAAGCTTATGAGAATAGGAATTTCCCTGCCAAAGGAACTTCTCAACAAATTTGACAAAACTCTTATGAAGAGAGGTTACTCCTCTCGGTCCGAGGGAATAAGGGATGCCATAAGGACATATAACCAACACTATGAGTGGATGCAGCAGATCAGGGGAAAAAGAGCTGCAACGATTTCTGTCGTATATGATTGCTCAAAAAAAGGGGTATCAAGCACTCTGGCAAATATTCAGCATGAATATACTGATCTAATAAATTCCTCAGTACGTTTCCATATTAATCCAGATTCATGTTTTGAAGTAGTAATTCTGCAAGGAGAAGGGGAGAAAATCATAGAGATAGCTGAAAAAATTCTAAGTTTGAAGGGAGTCAAACACTCAAGGTTAACAACAATTTCTGAAGAGAAGATTGGAAAGTCGACTTAAAAAGGACTTAAAAGCTTTTTAATCTTGGAGAATACCTTGGAATCTGCTTACTCTCAATTTTGGGTCTCAGTTCTACTTTAAAAGCTGTGGGTATTCTGAAGGACACGAAATAGAAAATATCCTTATATTTTTCAATATGCAGGAGACTTAATTCGTCAAGCATGGAATCTAAAGAACTACTCAGAAGTAAATTCGCCAATTATTATACTCACTTAAAAGTGATCTGCATGGATATGACAAAAGTTCAGGTTACATTAAACGTATATTTAGTAAGCTTTGAGAGACTGGTACGGGATATAATTACTGCTCTATATATAAGAAGATGGAGACAGGCAGAGAAAGAAAACGTTGTATCCATAGAGGATTCTATGCTTCCTGAAATAATCCGAATTCAATCCGAAGGCTTTGAAACTAAAAGCCGAAACGGTATTAGACGGTACTCGAGAAGAATGAGAAAAATCTTCTATGTAATAAAAAGCTAGGACCAAGTTGTAGGTTACTGTATATATTATATAAAGCCTGTTCTGTCTCTAGAAGGTTTTAAGAAAAAATCAGTAATCTATTCAATTAGAATAGACAAGAATTACAGAAGAAAAAATTATGGGGAGAAACTATTAAAAGAAAGTATCAAAGAAATGAAATTAAATGGAATATCCTCAATTCTTTTATATGTAAATACAAAAAACCTTCCTGCAATAAGGTTGTACGAAAAAATGGGCTTCAAAAGAAATGTAGAAATAAAAGATATATGTGGCACAAAAGAGATATGTTATGAAATGGAACTAAAAATTCTTTAATATTAGGTTTATTAATCATTCCTTAACTCTATCATTCCTTACATCTCTATCCGTTCCTTATATTTCTATCATTCTTTCAGAATAACTCTCGAACTTCTTGCTACAAACCATCAAAAAAACAAAGCATTTCTTAAAAAAGCTGATTATTTTAAACGCTCTTTGCACCATAATAAGCTGGTTTTACTTAGCTTTTTTCTAATGTTATTTACTAATCTTTTGTTAAAAGATATGTTTAAATAAATATTGAATATTCTAAGGTGCGTTTAATTACCAGGCTGGGGGAGACTTCTGTCATTATAAAGTCGTAAGTTTTTAATGGTTTGAAATTATAAACTGTTCAAAGATAGATTCACTAACAGCCTTCCTTAAGAGTGATTTTTATGGGGATTACAAGAATTCACACCCAGTCAGTTGGATATTTAATGAGTCTTAAGAAATTGCTGCGAGATACCACTAGTAATCTAATGGTAAAAAAATGGAAATCAATAGAAAAAGAAGATATTGTTTCTATAGAGGACTCCATGCTTCCTGAGGTTCTTAGGATCCAGGCTGAAGGATTTAAAAACGCAAGCCCGAAAAAACTTATAAGATATTCAAAGAATTCCAGAAATATTTTTTACGTTATGAAGAGTAAGAGTAAAATAGTGGGCTACTGCATCTACTACCTGAAACCCACACTTTCCCTCAAAGGCTTTGAGAAAAACTCAGTAGTATCTTCAATCGCAACTGACAGAAACTTCAGAGGCATGGGTTTTGCTGAGAGGTTATTAAGGAGTAGTATCGAAGAAATGAAAATAAATGGAATATCAGCCGTTCTCTTATATGTCAATGTAAACAATCTCCCTGCTATAAAGTTATACAAAAAAATAGGTTTTCGGGAAATTAAACAGGTAAAAAATATATGCGGCCAGAATGAAAGCTGTTATGAGATGGAATTGAGGCTTGTTTGAAGCGTTTCTCTATATAATCTATTTTTGATGTGTTTCCCTTTGATATGTTTAAATATAATATTTCTCAGGATAATAATTTTATGTCAATTTATATAAATAGTTATATTTAAATAACTTTCAGGTTCTCAATTCAATGTGCCTGTAATTAATATTCTCATATTTCTTGGCGGGCTCGTGTTGCTCGTAAAAGGAGCAGACTTCTTCGTATTGTCCTCATCCAGGATTGCAAGAAAGTTTGGAGTATCCGAGCTTGTAATAGGATTGACTCTTGTGTCCGTGGGTACGTCAGTACCTGAACTTGCGTCCTCTTTGGCAGCATCTTTCCAGCAAGCAAGTGGAATAGTTATGGGCAATATACTTGGGTCAAACATTGCCAATATAGGGCTGATTGCAAGTGCGGCTGCTCTTCTGACAAATATCAGGACAGAAGAAGTTATGTTGAAAAGAGACGGATATATAATGTTATTTTCCTCATTTCTTCTTTTCCTTTTTATATTTGACTTTAGAATTTCGAGATTAGAAGCCTTAATTTTTATTTTATTTTATCTTGCCTACATTTTATTCCTGATTGATAAAGTGAGAAAACATGAAGAAGACATATATTTTAAACATTTTATGATTTATTTTTTCAAATTTGAGTACCTTTCCAATTTAAAATCGAGGATAAACCTCCATATCCAGAAGTACGAAAGAGGAAATAAAGGCTTAGGAAATACGAAAAAAAGCATCTTGGAAACCGGAAAAAGCACTCAAAAAAGAAACGAAGGTGAATTCGAGACTAAAAAGAGAACTGAAGCTGAATTCGAAACCGAGTTTGAATACGAAGATGCTGACCTCGATGTTATAGAAGAGAACCTTTCAGAAGCAAATATATTAATAGAATTTTTTAAGCTTATTGCAAGCGGAGCTGCAATTATAATTGGGGCGAAATATTTTGTAGAACAAGCAATCTTCTTCGCTCGGCTGCTGGAAGTTCCGGAGACGCTTGTAGGAATAACCCTTGTTGCAGTTGGGACTTCAGTTCCCGAACTCATGGTAACCGTCTCAGCAGCCCGAAGTAATTATGGTGGCATTGCTATTGGAAATGTCATAGGATCAAATATTGCGAACATATCTTTGATACTAGGCTGTTCAGGGCTTGTCCACCCTATCACGACAAACTACCTCGTTGTTTACTATATAGCACCTTTTATGCTGATAATAAGCGCCTTGCTCCTCCTTTTTATACGAACCAGCTGGAAAATCAAAAAGCTTGAAGGACTTATCCTACTCCTTCTCTATCTAGGCTTTATGATCCCAATCACTAGCCTCGTGTAATTAGTGCTTGATTATGTAACAATAAGTTGAGTTTTCCTAATAAACCCTATAAACTGAGAGAGATGCTTATTTTCTTTACCTGTTAACGAATACATCGTCAACCTTAAAATATGTACAAATACGCACTATCGAGTTAGGCATGTAATTTAAACGAAGCAGAAAAAAGTTTTACAAAAATCCAGTAAGTAAATATACAACAAGGTAAGTATATTTAGAAGTTAGATAGCGATAAAACGGCGGGAGTAAAAGGATGACAAGTGAGATGATTACTGGAAATATCGGGTTTCTCATCTTCACATTCACATCTGTCTTTGTTGTTGTCAGCCCAATCAGCGGAGTAGTAACTTTCATCTCCCTGACCAGCAAGATGACACATGAAGAAAAAAATCAAATTGCGAAAAAATCTGTCACACTTGCGTGTCTAATCGCTCTTTTTTTTGCTATAACTGGCAGTATAATACTTGACTTGTTCAGCATTAGTGTGGATTCATTGCGGGTTGCCGGAGGGCTCCTACTTTTCAGCATTGCCTTCGATATGATGCATGCCAAAGTCTCAAGAGAGAGTATTACTGAAGAGGAAATTTCGCAGTCCCTAGAACGTGAAGATATCTGGGTCTTTCCTATAGGCCTTCCCCTTCTTACAGGCCCAGGTGCAATCAGTACGGTAATTGTCCTGATGGGAAGCACAGAAAATATTCAGCAAAAAATAATAATTCTAATATCAATCATAATGACCTTCGTTGTCTGCCTGTACATCTTCCTCTTCTCAAGAAGGATTCATAAATTCATAGGGTATAATGGGATGCTGGTCTTTACAAGGCTCATGGGACTTCTGCTTGCAGCTCTTGCAGTAGATCTTACCTCAACAGGTATAGTAAACATCTTTTGTTTAACAAAATGAATTTCTAATTATAAGAAAGCTAAATGAAAAATTTAAAGCAAAACTAGCCAGTCCAAGACATTAGTTAATTGACCAGACTGGTTTTGCTGGAAGTCTCCGATTTTGAGAGTTATTGAGAGTTATTTATAGATTCAAATCTTTCAAAAATTAATTATCGGCCGAGTTACACGTTGAGAAGACACACTAGAAGAAACAGACGAAGAAGTACACCCACATTTTCTACAGTAATAAAATACATTTGAGCCAATTACCTGCTTTTTAAGAGGTGTACCGCATCGGGTACATTCTACAGAAGATTCAAACATTTCGATCTCACTCCATGATTATGAATGGCTCCAGTCTTACAGTTTCCTTTTTTGTCCAGTATCCACATATAGGACAATACTGAAACTTCTCAAAGAGCTTATTTTCGAGTTTAGAATGGCATTCCGGACAATATTTTAAGAAAGGCATTCGAATTTCTCCTATTACAGTTAATATAAAATCTCAGTTAAGTCACTATTTAGAGACGTTTTAACTATATTAGTCTTGTTTCTTCCAGCTAACTTCATCATCTTCCCGGTTTTTGAAGTTTCTTTTTATGTTATTTTATTACCTATCCAATTCTATTTCAATCTCCAGAACCTTAAGGGTAATTTTCATGACTGAACCGGGATTAAGTGAAATGGGATTTATTCCCTGTTTTACCAGAAACTCCATAATTTAGGAAAGTCGCTTGGAGCCTGCCCGCAAGTCCCATTATATCTTCCATTCCGTTTTGCTCCCTGCACAGTCATTGCCATAATCTTCATAACCCCTGGATCTCACTTATCAAATCCTGCGGCAAGAAGTTCAGAATCCCTGTCAACCCCAAGGAAAGTATTCTTCCTACCCATCAGCAGTACATCATCAATTGTTGTTTCTTCAAACCAGCTGATGTACTTGCTTTTGTTTTCAGACATTTCTCAGGAAATCCCTTTTGAAATTATTTTCTATAATACAAAGGTGCAGCAACACATTTAAAGTTTCATGTAGAATTTAGTGAGTCCCCCATTATCTGGATGGAAAACTCTTATTGTGAATCTAGCCCCGATTATAATTATACGCCAATGAAAGAAATGGGTTTCCCGCTAAATAAAAATCAGAAAAAGGTTAGCCTGCAAATAAAAGCAGGAAGCTTAAGTTTTGTGGAATAAATATCAGTAAATAAAGCTTCCTTCAGAAGAATATTTATAGAAAAACTTTTGATATTAAAATTTACACCCGATAGAATTTACTGTCGGATTTGATTATTGATTTGTTCTTGATTTTAAGCCTTAGTTTTAGCTCTTTAGTACTCTATTTTATTTTCGGATTCTTCCCAAGCCTTAAATGCCTTCAAGGCCTCTTCTCTGAAGAGCTGGCGGAACTCTATATTTCGCTCTTGGGGAGGGAGGGAGATTTCCTTATAAATAAGAGAATCCGCAAAACCAATTTTTTGAGCGTCAGAAGCTGTATTAGCAAAAACAACTTTATCGATTCTGGCCCAGTAAATGGCTCCAAGACACATTGGACAAGGCTCGCAGGAAGAGTAGATAACACAGCCGCTGAGATCAAAGGTCTCGAGTTTCCTGGCTGCCTCTCTTATTACATTTATCTCAGCATGGGCTGTCGGGTCATTAAGTGCAGTAACCAAGTTGCAGCTCTCTGAAAGAATTTCCCCTTTTCTGACGATTACTGCCCCAAAAGGGCCTCCTCCTTTTTTCACATTTTCAAGGGAAAGTTCGATTGCTCGTTTCATAAATAAAGAATCATTATCTGACATTTTTCTCTCTCTTATTGTATCATTTGCTTTTGTTAGAGACCTTTTTATTCAAAACGAAAACTTCTATTTTCAGTAAGAAATTATACTTCAAAGCAAGAAATAACTGTATAGCCGAGCCTTTACAGTAAAATCCTCTAAGTACAGATCTATCTTAAACAATTGTAGAACTATTATAAAACTATTAGTCAAAGATTGAATAATCATAAGAAGTGATAGTTATTGGGTCCCGTGGACTATTGAAAGTCACTCGCCTTTTGGAGCCATATCTCACTATCTTCATATACCGGGTTGTGACAATAGCCAGGTATATGGCGAGCTACAAAGCCCTTGTAAAAGATGTTATCAAAAAAGCTGATGTCCTTCTTGAAGTAATCGATGCCAGGTTTCCTGATGAGACCCGAAATAGCGAAGTCGAACACGAGATTACCCGCTTAAACAAACCCTTTATAATAGTAATCAATAAGTCCGACCTTGTATCAAGAGAAAAACTCGAAAAAACTAAAGCCCGCCTTTCGAGAACTGCACCTGTAATTTTTGTTTCCAGCAAGGATAGGTCAGGAACGACAATGCTGAGGCACCAGATCCTTGCATCGGCCGCTACAAAAGCCGGTATAAAAGAGCAGGATATTCTGGTCGGCACCTTGGGCTATCCCAATGTTGGCAAATCCTCGGTAATCAATGGCGTTACAGGCAGGCACCGGGCTAGCACATCTTCTGTATCGGGCCACACAAAAGGCGTCCAGCATATAGGCGCAGGCTCTCGCATCATGTTCATAGATACGCCTGGAGTGATTCCTTTTGATGAGAAAGATGAGTATCTCCAAGGCTTGCTCGGAATCAAGGATGTAACCCACCTTAAGGATAAAATTGGAGTCGCCCTGAAGATGATTGAAAAAATGCTTGCCGAAAATAAAACAGCCCTTGAATCCTTCTACAATATCACAATCGAAGATGAGACATCCTATGATGTACTTGAACTGATAGGCAAACAGTGTAATTTTCTGCAAAAGAAAGGCGAGGTGGATGAAACAAGGACTGCTACCAAAATTATCAATGACTGGCAAAACGGGCTACTTCTTTTATAAAAATTTGATTAAGCTTTTGATGAAGGAATAAATTTTTGGCCAGGGACCAGGTTACGGTTTTTTCAGAGAGCTAGATAAATAGGAAGGCTCTGCTTATCCGAGAAGCTTACTTTATTCGAGCAACTTATTTATCTTAGTAGTTTACTTTTCTTTGATCAGATAGGAAACTCTGAAGTGCACCCTGAACTCGGACGAGATTGTTCCGTAAATATTTCCGGTACAGAATACGATACTTTCTGTTAATAGCGACAGGCGGGACGAGGAGGATCAGTTTCATCACATTTCCCTGAAGCAGTTTGCTATTTTTTCGGGCAGTTCATCCCGGTTTTCCTCATTAACCATCAAAACCTCGAATTCTTTCCTCATCCTCTGAGCCAGCTGGTGACTGCTTGACCGATGCAGCACTGCAAGAACCGGTTTATCGGATTCCAGGACTTTTTCAACTGCCGAAACGAAAGCTTCGGATTTGAGCTCCATCGGCCCGACCTCATCGATAACTATCAGGTCACAGTCCAGGGCATTCCTGAGAGCATTTGCCCCGATCTTTTCAAGTTCTTCCAGGTTGACATGATATTTTCCAACTCTCTGTCCACTTCCTCTGACGCTGCTCAGGACTCCGGTTTTTCCGGTAGCAAGGTCCCTGATTGAAAAACCTTCCCTCTGCCCTTCTTTCCGGATTTCGGCAGTCAGGATGCCGCCTATTTTGAAGCCCGGCTTGTCGGCAAGTTTTTCAGCAGCTTTTGCCACAACTGTTGATTTTCCAATACCCGGACTGCCGGTTATTGCAATTCTCAGCATGGTATTTTTCATCCCCCTTTATATTTCATTATCCAGAAAAATGTACCTTGATTTTACTTAAATCAGCCAGCGGTGAGTTTTTACGTTGACTATAAAATGATTGCAGAATATACACTGGAATACACATCAAAAGCTTCTATTAAACTAAATTGTAAAAAATACATGGGATTGAAATTATGACTACAGACCAGGAAATTCTTGCTAGAATCGAGGAAATTGAAAAGAGGATGGAAAGGATGGAAGCCACGCTTGAAAACATTAATAATATCCTGAAGAAAGTAGAGCAAAATACCTATTTTGGGTGCTATATGCCAGAGGGGAAGCTGGAGTGAAGAGATAAAGAGAGACAAATTTCCAGATTATCCAGATTTTACTTTTTTCGACGCTCCCTTCTTAACCTGTTGACATTATCACGGAACAACCAGAAAAGTATATCCAGACCGTTCTTGTCCCGCACCGAGGCGCGGCTGGAACTGATCGGCTTTGATTGAATGGGAGATCAAATCTCTCCCGCCCTGGAAAGAATTGAGGTAAAATATCCAGCTCTTCTTTAGCAGTGGGCAGCTCGTTTTTCTGATTTTACTGTTAATTTGTTTTTATCATCATTAATTTATTTATCCTAGATTTTTTAATAGATATTTTGTTTTTTGTATTTATATTCTAACCAGACAATAAAAACAAAGTTATATATTGACAATTTCCTATAGATGATAGTTTCTGATTTTTGTTACTGAGGAGGAGTTTCTTCTGGACTATTATTCCCTCGATCTGCAAAATATCAAAAGTACTGTAGATTTCCGCAGTCTGTACCAGGCCTCAATTCTGGAAAATGGGGAAGTTAAAGTCAGCCGGGATTTTGAGCTCAGAATCCTTGAGGGGAAATATCAGCTTATAAGGATATCCAGTGTGTTTTTGATCCTCAGCTTTGTAGCACTTACCATTTCTCTCCTGCATTACTTGGGAATCCTTTCATACCACAACATTTGAGATGTGGCAGAATTCTTCAGCGTAATTGTTCCAAAAATAATTCTTTCTTCTTTTGGGTTTACGTCTTTTCATTCGTTTTTTCGGAAAAGCCGATCGTTTGCGACAAGTGAGAGTCCGGGGCTAAGAAGAGCAGCAATTAACTAAATCCGGAAAAAGGGAATAAATCACTCAATTGTTTTCCCTGTTGTGGATAATCTCATAGCTTACTTTTCCTCTGCCTATGCAGTCCCTGACAAGCTTTTCTCTCGGGGAAAGAGTTCCGGTTTTTCCGGATTTGACCTCGACAAAGACCACCTTATTCATTTCTCCCTCTGAAAGGCCGTCAAAAACAATGAAATCCACAGGAGTACCGAGGAAACGTGCATCCTTGGGATTGTACTCAAAATCCGGGAAATAAGGGATAAGGTGTTCTGTAACCTTGCCCCGGATAACGGCTTCACTTTTCTTTACGGCGTCCTGGCGAATCTTTTTCTCCTCATCAAGCTTCCAGGCCCTGAAGAGGTTTTCGGCTTTTTCGGAAACCTGGCGTTCCATCTCCTTCGCCTGCCAGGTTTCGTACAGCTCTCTGGCACGGGACTCGGTTCGGCCTTTGAGAGCAATATATTTAAAAAGTAGATAAGCTGCAAGAAGGCCAAGGAAAAGCATAAGGGTTAAAATAATCCAGTCATCCACTGTTATTTCTCCAAAAAGGTTTGAGGATTAGAAAGGAATTAAGTGAGAATCTAAGTGAGAATCAATATAAATTATTGAGAACTTACAGAGATTATCAGGAAATTATTAGGAAATAAATCCTAAAAGAATAAATTTCAGACTCTATAAATAGCTATAAATATTTAAAAGTTCCAGCAGAACTTTCCTTTTATCCGAAGACTCCTTTTCTGGAAGATTTCATATCTACCCATGGGCAAACTGAAAATTCATTTTCCCGGAAGTAATTCTATACTGGCAAAAGATATATATGAGAAATATAATCCCTGTTTTTCATTTTTCAAAAGGAATTATAGCACAGGTAGCAGAAGATAGATAGCATGGTCAGAAACTGGGAAGACAAAAAGGAAGCAGGCGAGCAAAATAAAGATCTTTTCATCATCGCCTTCAAGACCACAGTTCCTGTGCTTCTTGGATACATACCCCTCGGAATGGCTTTCGGGTTTCTGCTTGACGGAGAAGGATATCATTGGATCTACGCTTTTATTATGAGCCTTTTTGTCTATGCAGGCTCGGGCCAATTTCTGGCAGTAGCTTTACTTGCTGCCGGCGCAGGACTAACTGAGTTTGCCATAGCCACGCTGCTCCTCAATTTCAGGCACGCTTTTTACGGGCTGTCGCTGCTTGAGAAGTTTTCCGGAGTCGGCAGGGTCAAACCTTACCTGATCTTTGCTTTAACCGACGAAACGTATGCTCTCCTGACCACAACAGACGTCCCGCAGGGCAGCTCAAAGTCAAGATTTTATTTTTATATTGCAGCACTTGACCACCTCTATTGGATTGCAGGTTCCGTGCTAGGAGCTGCACTTGGTTCTGTCCTGGATCTTAATCTTGAAGGAATGAGTTTTGTTCTGACTGCGCTATTCGTGGTGCTTACCATAGAGCAATATTTCAACTCAGAGGCACGTTTTCCCTTCATAGCTGCCGTGGGTGCAGGAACACTTTCCCTTATTCTTTTCAATCCTGACAATATGCTGCTTGCCTCAATTATTCTTGGGACTCTGATCCTGATTGGCAGGGAAAAGTCAATGCAGAAAATCCAGAAAGAGCAGAAAACCCAGAAAACACAGGAAACTTCACAAAAGAAGGAAATTAGACCGATCAATTCATCTTCACAATCTGTTGAAGGCAAAATAAAGGAGAAAAGCTAATGCTGGACACCCTTCAAATGTTCATAACTATTGCGATTATAGCTCTTGCGACTTTTGCAACGCGGGCTCTCCCGTTCATTTGTTTTGGCTCAAGGGAACCTCCTGCGATGCTTTCGGTTATTGAAAAAAATCTGCCTCCTATGATCCTCCTGCTACTTGTGATCTACTGCTTAAAGGACGTGCAATGGCTGACAGCTCCGTATGGGATTCCTGAATTATTAACCATAGGTGTCGTTGCCGGGCTGCACTTCTGGAAACGAAATGCCATGCTCAGCATCTTTACAGGGACTACGCTTTATATGGTACTCGTGCAGTTCAACGCCTTTTCTTTCCTTTGACTTTTTCTCCCATATTCAACGATCAAGTTATCTTGTCTTACCTGATCCAAATCTCTTGTTTTCTCGGGTATAGATCCACGTCCCAATTTTTCAAATTATCAAAGTCGGGTAAATGATTAAATATATTAATAAAGATGGATAATATACAATAAATATATATACATCAAGAATATTTGTTTTTTAAACGAGTGATCTTATATGAGTGAAAAAAAAATAGATGTGTCTTTACTTAAAAGTAAAGGATTTCTACCCCAGAGACAGGAAAATATGTTTTCAATGCGGCTGAAGGTTGTAAGTGGAAACCTGGACGCCGAAAAGTTGCGGGCAATTGCAGATGCAGCCGAGAAATATGGATCTGGCTATATCCACATAACCTCAAGGCAGCAGATTGAGGTTCCTTTTGTTAAACTTGAAGATGCGGAAGCAGCAAACAATGAACTTGAAAAGCAGGGTATTTCAGGAGGCTCTGCAGGAAAAAGGGTAAGAGCCGTGGTCGCCTGTCAGGGAGATAGGGTCTGCAGAAACGGGTTGATCAACTGCGAGAGCATAGCATGCAAGATCGATGAGAAATACTTCGGGGAAGCTGTCCCTAAAAAACTCAAGATTGCAGTAACAGGTTGCCCTTCGGCCTGCGTAAGGCCTCAGGAAAACGATTTCGGGATCATGGGCAATGTAAGGCCTGAAACTATCGAGGAAAATTGTGTGGGCTGCAAGCGCTGTGAAAAGGCATGTAAGGTGGGAGCAATAAAAGTCCTGGAAGATAAAGCCTGTATAGATACAGAAAAATGCATACTCTGCGGAGCATGTATTGCAGCCTGCCGGAAAGATGCCCTGAGAGCAGAAAAAACCGGATGCACGATCTTTGTCGGAGGCAAGGCAGGGCGCCAGCCTATGCAAGGGATAAAGCTTCTTGAACTTGCAGACGAGGAGCAGCTTTTCTCAGTCCTTGAAAAAACCTTTGAGTATTACAGGAGAGAAGGCCTTGACGGAGAGAGGTTCGGAGAACTTCTTGAAAGAATGGGATTCGAGAAATACAGGGAAGAAGTTCTTTCCTGAAATTTCCCTCCCTTTTTCAGTTTTTCTCCAACTCCCAGGTAGTCTTCAAACTTCCAGATTTTTTCCAAATTTTCTCAGAATTTTCTCCAAATTTTCAAATTAGCTCTAAATTTTCAGATTTTTTAATTAATTCAAGATATGCCTTAAAGCCAAATGGACAGAAAAAAATTGAAATTTTTGCCACTTGTAAAGCCTGCCTGCTTAACTTGTCGGTCTTGCTCGAATTGCAAGCCAGGCTACTATTGCCCCTAATCCTATGACGAGTGCAATAAAACGTATAAGTCCTCCCAATAAGGGAATTTCATATGCAATTGCAAATATAACTGCTCCGACAAGATAGTATACCATTTTTCCGGCGTCCTTTTTTAAGATTTTATTATAGATTACCTTGCCTGCAAGCAGTTTCACAGGTACTGTAGCAATAAGAAGCGCAAGTATCAGGAGCAGAATAATCAGAACTGAAAGGCTCCACCCAAAGAAAGTAAACAGTAAAATTACCGAGATTACTGGAAGGAAAATTAGAGCCAGAAAGCCCAATATTCCCGTCTTCAAAGGCGAATCTTTTAGAATCTCTGCAAGCCCGCTTACAAAATTCGGGAAAAGATAGATAAGGATCAGACCCAGAACCAGGGACGCGAGCAGCCCGAAGATGAAAGAGAAGATGCTAAACCCTTCGGAAATACTTTCATATTGTTCTTCCTTCACATTTACCTGTGAAATATTCAGGTTTCCCCCAACCTTATCTTTTAGATTGGATGGGTAATTATCGGCTTGAAGTGAAAGATTTCCTTTAAGCTTGAAGCCGTCTCCGGTTTTGAGGGTGCCTGTTGAGACCTTCCCATTTCCGTTAACAGTCCCATCAAGTGTTACTTCCCCTCCGCCCAGGAGGATATCCCCTTCAACCACGCTGTCCCGAGAAAGAAAAATCTGGCCGCCGAATGCTTCAACATCTCCACCTACATTACCATTTACCCGGATAGAGCCTCCGGCTGCGATAATATTTCCTGAAACGTTTCCATTAACAATTATCTCCCCGCCTGCACCCCGGAAATCGTCTCCCGTGTTCCCGTTTATTTCGAGCCTGGACCCTGCAAGCACCAGGTCTCCCTGAATATTCTGGTCAATCTGAAGATTTTCTCCGCCTCCAAAAGCGTTTCCGGAGCTGGTATATTTAAGAAGATTCTCATTGGCAGCTCCGGCTGAATAAGGCAGTGCAGCAAAAAGAATTATAAGAAAAATAAGACTTGATATCAACTTCTTTTTCATAAACCAGCCCTCTTTTGCACTACTGCTTAATTTCACACTTAATCTACATTATTTTTTAATTTTACACTTAATTATCTCCTTAAGTTAATGAATGTTTCTAAAAAATTTCTAATAATTAATATTAAAGTTCAATTCGGAGAATAAAAAGTAAATGAGGTTCGGCAAAAATAATAAAGGTATAAGTTACATCAATAAAGTACATACCTTCAGGAATTTAGCTGGAGGCCAGCCTGATTCCAGTAAGTATTATTCCGGCTTCGGCAGATTCGGAAATTTACCAGGAATTACTATGGATTCTGGAAGTATCGTACCTCATTCTGCCTGATTTTTCCTCTGCTGGATAACCCATTGCAATAATAGAAAACGGAGTTACATGCGCCGGAATATTTAACAAACCTCTTAATTCAAGGATCATCTTTTCAACAGGATAAACTCCGATCCAGACGGCTCCAAGCCCAAGATCGTGGGCGGCAAGCAGCATGTTTTGGCTTGCAGCCGAGCAATCCTGAATCCAGAAATCTTTGAATTTAGGAGCGCGCTGATCCCCACACACAAGCAATGCAGCCGGAGTATTCTTCAGCATTTTTGCATATGGATGTAACTCTGAGATTTTATCAAGCAGATCGTATTGATCAATTATAACGAAATGCCAAGGCTGTTCGTCTCCTGCGGAAGGTGCATTCATTCCGGCTTTTATAACGTTCTCAATCATATTCCGATTTACCGGATCTGATAAGTATTTGCGGATACTTCTCCTGGTAAAAATTGCGTCCATTGTTTCCATAAAAATTCCCCCGATCTCTAATCTTTTTTATAATGGATAAATGTTATTGTTGGAGAGTCTAATTTTCACATAAATTATATACATTTATAAAAGTATAATTATATATCTGAGAAATTCCAGGGGAATATCTTATTAAAAAAATCTCTGGATCAACTTAATTGTCGCATAAAGATAGAATAAAATAAGAAAGTTCAACAAGAGTAGTTCAGCAAGAGTTATACTTTATTCGATTTAGATATTGGGAAGACTATATTGAGAATATTGAAGAAGAAACTTCCAGACTAGGATTCACTAAGAGAATAGATTATTGGCAAAATCGATAGGATGAGAAAGGTTACGAAGGTTTACTTCACAAATTTGGTGCAGTGAAGAACAAAGAAACCCGAGAACAATGGAATACTAAATCGAAGTAGAGGCCATTAGATGGAAGTAGCTCATTTGTTTGATATTTTCTTGGAAGCTTTAACAGACAGCGCAAAAATGATTCCATTACTTTTTATTATTTTCGTTGGAATTGAGTTAGTTGAATATAAATATGCAAACAATATCAGAGAAGCGGTACAAAAGGCTGGAATATTTGGACCTGCTATAGGAGCGGTGACAGGTAGTTTCCCTCAGTGTGGAATATCTGTTGTCGCTTCGGCTCTATACACGCAAAGGCTAATCACTATTGGTACTTTACTTGCTGTTTATTTGTCCACTTCAGACGAGGCAATTCCGATAATTCTTTCTCAACCAGAAAAGGCTAAAATTATTGTGCCTCTGATAATTACAAAAATTATTATCGCTTTAATCGGTGGATATGCTGTTGATTTTGCTTTTAGAAAATCGAACAGGGAGATCTTAGCCCATATAAAGGCATATGCAGAAGGATATGATGACGAATATCATGATCATGAAACAATCCTAGAAGAAAAAGCTTGCTGTGGTCACAGCGCAAGCCCTTCTTCATTAAAATTTAATCCAAAAGAGGTTATCCTTCACCCAATAATCCATACAGTCAATGTTTTTATTTTTATTTTTAGTGTTTCGTTTGCAATAAATTTTGCTTTTGCTCAAATGGGTGAAGAAACTTTCAAAGAAATATTTTTAGTAAATAGTGTTTTCCAACCGTTTTTAGTGGCGTTATTCGGACTTATTCCAAATTGTGCTGCTTCTGTCGCGATAACGATGTTGTATCTCAAAGGTGTTATTACTTATGGCTCAGTGATTGCTGGACTCTGCGCTAGTGGCGGTGTAGGATTATTAGTCTTGTTTAAAGAAGAAAAAGATAAGAAGGATGTATTGATCATATTGCTTCTATTATTCGTTATAAGTGTTTCAGCGGGATATATTATCCAATATGAGTTATAAAAGAAGGAAGTCCGTTTTGCCTGGTCAAGCTAAACGAAACGGACATAATTTATAAAAATAGGACTTTTTGAGTTAACCTGATATTAGTATCTGTTTTCTCTGGGTTTCCTGTGGTTAGGAAGACAGTCTCTGCAGTAGACTGGTCTGTCAGGGTCAGGCCTGAAAGGTACTTCGGTTTCAGCGCCACAATCAGAACAGATAGCGGTGTGCATTTCCCTGGGAGCTCCGAAACCTCCACGGTTGCTGTCTCTGCCCCTGAAGGAATTTCCTCTGTCATTAAAAGCCATTTTCTTTTCACCTCCGCTTACAGCGGATAGTCAATAGTTTAAAAATAAGGCTGTATATTACTCTTTGATTAAAAACAGAAACTAGTTTTTAATAACAGATTATACATCTCTTTATTTTTAATGCTATTAGTATACAGTCAAATTATATAAGTTTTACTCATAAAAATCAAGATCATACCTAAAGTGATGCTACATTAGAGATGCCTTATTTAACCCAATTTTTGAAATTTTCCAGACAATCTCTTGAGGACAGAGATTAAAATTGCAAGTTGAATTCTATTGTATATATAAAGGAAAATTGAGAAATAAAATAATAAGTTAGAGGGATTAAAGGAAGGAAAGTTAAAAAAACAAATATTTGAAGGAATTAAAGCAAGCTAGAAAAAATTAAGAGATATTGGAAAAAATTAAAATTAAGTTGAGGGCTTAAAGGTAAGCTGAGGAAATTAAAAATAAATATTTGAAGGGAATATGTAAGAGAAGAGAGGTTTAACCGAAAACTGGTTAAAACCAGAGTAGTAAGAGCAAACTAATTTTATAAAATTTTACTGTGGGGTCGGGTACTTATTTGAGGTACCCTCTTCTCTCAAGCCATTCTACCTGGGGTCTTGTATATTTCCAGATCACATCGGCTTTGGAATCCTGAATTTCCCAGGGAGCGACAATTACTACATCTCCCTCGTGAATCCACATTTTTTTGTTTTTGGATCCGGGAATACGGCCCATTCGGACTATACCATCCATACACTGCAATGTAACTCTTTTTGAGCCAAGTAAACTTGATACTGTTGCTAGAACTTCGTGGTTCTCTTTACGTGGTGTGCGTACTCTTGTTACTTCCTGAGTAGTGGGTACGTTACGTCCAGTTCCTGCTTTTCTTTTTCTTATATTACTTCGATAATTTGCCAGGTTAATTCCTCTTGGTATTACTCGTCTATTTTTTGTTAGGATTTGCTTTATTTTGTTGAAGTTTCCAACCTTCTGTGTCTGTGGCTGCTTCACATACTTTGAGTTGAGGCTCGTAAATAGACAGGTATTAAAGAAATCCTTGGAAATCTAGAATCTCTGAAAAGCCCTGAACCTCAGGAAACTTTCATATTCCAAAGATCCTTAAAGATCCTTCAGTTACTGTTTGACTTACATGCTGAGAAGTTCTTCAAAACCCTTTAGAGCATTTTTTATACAATAATTCTCTATAAAAATACGTGCAAACGAGATGATATCCCACTAAACGAACAAGTGCTAAATTGATAAAAGTTCAGAGTTCTAATGCACTTTACCAGCCATATGGTAAAACACATAATAAAAAGTGAAGCAAATGCTGATAGTTAATAATCAACACTTTACTTTAATATTATGTTAAGAAGTTTTGTTTAAAACTTTCTGTGGTTAGGCAGGCAATCCCTGCAATAAACCGGTCGTCCTTCTGTCGGTTTGAATGGAACTTCAGTCTCAACACCGCAGTCAGAACAGATAACCTTGTGCATTTCTCTGGGACCGCTGTTGCCGCCTCTGAAACCCCCGCGGCCACTATTTCGGTTGCCTCCACGGTAAGAATTTCCTCTGTCATTAAAACCCATTTTCGTTTCACCTCCACCTATTGCGGATACATGTATTAGATAAAAACATGATCAGATATAACTTATTATTTAAAAACAAAAACGGAGTTTTTAATAACAGATTATATGTCTCATTATTTTTACAAAATATATAACTATTTCCATACTATATAAGATTAATCCACTAAAACCAAAAAAATAGAAGCTGCTTCTTCAAAGAGAAAAACCATGTCGTGTAAGATTATACATTAGAATAAAAGGAGTTTGGAAACCCCTGTTACAGGAGGTTTTCCAGTGATATGATAAAAAGAGAAAATTCTGGAATTTCTGGAATTAGAACTTTCTGTGGTTTGGTAGGCAGTCTCTGCAGTAAACTGGTCTTCCTTCAGCTGGCTTGAATGGAACCTGTGTCTCTACACCACAGTCAGAACAAACTGCGGAATGCATTTCTCTGGGGCCACTGTTGCCACCTCTGAAACCTCCACGGTTGTTATCTCTGTTTCCCCGGTTGTTGTCTCTTCCCCTGAAAGAGTTCCCTCTGTCATTAAAACTCATTTTCGTTTCACCTCCGCTTATAGCGGATTCGTGTAGGTTGCTATAAAAATAAGATCTATACATTCTTTTATTAAAAACAAAAATAAGTTTTTAATAACAGATTATATGACTCTTTATTTTTACTACCACTATTTCCCAAGCATTTATCATATATAAATATATCTGCAAAGAATTTAGAATTCTAAAAATAAAGACCTGCAAACGAAAGAAAGCTTTCTGGATCTTATATTGCTGATTTTATTGGAAAAAAATTAAATATAACAATTTTGACGAAAATTCGGATATATTAGCCTTTTTTCGGGCTATGGAAAGGTATAACTCTGTAAAATATAAGTAAAAATTTGCCGATTGATCCTAACAAGCAGGTGATAAATAATGAATATGAGAGAGATATAAGAAAAAAATAAAAAATAAAGAGATAAGAAATAATAAAATGACAAACTCTTATTACCTGCTTTTACTGGCAATTTTATTTGAGGTCTGCGGAACTACCTGTATGGAACTTTCACAAGGTTTTTTAAGATTACTGCCTTCAATTTTGATTTTTGCGTTTTATGCGATCAGTTTCTTCTTATTTACTCTGGTCATTAAAGGCATGGATATCAGCATTGCATACGCAGTCTGGGCAAGGCTCGTGACAGCGCTTATCACTGTGATCGGAATTTTCGGGTTCAGGAGCCTGTAAATGCTTTAAAAAGTTGTTTCTCTTTTTGTTGTCGTAGTAGGGATAATTGGGCTTAATCTAAGTACAAAATGATCTAAATAATCCTAAAAAAACATAATATTATTCTGAAAGCATATTTCTTTATATCATCTTATCCTGAAAAAATTACCTAAAAATAAGAAAGATATTTCAGATGGCCCCTGAAACCGCCCTCAGGAACTGTCTGAAAAATTCTTTGATGCAAGGAACATAACCCTCATTGACACAGTACTTGACACCGCCTCGCAACCGTTTCATTTTGGGTTTTCAGTCCTACAGTCGATCCTTGCGGTTTGACCTGCATGTCTAAGCCCCTACAATAAAATACGGCAACCGTAATTTTACTGTCGTACAACCGCTTAAATATATAAGGGCCGCTGACGGGTTGCCTGCAAGGGATTATTAGCGATTCCTGTTTCAGGGACTCCAAAAGGAATCCGAGGCAGTCATGGTGTTATGAAAAACAGCAGGTGCCGCGTATTTGTATGAACTTCCCTAAAGTTCACTTTTTTCAACTTTTCGAAGTATTCAACGTTTTTGGAATTTTTCTTCTTAAGAAAGATCTTTAAAATATAAAGGATAAAGATCTTTAAATTCTCATTTTATCGCCTATCAACTTTTACCTTCATTTTAGAAAGGCAAGCTGGGACTAAATATTATATTGCAAAATTAAAATATAAGTATACTTTTATTCAATAATCTAGATTTTTATTCAATAATCTAGATATTACTCTAAACCGAGGCTTTAAAACTTGATGATACTTTATTTTCCTTTATAAAAGGTGAAGAAAATTCATGATTAAAAAATAATATACAGGAACTAGAATAATAGTTAAAAAAGGGCACGGGAATTCAAAATAAGAATTTCAATTATTAGTTCTCCTTATATTATCGGTTATATTTGTTAGAATAACTGAAAAAATAAATGAATCGATAAATCTTCTCCGATAGACTTAATTATTAGTCTACGGCCTCAAAGTTCCATAAAGAGCCCCGAATAAGCTGTCTGCAGTTAACACAGCTGAGAGTCACAATTAGGGCACATTTCTCCTTAAAATTACTCTCTCCTAGAAGATAATTACTATCTTCAAGAAGAAACATTAAAAAGATAATATTAAAAAG
>NZ_DAGK01000012.1:95097-244801 GCF_002495725.1 Methanosarcina sp. UBA411
ATTAAAAAGATAATATTAAAAAGGTAATATTAAAAAAGTGCGAATTCAACAATATTTTTAAAAGGGAGAAATACTTTTGTTATTTTGTTCTGTGTGCAATCCATTCATAGGGAATAGATTTCATAATAGAAAAGAATCTGGTACTTCTAAAAGATCAGGGTACTTTTCTTTTAGTGGTATTAAGATCTCTTCGTCTAATTTTGCATTATAAAGGGTTTTCACTTTAGAAAGCTGGTCAACTGATACATTTTTTGCATGACATAAATTAGCTCCTTCAAGGTTAGTCTCTTGGAAGTTAGTATCTAGAAGATCAGCTCCGTAAAGATTAGCCTTAATAAGGCTAGCCCCCTGAAGATTAGCTTTTGTAAGATTGGTATCCTGAAGGTCAGCTCCATAAAGGTCAGCATCTTGAAGATTGGCACCGTGAAGATCAGCCCTTTGGAGGTTAGCCACCTGAAGATTAGCCCCTCGAAGATCAGCCCCTCCAAGATTAGCCAAATGAATGTTGGCCAATTGAAGGTTAGCCTCTTCAAGGTCAGCAGCTTGAAGGTTTGCCTTTATAAGGTCAGTACCTTCAAGGTTAGCTTTTACAAGGTTAGCCTTTTCAAGGTCAGCTCCTTTTCCGCCCAGGAGATGAGCATTTGAAAGGTTAGCCCCTCGAAGATCAGCCCCTCGAAGATTAGCGCCTCTGAGATCTGCTCCTTCAAGGTTAGCCTTTATGAGATTAGCCTCTTCAAGATTAGCCTCTCGAAGGTCAGCCCCTATAAGGTTAGCTCCCCTAAGATATTTTCTTTCAGGAATATTCATTTATAATTAATTGGCTTTGAACTAAAATAAACATTACTATACCAGGATATCTTTTGTTCAAAATTTATTTTTAAAATTATATAGATATATAGTCTAGATATATCAAGCCATAAGAAATGATAACTATCTTTTGGTTATGATACTACTTAGGATGATTTTTCAGTGATTTTAGAAAACATTGAAAAGAGAGTTTGCCACGGAGAAGATTTATATTTATATTTCCTTATTTTGTATTTATTGGTGTATTTATTCGTTTACTTATCTTTGCCTTTTTTAGCTCTAACTGCGTTTTTGTAACTGCTGGAATTTTGATCCCACATTATGCAGTAAAATATGGTGTATTTAGAGATCAAAAACAATGTCATTCAATTTTCGCCAAGTTCCAGCATATGTTAAAATTAATTTAATCGGTTTCAAAAACCCTATTAGGAAAAAATATTGGTTTTCGAAAAAGCGCTGCATAATGTGGATTTTATAGTCATATGTTTAATTATATACTACTATATGAATGCTGGTGCTGATGAAAGCACCTGGAGAATAATGAAAAATAGCAACTCAGGATGAGACATTTAAATCTTACAAAAGTATAATGGAAAACGCCTTAGCTCTCTTGCTTATTTTTTCAATATGGATCTTCCGGATTAAACTTTAAATCGGTTATCTTTACATCAATGTATTCCAGATCGCCCTCTCTTAAATTCCAGACGCCTGCGCCCTGTATGGGAAGCCTAAGTCCCTCAAATTCACCGTATCCTCTGATCGGAGTAGACCAGTTTTCCAATTCAAACTTACCGTTGCCCATGTCCCTGTAACGTGGAGCCATGAAATTTGTCAACTTCCCCTCATCGTCAAAGTACATAGTTGCGGTTACATTTTTACCCATATCCTTCAACGTTACTTTTGCTGAACTGGCGTCGATGGGTTCGAAAGAAATGTTTTTTCCCAGATAAGCCGATGGGAACCACATCATTTCGTTAAGGTAACGAGTCATAGCTCCCTGATCCATTTTCTTGCCTCCTGAATCTGCAACTGTGAATAATGAAAGCGCCTTCACCAGAATATTGCCCCTGCCCTCCAGGTAATAATCTCTCACTCGCATCAGTGGCAAACCAAAAGTTTTCATATACGCAATCCAGACGAAACCCGGCGGGCTTGCGGAATAATATTGTTTTGCCTCAAAGTTCATCCACGGTTGTGTGATATCTTTCCGGATTTTTCCGACTTGCTTGAGCCTTACCGTTTGTACTATCGGCTTACCAACCACCCCTGTATAATTAAGATATCTTTTTATCGGATCCGGCAGTTTTTGCAGCATCTCTTCAGTAACGATGACCGGCTTCTGCTGCTGCTGTGTAAATATTTTCTTGATTTCCTTGCCAAGCTTCGTACCGGCAATAAAAAACATATCTGAAGCAATAAATTTTAGCATGTTTTTATCTCATTGTCATTTTTTCCATTAAATATTGGGTGCATGTTCAACATAAGATTTTCAACATAAGATTAATAGATATATGGTTGTTGGCGGTTACTCCTTACCATTGACCACATGCCAATTTCCGAAAACACTTATCCTGCAACTTTTAATAGATTTCCTTAACTCTTCCAACCTGGCCATCCGTTAACTGTACTTTTATTCCGTGCGGATGGGTTGAAGAATTGGTTAAAATTCTCTTTACGACGCCCCGAGTAATTTTTCCGGTTTTCTGGTCTGCTTTTAAGACAATTCCGACATTTAGTCCTTCTTTAATGTTTGCTCTGATAGTACCGTTTCTCATGGCAGAAGGTAAGTTCGGGATTATATAAAGGTGTAGGTTTTCAGGAAATAAAAAACTTTAATGACGATAGAATATAAGAATATAAGAATAATCCGAGAAGAGACTCCTTTTGGTAAGTCCGATGCTTACACTTTTCAAGAAGAATATCTCTGCGGAAATGGCCAGCATTTCTTTACTGATATTTACTACTTGGCGGGTCAAATTGTTTCACTCTTATATACAGAGATACCTTTATACATTCTATCATACCTTTTACATTCAACTTCTTACTCAACAATTATTCAACAGCTACTCAACAACAATTGAGAATTGCAGTGCAGCACCTAAAAAGCTAAGAGAGGAATCAAGCGCAAAAAGAGTTTAAATGAGAGAGGAATTAACGAGCCGAAGGACTTAAAACAGAAGGGAGAACAAAAAGAGCTGGATTTGAAAGATCGGATTTGAAAGAGAATTAAAAAGGGCTAAAGGGAAAATTAAAGAGAATTTAAGAAAAATTTCAGGAAAATTTAAAGAAGATAAGGAAATTAAAGAGCATTAAGGCGCTTCCTGCTTAGATTCGGGTGAAAATATGGAAAAATATGATTACAGTGAACTTGGGCTAAAAGCCGGGCTTGAAATTCACCAGCAGCTTGATTCGAAGGAGAAGCTGTTCTGTAGGTGTCCGACCATTATAAGGGATGTCAAGGATTCGGACTTTGAGTTCTTCAGGTATCTCAGGGCTACGGAAAGTGAGATGGGAGAAAAGGACAGGGCTGCAGTGGAGCAGACCAAGATCCGGAGGAAGTATGTCTATAAGGCATATGACACTACCTGCCTTGTAGAAAATGATGAAGAGCCTCCAAGAGAACTCAATAAGGAAGCCCTGGATATTTCCCTCGAGGTTGCAAAACTCTTCAACATGAAACCTGTCGACCAGATGCACGTTATGAGGAAGATTGTGGTCGACGGGTCAAACACGAGCGGGTTTCAGAGGACTGCTTTTCTTGCAAGCGACGGATATATCGAGACCTCTGACGGGCGCTGCGGAATTGACAGCCTCTGCGTAGAAGAAGAAGCTGCCCAGAAAGTAGAGGAAATCGGAGACTCGATAATTTATTCCCTGGATAGGCTGGGAATTCCACTTGTGGAGATCGCAACTGCGCCAGATATTACTTCCCCTAGCCAGGCAAGAGAGGTTGCCGAGCAGATAGGAATGTTCCTCAGGTCTACAGGAAAAGTAAAGAGAGGGCTTGGCACGATCAGGCAGGATGTAAACATCTCAATTGCCGAAGGTGCAAGAGTCGAAATTAAAGGCGTGCAGGCACTTGACCTCATAGAAGATATTGTTCGCAGGGAAGTTGAAAGACAGTTAAATCTCCTTTTTATCAGGCAGGAGCTTATGGAAAGAAAAGCCTTCGTCTGCGAAGAAATCTATGACGTAACAGGACTTTTCGTAGATACAAAATCCAAGGTCTTGCAAAAAGGCGTGAAAAAAGGAGCAGTCCTTGCAGCCCTTCTCAGGAAATTCGATGGGCTCGTAGGCAAAGAAGTACAGCCAGGAAGAAGACTCGGAACCGAATTTTCAGACCGGGCAAAGACTGCGGGTGTAGGAGGGATTTTCCACACCGACGAACTTCCCAACTACGGGATAACCGAAAAAGAAGTCAAGACTGTCCGAGACGCAATAGGTGCATCTGTAGGGGATGCCGTAATAATGGTTGCGGACGAGCCCGAAAAAGCTAGGCTCGCAATCGAAGCGGTTATTGCTAGGGCAAAAGAAGCCATAGAAGGAATTCCGGAGGAGACTCGAAAAGCCCTTCCCGATGGAAATACCGCCTATATGCGGCCCCTTCCTGGCGCTGCAAGGATGTACCCTGAAACCGATGTGCCTCAAATCGAAATCTCGCAGGAATATTTCGATTCGATTGAGACTCCCGAACTCCTTACTGAAAGGGCGAAACGTTTTATCTCCGAAAACGGCCTGAATAAAGAGCTTGCCGAAAAAATAGCTTATTCAAAGCATCTTCCTCTCTTTGAAGATCTAATAGAGATTTACAGGAAAGATGCAAACGTAAACTCAACTCTCATTGCGAGAACTCTTGTCGGGATCGTTCCGGAAATCCGGAGAAATGGGGTAGAGACCGAAAACCTTACAGATGAGCATTTCAAAGGGCTTTTTGTAGCAATTTCAAATCAGGAAATCGCAAAAGAAGCCATCCAGGACCTTTTATCCGCTCTTGCAAAAGAGCCTGAACTGAGCACTCCGGAAGCGATTTCAAAGCTTGGGCTCAGTGCTTTTGATCCCGAAGAAGTCGAAACCTTCATCAAGAAAACCGTCATGGAAAGAGGAGACTTTATCAAGGAAAAAGGTCCGGCAGCTCTTGGTCCCCTCATGGGTATTGTCATGAAAGAATACAGGGGCATGGTCGATGGAAAAATCCTTAGCCAGATGCTAAAAAAAGAATTGGATAGTTTCATAAATCAGGGATAAATCCTTTTTTATCCCTTATTCTTTATTGTTTTTATTCTTTACTTTTCATTCTCATTCTTTTTTCTTATTCTTTATCCCTTATTCTTTATTCATGATCTTCTGAAGAAATAATATTTTTATCATCATCTATTATCACTTCAAATATGTAGAAACTCCAATATATGAAGGAAAGAAGATAACTTTTTATATTAATTAAGACATTTGTATTGATAGAAGTAGTTGTGGGTGAGATTTAGGTACATATTTCTAGGAGATGGTGAATTGTGTAATGAACCACACTAAGGTTATAAAATAATAACCTAAGGAGAGATCCCATGAAAGTACTGCTTGTAGACGATGACCCCTTATTTTTGGAGTTATCAAAGACCTTCTTAGAAGTTTTCCATGACATAACTTCGGATACTGTAAACTCTGCAAGAGAAGCCCTTCAAAGGCTGGAGAAATACTCCTATGATGTGGTAGTATCAGACTATGATATGCCTTTAATGGATGGCATCACGTTCTTGAAAACAATCCGTGACAAAAGGATTAATACTCCCTTCATCCTGTTCACAGGTGTAGGCAGAGACGAACTGATGCATCAGGCAATAGAAAATGGCGCAAATTCCTTTATTGAGAAAATAGGAGATCCAAAGGCTCAGTACTCCGAGTTGTCAAAAAGAATCTGGCAGGCTGTCAGCAACAGTGCAAGCTTCTAAAAAGAGCAAAGGAAAAACTTTGTGCCACGCGGTAATTCTTAACCAGATTAAGAGTAACCAGATTTAGAGTGTGTTTGAAATTGTCAATAGCTGTTGCTAATTCAGTTTTTGAATATTTATCTAGGCTTTTAAGGAGCTTGAAACCAGCTTTATTTAGTTCCCTTTATTAATTCTCCTCCTACTTAATAAGAAGCAGAGTTATCCTGCAGGCCTGGAAAACCTTCTGTAAGAAAAAATTGCTGGAATATATTTATTTCCTCGTATATTCATCCTTTTAGGGGGATTGTATGGTTCAGGAGTACAAGCTGTTTATAGGGGGAGAGTTTAAAGACTCGTCAACCGGAGAGGTTTTTGAGGATATAAATCCGGCTACTCTGGAGAGCCTGGCAACAATACAGGTAGCTGGAGCTGAGGACGTGAACAAGGCAGTTGAGGCTGCCGAAGCAGGGTTCAGGCTCTGGAGTAAGGTCCCGACTCCAAAAAGAGCTGAGGTACTCTTCAGAGCAGCCCGGATTCTGCAGGAAAGAAAGGAAGAACTTGCTGTCCTTATGACAAAAGAGATGGGAAAGATTCTGCCTGAAACAAGGGGAGATGTACAGGAAGCTATCGATATCACAAATTATGCCGCTGGGGAAGGAAGGAGGATGTTTGGGGAAACAACGACTTCCGAACTCAAGGAAAAATTCTGCATGACAGTGCTGAGACCGATAGGGGTCGTTGGTCTAATTACGCCTTGGAACTTTCCAATTGCAATTCCTGCCTGGAAGATAATGCCAGCCATTGTAGCTGGAAACGCAATCGTTTTCAAACCTTCAAGTGATACTCCCTTACTTGCCCTCAAATTGATAGAGGCGCTTATTGAAGCAGGCTTGCCTCCCGGAGTAATAAATCTGGTAACAGGACCAGGAGGAACTGTGGGAAAAGCTTTAGTCCAGCACCCTCGAATAAAAGCTATTTCCTTTACAGGCAGCCTTGATACCGGAAAATGGATAATGGAAGAATGTGCAAAAACCATGAAACGGGTCTCTCTGGAACTTGGAGGCAAAAACCCGGTAATTGTCATGGATGATGCTGATCTTGAACTAGCTCTTGAAGGAGTACTGTGGGGAGCTTTCGGGACTACCGGACAGCGCTGTACTGCGACAAGTAGACTAATTCTGCATGAGAAGATAAAGGACGAATTCATAAAAAGGCTGCTTGCAAAAACAAAAGCTCTCAGGGTAGGTGACGGGCTCCTGCCTGAGACGGATATAGGACCTGTAATCAACAAAGCACAGCTTGAGAAGATCGAAAGATACGTGAAAATAGGAAAAGAAGAAGGGGCAGTTCTTCTTACAGGGGGAAATAGAATAGATCCCGGACTTCCGGGTTATTTCTTTGAATCCACAATATTTACGGATGTTAGGCCGGAAATGAGGATTGCACAGGAAGAGATTTTCGGGCCAGTACTCGGGATCTTTACGGTTTCAGGCCTTGAAGAAGCAATCGAGCTTGCCAATAATACTAAATACGGGCTTTCTTCGGCAATCTATACAGGAAATATTGGAAATGCTTTCAGGGCAATCGAAAAAATCGAAGCCGGAATCACATATGTTAATGCCCCTACAATAGGGGCTGAAGTACATCTCCCCTTTGGGGGAGTGAAAGGGACAGGAAACGGTTTTCGGGAAGCCGGAACCGAGGCTATCAAGGAGTTCTCCGAGGTAAAAGCCGTATACATCGACTATAGCGGCAGGCTGCAAAAAGCCCAGATCGATTCAGCGGAATGAAGTCTAGAACATGGAAAAAATAAAGGAGGAAGGTGTTCTGGCTCAGAAGAAAACTGAAAAATTTGAAAAGGCTCAAGGGACTGAGAAGTCGGGGAAAAATTCATCACAAAATGTGGGTCACGGTCTTGATTTTACTGAAGAAAAAACCGAACTAAAAGAAACCGAACTTTTTGATATCGTCGGCCCGAAAGCCAGGGAGATTATCAAGCAAGATTGCAATATGATATCGGCCTGTGCAGCCCGTCCCTATCCCCTGGTTGTGGACAGAGCAAAGGGCTCTATAATCATGGATGTTGATGGAAGAGAGTACATTGACCTGGTTGCAGGAATCGCTGTCATGAATGCAGGCTACTCCAATCCTCATATTAACACTGCAATCTCAACCCAGCTTGAGAAAATGACTCACTGTGGATACGGGGATTTCTTTGCCGAGCCTCCGGTGAAGCTTGCAAAAAAACTAGAAGAACTTTCAGGCTATTCAAAGGTCTTCTATTGCAATAGTGGGACTGAAGCTGTGGAAGCTGCAATCAAACTTGCCATATGGAAAACAAAGCGGCAGGGCCTTATCTCTTTTTACAATTCCTTTCACGGCCGGACTCTAGGTTCCCTCTCCCTTACCTGCTCAAAAGCCAGGCAAAAAGAACATTTTCCCGCGATTCACACAGCTCATTCCCATTATGCCTACTGTTATCGCTGTCCTCTTAGACTCGAGTATCCTTCCTGCGGAATTGAGTGTGCAAAAGAACTTGAAAATCTGATTTTCAGGCGAGAATTAAGCCCAAAGGATACAGCTGCTGTTTTTGTGGAACCGGTCCAAGGAGAAGGCGGGTACATTGTTCCCCCTCCTGAGTTTCACAGGGAAGTAAGGAAAATCTGTACAGACAATGATGTCCTCCTTGTAGCTGACGAAGTCCAGACAGGCTGCTTTAGGACAGGCCCCTTCCTTGCAATGGAAAACTTTGGGGTCAGAGCTGAAATTTCATGCCTTGCAAAAGCCCTTGGAGGAGGGCTTCCAATGGGAGCAATACTTGCAGACCATGAGCTTATGGACTGGCCGCCAGGTGTCCATTCGAACACCTTTGGAGGAAATCTTCTGGCTTCAGCCGCGTCTCTTGCGTCTCTCGAATTTCTGGAAAAAGAAAATACGGAGAATCGAGTAAAGGAACGCGGTTTCCAGATGAAGCAACGCCTGATGGAGCTTCAGGAAAACTTTCCCTGTATAGGGGATGTACGCGGTTTAGGCCTGATGATCGGAGTCGAGATTGTAAAACCCGATAATTCAATAGATACGGTACGGAGGGATAGAATTCTTAGGGAAGCCTTTAAAGAAGGAATTCTGCTTCTCCCCTGCGGGGATTCAGTAATTCGTATTTCTCCTCCTCTAGTGATTACAGCTGAAGAGGTTGACCTCGGGCTCGAGAAATTTGAAAAAACTCTGAAAAAAACAAGGAGTTAAGTTTCCGAAAAAATAGGATATATTAGGAGATATTCAATCTTAAAGATATTAATGAGCCTAGGAGATATTCAATCTTAAAGATGTTAATGAGCCCCTAGAATATGTAAAAAAAATAATAAGGGTAAGTACATGAATTTTGCGGTCTCTATGAATAAATTAAAGGCTCTTACGGGATGTTTCTGTATAATTAATTTTGCAAAACCTGCGAAGGTTTTTAAGTAAATATCGCATATATAATAATATGGATTATAAGAACAATGATCCTTTTGAGAACGATGGTTCGGCTTTGTTAATTTTTATAACTTTAGTTGCTGTGGCAGTAAGTATCTTAGGGATAGTTATGTGCATCACCTGATCAATCTCTATAAAATAGTAAAAACGGTCTTTTTTTTCATTAGATGAGTATAGTTAATTTTTAAGTAAATAGAATAATAAAGAATATAAATTACTATATCCTTTCTAGCCTTTCTCGTTCTTTATTTTCATCGTTCGTTACTTTTATATTTTATTGTTACCGTCCATTAATTTTATCGTTCTTTATTTTCACTGTGCTTTATTTCCTATTCTCTTTGACTTCCTTCAACCCTTCTTCAGCCGGCCTGAGAGTTAAAAACCTGCTCGCAAGAGGAGCCATAGGAAGGTCTGAACTAAGCGTTAGAGAGCAGATTCTTGATCCTGTCAACGTTCTTCCCGGCAGGTCAGGCATGATCTCAAACCCTTTCCCTGCAGGCAGCTTAGGGCTTTCGAATAAGGACTCCGGAAGACCAGCAGATCTGATTCCGGCACAGGAGTTGGAAACAAGTCTCGGAAGAGTTTCCGGGCTCAAGCGAAGATGATCAGAAGAAGAGAGTCTCAGATCCCTGTCAGGCGAGAGACGTCTATTGAAATCGGGCATAAGATCCCTGAACTGGTCAAGAACCGGATTTGAAAATGTTACGGATTCGTAAGTAGGAGTGAGATTTCCGGCAAGTGCCTTTTCGCAGGCTGCACGGTCAGTTAAGTGAGAAGATGAAGCTGAATTTTTGGATTTACTGTCATTCATAGCAATAGGAATTGTCACGATGGTATATCAATTATACGAAGGCTTTGTCTGTTTTCTTCATCGTAATCCAAAACTTAGAGAGGCTATGCTTTTGAGACCGATATTTAGATATCTGCAATCTGATTATTAGCCCTTTACAACTTATTAGTGGCTCTCTGTATATTCGCCATCCTGTGACGGCTTCCAGAGAAAATCAGGATCTGAAACTTGCACCACTTTCAAGAAGCAAATCAACAATCTCGTTAAACTCCATTTCTTCCGCAATATCCATAGCAGTATTGCCATTCTCGTCCTGAATGTTAAGATCTGCTCCACCTTTAATAAGCAAATCAACAATATCCATATGCCCCACTTGTGCCGATAACATCAAAGCAGTAAGCCCGTTTTCTTCCTGAATATTGAGATTGGCACAACTTTCAAGAAGCAACTCTACAATTTCCCTGTACCCTCTATCTGCCGCATAAATCAAAGCAGTATTGCCATTTTTGTCCTGAATGTTAAGATCGGCACCGGCATTAACAAGTAGCTCAACAATACCCTTATGTCCAATCTTGGCTGCAGCATTCAAAGCTGTGTTACGATTTTTGTCTTGAAGATTTACGTCTGCACTACCTTTAATGAGCAACTCTACAATATCCTTATGTCCTCGATCTGCGGCAGAAATCAAAGCCGTTTCACCGTTCCTGTCCAGAATATTAGGATCGGCACCACCCTCAAGAAGCAGATCAACAATGCTCTTATATCCTACTTTTACCGCAAACTTCAAAGCAGTCTCGCAGTTTCCATCCTTAATATTGAGGTCGGCACCACCTTTGATGAGCAGATCAACAATATCCCCACGTTCGATCTTTG
This sequence comes from Methanosarcina sp. UBA411, assembly GCF_002495725.1. Classification (NCBI taxonomy): domain Archaea; kingdom Methanobacteriati; phylum Methanobacteriota; class Methanomicrobia; order Methanosarcinales; family Methanosarcinaceae; genus Methanosarcina; species Methanosarcina sp. UBA411. The sequence continues at coordinate 105,967 of NZ_DAGK01000012.1, forward strand.
CCGCAGAAGTTAAAGCGGTATCCCCGTTTTCATCCTGAATATTAAGATCGACACCGCCTTTAATAAGCAATTCTACGATGTCCCTGTGCTCTTTATTTACTGCATAAATTAAAGCAGTTTTACCATATGCATCCTGCGAGTTAATATCTACTTTATCGTTTTTCAAAAGTTTCTCTACATTTTCTACCTGACCTAATTTACATGCCTCGAAAAAATTTTGAGTTTTATTTTTTCCAAATAAATTAGATATAAAATTCATAACATTTCTCCTCAAATATCAAGTGTTTTGTATCTACCATATTGTAGCCATCTTGGAATTTTTGATTGAAGCATAGAATTAAAAATAAATTTATATTACTCGGAGAAAATATAACTTTTATCACTCAGCATCATGAAGTATGTAAAAATACATTATTTAGGGGTATCAATTGTTCTTTTTGGAAGAGAAAAATGAGTACCTTAGTGATAAAAAATATCAAGAATGATGCCAAGTGCAATACAGAATAATAATCATTCATCAATTTTCTCTTCACAAAACTCTTTTCCCTTCTCAGCAGCTTCATTTCCAGGGCTGAGTTTCAGAACCCGTACATAGCACTTGAAAGCCTCGCCGTATTCGGCAAACTCGCAAAGCAAATCCCCTCCGCTGAGAAGAGAGTTAAGATGGTCGGGATTGCTTTCAAGAGCCATCCTGAAGGCATTGAGAGCTTTTTCCTTTTCGCCGAGTTCAAGAAGCACATTACCTTTCCAGTACCAGGTCTCAGCATTATCAGGCTTCATTATGGGAGCCTTATTTCGTGAGAAAAAACTAAATCTTGGAATTTTACAGGCCCAGTCTGAAGCTTTCCTGGGCTCTATTTCCAGAGCGCAGTCGAAAGTATCAAGAGCTTTTTTCATGAGACCCATCCTAAAATATACTATGCCCTTATTGGTCAGGATTTTGGAGGATTTCGGGTCAAAAACAAGTGCTTTTTCGAAAGCTTCAAGGGCTTCTTCGTTTTGCCCCAGGGCTGAGAGCACGAAACCCCGATTAGACCACTCAGTAGGGCTTTCAGGCTTAAGCTAAAGGGCAGAATTCACAATTTCCAGGGCTTCAGTATATTTTCCGAGCTTGAACAAACACATCCCGATGTGAGACTGGGTTTCCTTAGCCTTTTCAAGGAACTCTTTTCCGTGGTTTCCCTTCCCTTTTTCGAAAAACAATTCTGCCATTTTTTTCCAGACTTTGTCTGATTCTCCATAAGCAGCCAGAGCATCTTCATATTTGCCCATCTGGAAGAAAACCCTGGCTTTGCTGTAGTCCGCCTTGGCCAATCTATCAAGGTCTTTTAGTGCATTTGCCATTTTTGTCATCTGCCTCTTATACAGTAAGAATAACCAAAATTCTCATATTCAGAATTTTAACTGACATGACCCGCATTCTGAAGCGGTATTCTAAAGCGATTTTCTCTAGACCTGAAAAATGATTATGATAAAGAGTTGATATTTATAATATATAATGTTTTAAACTCGCCCGGCAGCAGAAGATAATACGAATGGCGATTTTATACCATATTGAGGCACAGTGATATTAAGGTTATACATGTTGAAAGGCACAGTGGTACTAAGGTTATACATGTTGAAAAGTTATACATATTGAGTGAAAATAAAACAAAGGCCAGAAAGTAAAGAAAAAAGGATGAAAAATATAAAAAGAGAAAGACGAAAATTAAAAACTGTGTAAAAAATTAGGGAAAAAGAAACTTACTTTTGCCCTATCCACTCGTTAACTTTTTCCGGGTTGTTTTTAACCCATTTTGCTGCGGCTGCTTCAGGCGTCATTCCGTTTTCAATATCCATCATGACAGTCTGGATATCATCATGGGTCCACTTGAAGCGGGTCAGGATGCCGTAGAGATTTGGCTTTTCTTCTTTAAGGCCGAGCTTTGCCAGGGTTTCAACATGGTCAGCCTCGCCGAACACACCCTTTGTGTCGCTGAGGTACTTTAGGTCCCAGCGGTTGAAAGCCCAGTGAGGGGACCAGAGGGTCACAACTGCCCATTCTTTGGAGTCAATGGCTTTTTTTAGGGAGGTAGTCATTGCTGCGCCACTGCCTGGGACAAGCTCCATTTCCAGGTCATACTCGGAAATTGCAGATTCTGATATCTGCATAGTGCCTGATCCGGGGTCGATCCCGATTATTCTGCCGTTAAATTTTTCCTTTTCGGAATTTAGCTCCTCGATCGAATCGATAGTTACATAAGCTGGCACAACAAGCCCAATTTTGCAGTCTTCCAGGTTTGTCTGGACAGAGTCGATCTGGTCACCGTAAGCTTTCCAGTAGTTCTGTTGGGTATTGGGTAGCCAGGCGGTAGTGGTGAAATCAAACTGCCCGCTAGCAAGTCCCTGGTAAAGGGGGCCTACATCAACTGCAGTGATCTCCACATCTTCATACCCTGCCTGTTTAAGAACTTGTTGTATCACATTGGTGCTTGCAATCTCACCGTCCCATAAGACGTATCCTATCTTCACAGGTTCGCTGAACTCCGATGTCCCTGCCGCTGGGGAAGCAGCTTCTATGCCTTCTACGACTTCATCTTCTTTTTCCGCACAGCCTGCTGAAAACAGGGTAAGGCCTATGACAAGGCCAATTGCCAGAACTGATCCAAGTTTTTTAACATTCGAATTAAATTTTGTATCAATCAAAATATCTACTACCTGTTTAAATTTTTTTCAACTTATCCAGTCTTTTTTGAGTCTTTCTTTTCTCTTATCCCTAGTTTTTCAAGAGTTGATAATAAGTGAGCGCCTTCTTTGGGGGATGCATAAGGCTGCCCTGCTAAAGTGAATATCCTATTCAGAACACCCTTTTAAGGAAAGATCTGGAAATAGCGCTTTTATCTAGGGCTTTTATCTGGGGCTAAGGTACTGAGTAATCCGGTCCAAGAAGATCGCGATTATGACAATAGCAAGTCCTGCTTCAAAGCCCATGCCAATGTCCACACGCTGTATCCCGAAAAGAACCTGATATCCAAGCCCTCGGGCTCCGATCATGGCTGCAACTACAACCATTGAAAGGGAGAGCATAATGCATTGGTTGACCCCGGCCATTATAGTCGGGAGTGCCACAGGCAGTTCAACCTTGGAAAGTTTCTGCCAGCCAGTGGAACCAAAGGCGTCTGCAACCTCAGTAAGCTCTTTTGGGACCTGTCTTATCCCGAGGTTTGTGAGTCTTATTGCAGGAGGCATTGCAAAAACAACAGTTGCGATCATGCCAGGAACATTTCCGAGCCCAAAGAATATGAGAGCAGGAATTAAGTACACAAAAGATGGCATAGTCTGCATGAAGTCGAGTGCAGGCTTTACAACATGGAAAAGTATGTTATTTTTTGCAGAAAGGATCCCAAGCGGAATCCCAATAATAAGAGCAAGCAGAGCAGACGAAAGTACAATGGCAAGCGTCTCCATTGAGAGCTCCCAGAGCTCCATGTTCTCGATAAGGAAAAAACCAAATGCAGTCCCTGCTGCAAGTTTGATGTTGCGCTTTCCTACAAAGTATGAGAGTAGAGAAATTCCAGGGATAAAGAATTCTGGAGGCAGGAAAAGAAGCGCATCTTTTAAACCCGAAATAAGGAGATCAAGCTGCTTGCTTGTGAGGTCAAGAAACAGGCCGAAATTGCCTTCGATCCAGTCCACAGCAAATTCAACTGTGTCTCCGACAGGGAGCCGGGGGATCAGCATGTTTTCGCCTCTTGACCAGACCCGGAGTCAGACCTTAAAGGTACTTTGGCAGTCGCCTCGGCAGGAGCCCCGCTGTCAATTCCATCATTAATTATATCGCCCTTGCCATCCGTAACACCTGAGCCTTCAGAATAGGGCCCGACTTCTCCTTTATTTTTGCCAATGAAGACAATTTTCTCGGGAGGCTTATGTTTAAAAAATTTCCCTGCAGATTTTCTTTCCTCTGAAGTCTTTTCTTCTGGATCCTTTTCTTCTGGATCCTTTTCTTCGGGATCCTTTTCTTCGGGATCCTTTTCTTCGGGAGTCTCGGCCCGTCCGTTCTCTCCAGACACTGCAAGAGCGCCAAGTACAGTGCCCCGGACTATAATCCCAAGCAATTTTCCGGAATCATTGACCACAGCAAGGGGGTACTGGCTTTCCGCAATCAGCGGGATCACCTCACTAAGAGGCAGATCTGGAGCCACGCGGGGCGAATCCGGAAACATTGCTACCTCAAGGCTCTTTCCAGTTTTAAGGGCTTCAAGGGCATCACCTATCATAAGTATACCTTTCAGGTGCCTGTTCTTTCCCTCAACTACATAAATCGAGGAGATCCCATGATTTTTCATTAACTGGATAGCTACCCTGGGTCCGGAATTGATGGATACGAGCGGTTCAGGCCGTTTCATGACCGATTCAGCTGTGAGGACTTTAGATCTATCAACACCTTCAACGAACTTTGAGACATAGGAATCTGCAGGTTCGGTCAGGATCTCTTCAGGGGTCCCTATTTGGACTACTTCCCCGTCTTTCATGAGGGCAATGCGATCCCCGAGTTTCAGAGCTTCGTCCAGATCATGGGAGACAAAGATAATTGTCTTTTGCACCCTGTCCTCAAGGGCAAGCAGCTCGTCCTGCATATCGCTCCTGATAAGAGGATCAAGGGCACTGAAAGCCTCGTCCATGAGAAGGATATCAGGGTTATTGGCAAGCGCCCTTGCAAGTCCTACCCTCTGCTTCATGCCTCCGCTCAGCTGGGTTATCTTGCTGTGCTCATAGCCTTTGAGCCCTACGGATTCTATAGCTGCGAGAGCCTTAGAATAACGTTTTTCTTTAGGAATCCCCTGGATCTCAAGCCCATAAGCCACATTATCAAGTACAGTCCTGTGGGGAAGCAGGGCAAAGTTCTGGAACACCATCCCGATTTTGGTCCTGCGTATATCTCGCAGTTCTTTCGCATTCATCTGTGTGATATCCTGCCCATCTATCAGGATTTTTCCAGCAGTTGGCTCGATTAGGCGATTTAGACAGCGTAAAAGAGTGGATTTCCCTGAACCAGAAAGCCCCATTATGACGAAGATCTCTCCATCGTAGACTTCGAAATTGACATTGTTAAGCCCGACAGTCTGTTTTGTTTTTTTAAAAATTTCACTTTTGGATAACCCTTCATTTAGAAGGGAAATCACTTTCGGGGGATTTTTACCAAAAATCTTTGTAATGTTTCGTAATTCGAGTTTTATATTTTTATCCATATGACTTGTCCATGTAATACCACGGTTTGACTAAGTGGCTTTTAAAAAATAACCAATAATCTTTACAAAAGGTAAAAACGTTGTTAAAAAATTGCCACAAAAATTCAGTTAATAAAAACCAAATATTATTCGAGCTAATTAGCCCTTTTACAATTACTTCAACCAGTTGAAGATTTTAATTTAAGAAAATCTCTATTTTTTGCAGCTTAAACAACTTATTTTCCTGACTAGTATTTCTTTCCCACTTATATATAATTTTTTTGCGAAAATATAATATAGCAAAAGTCTACCCCTTAAAAAATGCATATGAATTGGTATAACTTTTCGGTCAAAAAGTATGAAAGTTTATTTTACTTTAGCATATCTGGATTTCAGATTATTATTTTGCTGTACTAAAGAAATTTACTCTACTTCAACAAATTAGTAATTTTTACCACTTACTCGGTTTTTTATTAATATGTTAAAAAATATTACAATGGATACCTGGTCTTTCGAAAATAACGTTTCACTTTATAGTTTGAAAGGCAGATTTCCGAAAAAAATTATATAATTGAAAGATTTATATATTAAAAGACTGAAAAAAATAGGGCAAATTCGAGAATCGGGAAAGTCATCGTAACACTTATACATGTCTTATGACATTTACTCGCAGGTTCAGATGATGAAAGCAGTATTAGGTTTAGAAGATGGAACAGTTATTAAGGGCACCGGTTTTGGTGCCGAAGGCACAGCTTGCGGCGAACTTGTTTTTACCACTCAATTCACGGGATATGAGGAGGCTCTAACAGATCCTTCTTACAAGGGTCAGATTTTAATGTTCACTTACCCCCTTATCGGAAACTACGGTGTCAGTGGGGAGCGTGTCCAGTCCGATAATATGCATGCAGAGGGGCTTGTTGTGAGGGAAGCCTGCAAAAAACCCTATCATTATAAATCAACTCGTTCTATCCACAGGTTTTTGGAGGACGAAGGAAAACCAGGAATTGAAGGCGTGGATACTCGGATGCTCACAATAGGAGCAAGGGAGCGTGGAACCATGAGAGCAGCCCTTATCACGGGCAGCGACGACGGGGAGGAGGCTGTTGATGTAGCAAGAAACTCTCCACAGCTCACGGACGAGGAACTTATCTCTCTTGTAACCTGTAAAGAGCCGCATTTCATTCCCGGAGCAGAAGGCGCCTGGAAAGGCAGCAGCAAACGCAAACATGCAGTTGTAGTTGACCTTGGTGTAAAGCGGAATATAATAAATGATCTGCATAAGCGTGGAATTGACCTTACACTGGTTCCTGCAACCACAAAACCCTCGGAAATTGCAGATTACGAACCGGATCTCCTTTTTATCTCAAACGGGCCAGGAGATCCTGAAAAAGCAAAGGATGCGATCAATGCCGTAAAGGCTTTTGCAGGCACAATTCCGGTCTGCGGGATCTGTTTCGGTCACCAGATTATCTCTATTGCTATGGGAGCAAAGACCTACAAGTTGAAATTCGGGCATAGGGGGGGAAACCAGCCAGTAAAGGACCTCATTGAAAACAAGATTTTCATAACCTCCCAGAATCACGGGTATGCCGTTGATGCGGACTCTCTTGATGGTACAGGGTTATATGTGAAGTACCTGAATGCAAACGACAAAACCGTAGAAGGGGTTTCCCACAAAGACCTGGATATTTTCAGTGTGCAGTTCCATCCCGAAGCTCAGGCAGGGCCGATGGATACCGAGGAAATGTTCTTTAACAAGATTGTAAAAGTCCTCGGAGGTGAGATTTAATGCCTAAACGCGAGGACATAAAGAAAGTTTTGCTTATAGGCTCAGGGCCAATCACTATCGGACAGGCTGCGGAATTTGACTTTTCAGGCAGCCAGGCCTGCAGATCCTTAAAAGAAGAAGGGGTAAAGGTAGTACTTGTAAACTCAAACCCTGCAACCATAATGACCGACCCTGAAATGGCAGATTCGGTTTATATCGAGCCCCTTGATGCCAGAGTTGTAGAAAGGATTATTGAAAAAGAGCGCCCTGACGGAATTATTGCAGGCATTGGAGGGCAGACGGGCCTTAATATTACCAGTGAACTTGCAGAAAAGGGCGTCTTTGAGAAATACGGAGTTCAGATTCTCGGAACCCCTGTCGAAGCCATTAAAAACACCGAAGACAGAGAACTCTTTAAAGAGACCATGCTCAGGATAGGGGAGAAGGTTCCTTTAAGCCGGGCAGTTAATACTTTAAAAGAAGCCGAAGACGTTGTCGAAGAACTTGGCCTTCCTCTCATCGTCCGTCCGGCTTACACCCTCGGCGGAGCAGGAGGTGGAATTGCCCGCACAAAAGAAGAACTGCTTGAAATCACAGAGCGCGGGCTCAGGCGCAGCCGCATCAACCAGGTACTCATAGAAGAAAGCGTGCTTGGCTGGGCAGAAGTCGAGTACGAGGTCATGAGAGATGCAAACGATACCTGCATCGTTATCTGTAACATGGAAAATATTGACCCCATGGGTGTACACACAGGTGAATCGGCAGTTGTTGCCCCTTCCCAGACCTTAAGTGATGCCGAACACCAGATGCTAAGGAGTGCCTCAATTAAGATCATCCGTGCCCTAAAGATCGAAGGCGGGTGTAATATTCAGTACGCCTTGAAAGAAGGCGATTACCGTATTGTCGAGGTAAATCCCAGGGTTTCAAGGTCATCAGCCCTTGCATCAAAGGCTACAGGCTACCCAATTGCCCGCGTAACCGCAAAGATCGCAATCGGAATGACACTTGATGAGATCATAAACAGTGTTACCAAAAACACGCCAGCTTCTTTTGAACCTGCTCTGGACTACGTAATTACAAAAATTCCCAGGTGGCCTTTTGACAAGTTTACAACTGCAGACAAGACCCTGACCACAGCCATGAAGAGTACTGGAGAAGTCATGGCAATTGGCAGGACCGTTGAAGAATCTTTGCTAAAGGCTTTTAAATCCTTGGATATCGACAGCCAGTTAGGAATAAAAAAATGGGAAGAGCCTGAAATTAAAACTCTCCTCAAGACCCCTACAAGCGAACGCCTTTTTGTGATCTTCAATGCCCTTGAGCGGGGCATGTCGGTAAAGGAAATTGCCGAACTTTCAAGTATCAATCCATTCTTCATCTCAAAGATAAAAAGGATCGTGGACATGGAAAAGCGCATCAGGAAAGAAGAACTTACTCCTGAACTTCTGCGCGAAGCAAAAAGGATTGGCTTCCCGGACACCCGCCTTGCCGAACTGACTGACAGGACAAGGCAGGAAATAAGCGACCTCAGGCACAAAGCCGGAATTTTAGCCACTTTCAAGATGGTCGATACCTGCGCAGCCGAGTTTGAAGCAGCTACTCCTTATTATTATTCAACCTATGAAGATGCCTGTGAGACAAATCCCACAGAAAAGAAGAAGATCCTCATCCTTGGAGCAGGGCCTATCAGGATAGGACAGGGAATCGAGTTTGATTACTGTACTGTTCATGCAGTCACTGCGCTTCGGGAAGAAGGCATCGAGACTCATATTATCAATAACAACCCCGAAACTGTATCTACAGACTTCGATACTTCGGACAAGCTCTTTTTTGAGCCTCTGACCCTGGAATATGTGATGAATGTAATCGAGTGCGAAAGGCCTGATGGAGTCCTTGTGCAGTTCGGAGGGCAGACCTCAGTGAACCTTGCTATTCCTCTCAAGCAGGAACTGGAGCACAGGACTGACCTTAATACCGTGATTCTTGGAACTGACCCTGATGACATGGACCTTGCCGAAGATAGGGAAAAATTCTATCTTCTTATGCAGGAGCTTGGCATTCCGCAGCCTGAAGGCGGGTATGCAACTTCCCAGAAGGAAGCAATCGAGGTTGCAAAACGGATCGGCTTCCCTGTACTTGTGCGTCCCTCCTATGTGCTTGGCGGAAGGGCAATGGAAATAGTATATGATGAAATTGACCTTGAACGTTACATGAAAGAAGCGGTCAGGGTTTCTCCCGAACACCCGATCCTTATCGACGATTTCCTGGAGGCAGCCGCGGAAATTGATGTGGATGCAGTCTGCGACCAGAAAGACGTACTTATCGGCGCAATCATGGAACACATAGAGGAAGCAGGTGTCCATTCAGGAGATTCAGCATGTGTGATTCCACCCCAGACTCTCTCACCTGAAGTACTTTCCCAGGTAAGGGATTATACCCGCAAGATAGCGCTTGGACTTAAGGTCAAAGGGCTAATCAACATTCAGATGGCAGAAAAAGGTGGAAAGGTCTATGTGCTTGAGGCAAACCCACGTTCAAGCAGGACAATTCCCTTTGTTTCAAAAGCTGTTGGAGTCTCACTTGCAAAGATCGCAGCTAAAGTTATTGTCGGGCACAGCTTAAAAAGCCTGGGATGCATGGAAGAACCAAAGCCAAATCATGTTTCGATTAAGGAAGTACTCCTGCCTTTTGATAAATTACCAGGCGCAGATCCTGTCCTTGGCCCGGAAATGAAAAGCACTGGCGAGGTCATGGGTGTTGACTACGACTTCGGAAGGGCATACTATAAAGCCGAGCTTGCAGCCGACAATGTGCTGCCCCTTACGGGAAAAGTTTTCCTTTCCATAAGGAATGCAGACAAAACCAAACTTGTAGACGTTGCAAGGAAACTCCAGGCAGCAGGCCTCGAACTTATGGGCACTGAAGGCACTGTAAACTATCTTGCACAAAACGGGGTATTTATGGACGTCGTGAAGAAGGTTCGTGACGGAAGCCCGAATGTCATAGATATGATGCGTAGGGATGAGGTTGACCTTATCATCAACACTCCAACAAGCAAACAGTCTCGCAGGGATGGCTCAAAAATCAGGCGGGCAGCCGTGGATTTCAAGGTTCCGTACATAACCACAATGCAGGCAGCAATAGCCGCAGCCGATGCCATAGAAACTATGAAGAAAGGACAGGGCCTTACCATAAAATCCATCAACGAATATCATAAAGAGATGAAACAGGAAAGCAAATGAGCCGGCTAAACCCGGATAAAAGCCAGAAAGTTCCGGCTCGAAGTTCTACTTAAATACACCGAGTCGAAAAAGATGGCCTGTCTGCCATCTTTATATATTTTTAGACTATCAATCATATTCAATTCTCTTATCTGTTTCAAGTTAGATCTATTTCAAATTAGATCTGTTTCAAATTAGATCTGTTTCAAATTAGATCTGTTTCAAATTAGATCTGTTTCAAGTCACACATGACTCTTATTTGTTTTAATCCAAAGTTAAAGGGGTAGTAAAAGCATGGCAAAGAAAGTTGCACTTGCATATTCTGGAGGGCTTGACACATCAGTGTGCATCCCCATCCTCAAGGAAAAGTACGGGTACGACGAAGTAATTACAATCTCGGTCGATGTAGGCCAACCTGAAGAGGAAATCAAGCGGGCTGACGTAAAAGCCGAGAAGATAAGCGACAAGCATTACACGATCGATGCAAAGGAAGAGTTCGTTAAAGATTACATCTTCCCCCTGATCAAAGCCAACGGAAGCTACGAAGGCTATGTTATGGGCACGTCGGTTGCCCGCCCCCTGATCGCCAAAAAAGTGGTTGAGGCTGCCAAGAAAGAAGGCGCAGTCGCCCTTGCGCACGGCTGCACAGGAAAAGGTAATGACCAGCTCCGTTTCGAAGCTGTTTTCCGCCAGACTGACATGGACGTTATCGCCCCTATGCGGGAAATGAACCTGACCCGCGAGTGGGAAATCGAGTACGCAAAAGAGCACGGAATCCCGGTGGAAGCCACAAAATCCAAGCCCTGGAGCGTTGACGAAAATATCTGGAGCCGCAGCATCGAAGGCGGCAGGCTTGAAGACCCTTCATTTGTCCCACCGGAAGAGATCTACGAGTGGACAACTTCACCTGAAAAAGCCCCTGACCAGCCCAGGATTGTTGACATCGGTTTTGAAGCCGGAGTCCCGGTTTCCCTTGATGGCGAAAAAATGAGCGGCTACGCCCTTGTCAAGAAAATGAATGAAATTGCAGGCGAAAACGGCGTTGGCAGGACCGATATGATTGAAGACCGCGTTCTCGGCTTAAAAGCCCGTGAGAACTACGAGCACCCGGCTGCAACCGTTCTCCTGGCAGCCCACGCCGACCTTGAGAAACTCGTCCTGACCCGCAGCGAACTCAAGTTCAAGAAGATCGTAGACGACCAGTGGTCCGAACTTGCCTATTACGGGCTTGTGGACGAGCCGCTTTATGCCGACCTGAATGCCTTTATCGACAAGTCCCAGGAAAGGGTTACAGGTACAGTGAAAGTCAGGCTCTACAAAGGCGCACTTACTATCCTTGCCCGCAGCTCGCCGAATGCCCTCTATTCCGAGGACCTGGTTTCGTTTGACAGCCAGACCATTGACCAGAAGGATGCAGAAGGGTTTGCGAAGTATCACGGGTTCCAGGCGAGGATGTACAGGAAAGTGATGGATAAACAGTGAATTTGTGAGTTTTATTTATTTACCTGCCTGTTTTTTCAGTAGGCAGGATAATTATTCTCTTTTTTGACTTATTTCTGGCTACTTTTGAAGTTTCAATTATGTTCTATAGTTCCAGAGTAATTAATGGATTTAGCTTTTTCAGAGTGCAGTAGTAGCTGTCTTAAACCGTTGTTGTCACCGTGCGTAGCACGGGCCTTCCCAAGAGAATTTTGAAGAAGAGAGAAAATTGTTTTCATAATTTTCATATTGTATTAGTTATAGTTTAGCACTATGAATGAACAATATCCAGATTTATCTTGGGCATTAATAGATAATCTTTATTTGAAAAATGCAATTTTTGAAGAATACGAGCATAATTCACGTTATCTTTTTTACCTTAATAACCTAATTTCAGAACTGATATCTTATAAATGCGAAGGAATTCAAGAGAAATTAAAAGATGTAAAGACTTTGAAAAAATTTAGTTCAATACTTTCTGAATTAGAGTTCGCGTTATTAATAGCAAAGAACAAAGAAATAAATGAACTAAAACTACTACCTGATGATTACTTGCCAAGTAAATCACCTGACATACTATTTCGAGATGAAGTTATTACTTCTTATGTAGAGGTGACGAGGGTCAACGAAAATCCACATATCAGAGACATAATATCAAGTCGTCTTAGAGAAATTTTAAAATCTCACCCTTATCGGGTTGATGTGTCTCTAAATACAGAATTATCAGTACCTAGGATGAAACGTATTGAAAGACATATTCAAAAGGATCTTGTTGAAAAGTCATTAGATATGTTTGAAGAAATATTCAAAGAGAAACTAACAAAGAATACATTTCAAACTCCGTCAGATGTAATCGACACTGAGAGCCTCACATTTACAATAGAAAGAACTGATTCGGGAAAGGGATATCCAAGATTTATTTCCTCAGACTACATTGAGGTTCCTACTGATATACTGTGCGATTATATAAAGGCAAGATTACTCGATAAAGCGACTAAAAGAAACTCGTTTGGTGACGAACATAGGAAAGTTCACTATATAATTGCTCTAGATTGGTGCGAGCCGTCAATTGATGAGATTGATATTGATAAATTATTATATGATCGCACTGAAGGGATATTTCTTTCAGAGGCAGAAATGAAGAATGTAAGTGGTGTGCTATTCCGAGATAAATGGAATAAAATTGCTTTTTATCCAAATCCGTTTTGTGACGCTGAAATTAATGATCCAAAGTTCTTAAAGTTCATATAAAACATCACAAAAATTCGAATTTGTTTCTTGAATCTTATATCAGAATACCCGATCAAACTCCTCATCATGAAAACAATTATAGAAATTGTCAATGAGTAGAAATGAAATAGCTTTTGGGATAAGTCCTAGAATTCACCTGAAAAATGTCGCTTGAATCAGAAAAATTCCTCACGAGGAAAAATAATCGATTAATCTAAATCCTACAAAATCACCCTTATAAAGCTGCAAAAATCACGTGTTTTTAAATTTCGCTTTTCTTAACTTTATCTTCACAAACGTACTCGGGGAAGATTGAGTAGTCCTCCGGCCGGAAAATTATATTAAAACTGAAATGAACGTGGAGAAGAGTTCACTTTAATCAGAAAAACCTCCCCAAAAGGGAAAGATCACTTTTTTCAAAAGGCTTTGAGAAAGACTCCCTCTGAATCTGTATAAATCGTGAGTTTTCAATTTTCTCTGGTTTTTTCATAAAAATTTGATGACGATTTAAGAGAACGGACGGCAGGAAAAATATATTTAAATTAAATCAATTTAAAAAACTAAAAGAATTTAATTTCTCAGATCACCAATGATATTGGTAGTATTATATATAATATTAAAATTAATGGCCAGATATAGAAAAACTTCTACTCCTGGCCGATTCAAGGATATATTTATTTCATAAATACCTATCGCTTTTAGTAATGCATCACTTTGACTATTGCTTTTAATGTTACTTGAACGCAGATAATATATGCAACAGATTATTCGTGGTGGTTGTAGTTTGGAAAGCTATCAAAGATAACTCTGTTAGACATCTTTTAATCCTTTCTTTATTGGGTTTCTCCTCTTTGAGTTCAGTTTCAAGAATTAAAGTCTTTTTGCCCAACTCATCCAAAGAATTTCTATGTTCTGATAACCTTAAGTTTAGGTCTTCTAACTGTCTCTTAATAGCTTCCAAACCATCTTCTATATCTTTTTTGTTTTCCTCTTCTATAACCTTAATGTTTTTTTGCATTTTCTGAGCTACCTTAATTCCATCTCCAAAGGCAACTTGTGAATTTTCCATGTTTCCGCCAAACTGTATTATCCCTTTATTCATTTTTAAACTCCTTAGAAGCACTAAATACCTTTTGCGTAAATTGTTGCATCTTCTGAGCTACTTTAATTCCATCTCCAAAGGCAACTTGTGAATTTTCCATCTTCCCACCAAACTGCATTATTCCTTTGTTAATAAAGGAAACCATTTCGCTTCTAATAAAAGACGTGTCTATTCCTTTAGCATCTAATAAGTCTGCTACAGAGTCTATAATAGCATTTTCTATAGTATTTTGGATCAGTATGATATCTTGAGCACCAAAATAGTTCTTGTAATCAGGACTTGCAATTGTCTCCCTGAATGTCTTCGAAAGTCCATAATTATGAGGTTCTCCTCTTTTAATTTGTTCAATGTCATCACTATATTCTGTTTCTTTAGCTCTATTTATCAATATCTTAGCTAATGGACGAACAGCAAAGATAAACAAAACAAAAGCTAGAATTATCCCAATATATGGTAGCTCGGAGAATAGAATATAAACTATTATAAGACCAACAGTAACAAGCATAGATTTTACAGTAAAGAAACTATTGTTCTTTGGCAGTTTGTCTATGTTATATATATTTTCGTCGATTGGAGTTAAAACGTAAAAAGAGCACTCCGCAAACAACTCTTTTTCTATTTTTGAAAGTCTTAAAAATGTAGAGAATAATGTTGATCTATTTTTATCAAGATGACTTATATTAAAATATGTTCTATAGTCTTTAAAGATACCTTCTTCACAAATATCAAAAAACGATTTAATATTTTCAGACTGGTCATTTTCCACTGATTTATTTAATAATTGGTCAGTAAGTAATTGAAGTTGTTTATTATATGTACATGGTTTTAACCTGTCTCTTAACAGAAAACCGACTTCATCTTCCTTATTCCCATCTGCAAATAAAATAAATTTGTATGAAAGATTGGGAAGGTTTTTTGCATCAATTCTATCGCATACTGCCTCGTATAACTCTTTTAAAGATAATTCACTAATTTTACTTCCTTTTTCTTGGTTATTCTGAAATTCTACTAAAGATCCCAAACCTTTCTTTTGTTTTGTTAAATCAGTTACAAAATTCCAATTTCTAGTTTTTATCCCTGCACCTAAAAATGGGAAATAGTCTCCAAATAGTATAATATTTTGAGAATTTCCTTTGTCTTCCTCAATTATTACATTGCTTCGTGTTATCCAATCACAAAGCTTGGTTAAAATTGATTCTATCCCATTTTGTGTCTCTGAAGAGATATTTTTGTCAAATTTCGGATTAAAGTGCCCCTTGGAGAAATTTCCAAGTGCAATACTTCTATCATGAACAGGCTTGAGTAGTAATAAACAAATCGCGGATATTGAGAAAGCATAAAACATAAATTGCACAAATCCAAATTGCTCAGAATACCCATAATATAGATATTGCCAAAGTTCAAAGGAACTATAGTCATACATATATATAGAAAAAATAAGCCCTAAAAATGAAAGCACTACAGCCATTAAAGCAAATTTCATATGGTACTTAAAGGCAGCTTCAGCTTCCTTAGTAATCCTATCGATATCTAATTCGAATTCTGGACTTTTACCTTTAAATGGTTTTCGTTTAATACTGCTCAATATTTTATATGAACAGAGTAACCCTCCTTCATAGAGTTTTGCACATACAAGCCTAGTAGATCGAGGGTCTATTTTATTTTCTTCCTTATTTTTATCTATACTCAAAATATCACTTCATTACCGATTAGTATCCAACACAATTTTATGAAACTAAATTAGTTCAATTTTAGGCTAAACAGTCCACATATATGCTTGTTTCGAATTTAATTCTAAAAAATAGTCAAAAGATATCTGTAGTTTAAAAATATTGATGTAATTCACTAAAACTGTAGTGATAAATGCCTTTTTAGTTTTTTTCCGAGTGAATCCTAAAACTCAATTTGGAGTCTACAAATTTTAAGTCTCTAATAACTAAAGCTAGGCAGAAATTGAGACCGATATGTACCATATTTTCTAAATTATTAACTGAGGAATACATTATATTGAAGACTAAAAGATAAATTCATATGGAAATCATTACTTGACATGGCAAAAAATTTGGAGCCCACTATAGATGATATTTAACAACGTAGCGTACGATGTCACGAAGACGTTCCTGAAAATAATTATATAAATATGAGAGAAGCCGAATCCAAGAGTAAATGACAAAATCAAAAGATTAAAGCCAAGTTTTCCCTTTACCTAAAAGGTTAAATAAACTTGAGGAATTTTGAATGAAAAAAATCGCAATAGCGGCAGCTTTGATTCTGGTAGTGATTACAAGTGGATGTGTTTCACTTACATATGACGTGAAAGTGGATAAAAACGGGGAATTTGACAAATTTGATACCACAGTTAATACAAGTACAGTAGTATATTCTTTGATAAATGATCAGGTAAAGGAAGAAAAGGGAAAAACATTAAAGCAATATGTTATCGATGAAGGCGGAAAATACTCAGAAGTTCAGAATGAAGATAATGTTGAAGTCAAAATTTCAGGAGTTCCTGATGAGAATGTAAACGTAACAAAGGTTGACGGATATATAGTATATAATGCGGATGTAGACAATGAAGCAAAAATTGATTATTATCTCGAGATGCCAGGCAAGATAATTGAATCAAACGCTGATATTACTAATGGAAAAAAAGCCGAATGGCATATGACTGAAGGAGAATCAACACAGAATATTTACGCAAAATCTGAAATTCCTACCATTCCAGGATTTGGATTATTCAGTACTACAATTATGCTCTTGATTGCAGTGTTCAGAGTCCAGAAACGACCATAAAAAGAGAAGACTAAAAGTATTTTGTAGAAATTGAAACCGAACGAATCCAATTTCTACAAAATACTTTCCGAGATTATGAACTAATTTAAGAGTTTATCTCAAAACTCAAAATATACTCCTTGAATTTTGAATCTGAAATTGTCAATCGAGTCACAGATAATGAAAATAATTCTGAAATTTTGATCGATTTAGGAATAAAATAGGTTTTGGGATGAGCTCTAAGAATAAATAGCTATTAGGGTGAGATCAATCAGACAATAGCCCTCCTAGCAGAAAAGATCACTTTGAGCAAAAAGGCCCTGCGGAGGGCTCCTTATAAACTCCTTTAAATCCAGAAAACTCGTGGTTTTTCAATCTCACTTTGATTTTACAAACATATTTTGGGAAGATTGAGCAGACTCTCCGGCCGGGGAAATATATTTCAATTGAAATAAAAGTGAAGAGAAGATTACTTAAATTGGAAAGTTCTCCCACAAAGGGAAAAGATCACTTTTAGCAAAAAGGCCTGTAAAGGGCTCTTAATAAACTCTTTTAAATTTAGAAAACTCACAGGTATTAGGTTTTCAATATCTACAAACGTATTCGGGGAAGATTAAAGCAGACCGCCGGCAGGAAAAATATATTTAATGTGACTTAAAAGAGGTTTGAAGTAAAAAATAAAATTATACAACTTCAGAACTGGTAGAAGGTTTTTCGGCAATAGCCACGTACTCGGCAAAGGACTCTGATTCAGGAATAGGCAAATTGTCCTCAAGAAGTCCCTGCACGTGCATTTCAATGGCTTCATAGATGTTTTTCTCTACCTCTTCTCTGGTGGAACCGGTAGCTACACAGCCCGGTAGGTCAGGAGAATATGCCGAGTAGTTATTATTTGCTTTTTCGATTACAACGAGGAAACGGTGCATGATTCAGTCCTCTATTTTTAATTGAGCCTGTTTTAATATGCTGTTCAATGTTCCTGGAGCAAGATCATCTCCACTATGCCCTGCAATTGTTACCCTGCCTGGTTTAGTTGGATGCTTATATTGCCGGTGGCTACCTTTTGTTGCAACCAGATACCAGTCATCGGCTTCAAGAAGTTTTATGACCTCACGTACTTTCATTTCAATCTGTCTTCATGTATATTTAAATGTAATTCGAAAACTCAGCTTTTTCTAACAGGAAGCTTATTTCAAAAAGGGTTATGCAGTTCATCTTCTGCGAGAGATTCCAGACAAACCTGAATCGCTTCTTTAATATTCTCAATAGCTTCTTCTACAGTATCTCCCTGTGAAAAACAGCCCGGTAAACCGGAGCAGCTGGCAATAAATCCCCCTACTTCTTCGTCTTCTTCAAGGATAATTTTGAACCGCATAAAACCGATTATGAGGTTTTTACTTAAATTTGTATGGGTGAAAAGATTTGACATTTGGTTTATTCAATAAATATAACACCTGAAAAATTCCACTTGAATCATAAAAAACCTCCCTCACAGGAAAAGAATCGCTTAATCTAAAGAAGCTCTGCAAAGTGCTCTTTATAAAGCTGCAAAAATCATGGGTTCTTCAATTTCGCTTTTCTTCACTTATCTTAACAACCGTACTCGGGGAAGATTCCAGCAAACAGCCGGCGAGAGAAATATATTTCAACTGAATTGAATATGAAGAAGATTTAACCCTCCTCCTTTAGTAATTATAAATACTACAACCGCAAAATACTATGATATCTCAAAAAGAAACCAAATAGAGCCTGAAAAAATGCCGGAAAACCAAAAAGAAGCTGACATTTACATTCGGAAACTCCATGAAATGTTCCCTGAGCTTAAAGAAAAGTACCATGTCAGCTACCTGGGGATTTTTGGGTCTTACATAAGGAGAGAGCAAAAATCAGAAAGTGATCTTGACATACTCGTTGAGTTCAGCAAGACCCCTACTATTTTTAAATTTGTCAATCTCGAAAATTACCTTTCGGATGTTCTGGGTATTAAGGTAGACCTTGTTATGAAAGATGCCTTGAAGCCGAACATAGGCAAACACATCCTGAGTGAAGTTGAGGCTGTCTGAAGAGGGATTAAAAATTCGTGAAGTAAAAGACTGTATCCAGGATATCTATGACGCAATGGAAGCCGCAGAAGAATTTATCAACGGCTGGACATTTGAAGAGTTTACCGAAGATCGTAAAACCCAGTTTGCAGTCGTTAGGGCTCTGTAGATCATTGGTGAAGCAACAAAGAATGTCCCATTTGAAATACGTGAAAAATATCCTTCCGTTCCGTGGAAGGATCTGGCAGGGATACGGGACAAATTGGTTCATGCTTACTTCGGAGTGAACCTGAAAGTAGTCTGGTTATCAGTTAAAGAAGGTATTCCCGAAGCAAAACCGGATCTCAAACAAATACTGGACGAGATGTAAATGATCATAAAAACCGTCCCCAAAAGGGAAAGATCACTTTGAGCAAAAAGGCCCTGCGGAGGGCTCCTTTTAAACTCCTTTAAATCTGCAAAAATCGCGGTTTTTCAATTCTCTTTTCTTAATAACCGTATTCGGGGAAAACTTCATCCAATACTCTGCGCCCCCACAGAAGATGGATTCATTGTGAATAGATAAGTTCCCTTACTTATTTTTGAGTTATAAAATATCTTAAATCTTCCGTATATAAACTATTTAAGGTATAATTAGCTAAAGTAAATAAAAAGATCTCTATACCAATTTGTTAAAGTAAATGCTGAATTCAGTCCCATTATTCCTTTTAAGTTCAATGTAACCTTCTATTTGTTCAACAAGAATGTTCACAATCTGGAGACCGAGAGAATTCGTATTCTGATGATCGATCTCCTCCGGAAATCCATTACCATTATCGGATACTATCAAAATAAACTGAAATTTTTTTTTATTTATACAGTTTTGTTCTGTTCCTGAGTTTCTGACACTTTTATATCTTTTTTCACATTTTTCTGTTGTATGAAGACTTACATGGATTTTTCCGCCTTTTTGGGCTGGAAAAGCATACTTCAGAGCATTTGAGATCAGTTCATTGACAATAATTCCGAGTGGGATTGCGGTATTCATGTCCAAGTATATCTTTTCAAGTTCAAGCTTCAGGCTGATTTCCTCATTTCTTAATCTGTATGAATGAAAAAGATTATTCGTGAGTTTTCGGAGATAATCTGTAAAGTCAAGATTATTTACTTCGTCTCCTTTGTAGAGTTCTTCATGAATCAGAGCCATGGAAGTAACCCGATTCTGGCTTTCCCGAAATGCTTCAAGCATTTTTGCATCAGTAGATCTGTCAGCTTCGAGGCTGAGAAGAGACGAGATTACTTGCAAGTTATTTTTTATCCTGTGGTAGATTTCTTTTATACGAGCTTCATACGTTTTTTTAAGAGTAAAATCTGCAGCTTTTCTTTTTGTAATATCGCGAATTAAACCTTGTACACATCCTTGTGATCTGGAGCCTGCTGGAAGTTTCTGGAGAATTTGCAGAACCCATCTTGTTTCCCCGTCCTTTCTTAATATTCTGTACTCTATTTCGGTAGAGATATCTGACTCATACATAGCTTTTTTTAAGTTTTCACAAGCTAATAAACGATCTTCGGGTGTAATTATTTCTACCCACTTAACTTTACCGGAAAGAAAATCTTCTTTATCGTAACCTGTGACGCCTTCTAGATCTCCATCTATGAATATTAGTACAAAGTTTTCTTTTACTCTGAATCCTATAAGACCTTCAATATTTTGTTCTAAAAGACAATTTTTTTCTCTTGAATGATTGATTTTTTTAGTTTTGATCTCGTAAACAGATTTAAGCCATTCTTGACCTTCTTTAGTTTTCATTAGGACTTCAAGCAAATCAGGAATTCGAGTCTCATGTTCCTTTAATTCCTTAATTTTTATATACTCGTATTTTCCAAAAAATTCAGATAATGCTAGAGATACTACATCGGAAACGCTAGAAAATTCGGGAGTTTTAGCTAGTTCCAGGCACTGTTTTTTGATCCACGGAGATACTGTGGCATTAATTTGTTCTTTTTTCTTTACGACTTTGGCCATTTATAATCTCCGTTTATTAACTCGATATATAGTTCTTTAAAAATGTATATATAATGTAGTGAAGTTTTTACTACACTATATAGCAATTACTCCATAAAACGAAAAAAAATATTTTGGAAATCAATTGAGGTTAATTTTCTATTATGATTCTTTTTAGATTGATGATTCTTTTTAGATCGGAAAATCTAAACCATATTGATATTTATTATAATTTAGTTCGTCGTATTTGGTGAATAATTCATACTATATGATGAATTATTCACCTAAATAGTTTTGTATTGGGCTTAAAATCATAGAATTGTTTATATTAGAGGCAACAGTATGATTTAGTAATGAAAGAACGATTTACTATTTCGATGGATAATGATCTTGCACAATGGCTTGATAAATTATGTGACGAAAAAATATTCAGCAGCCGAAGTCACGGGATTGAATTTTGTGTTAAACAAATAAAAAAAATGACTATAGAGAAAGTTGTACTTTTACACTGGGGTAAAACAGAGGTAGAACCTGTATTTTTATCGAAAAAAAACGCTCAAATACTTACCAAAATATCTGAAGAATTAAACCTCAGTCCCGAAGATACACTGGGTATTCTTTTGTATAAAGAGTTAGAGAACATAAGTAAAAATACAGGATTAGAAAAAGGTGTCAATGCCGGTGAATAACTCCTCATTTTAGCCAGATTTAAATTCCCCAATTTCCAATCCTCGAGAAAAGATTGAGGATCATAAATAATGCTGAAAAAGGAAGAATGGTTATTGATACAAGTGTTGCATTCAAAAGGCTTCTGTATCAGTGAAATCGCCAGACAAATAGATCACGATAGGAAAACTGTGAGGAAAGATCTAAATCTGAAGACGCAACCCGAATCTTACAAACGTCTAACAAGACCCAGTAAACTTGACTCATATAAACCTTACATACTAAAAGGATTAATGACGATTCCTGTGCCTCTGCTTGTCTCTATTGTGAAATCCAGAATATGAGCTTTGATGGAGGAGAAACTATAGTAAAGGATTTTGTAAAAGAAGCAAAATTAGATGAAAATCCCTGAATTACTTCTCTAAGAGCTAAAATATAACTTTTTAAGCTTTTAAAGGGTTCCTTCTAACTCTGATCTCTTTAAACATAAAAAACGTTTTTTCAACTTCGTTTCAATTTTACAACAGTTTTAGGAGAAGATTTTAGTAGCCCGCTGGAGAAATATTAAAACTGAATTAAGCGTGAAGAAGATTTTACTCTCCTTCTTTAGTAATTATAAATACTACAACTGCAAAATACTATGTTATCTCAAAAATGAACCAAATAGAGCCTGAAATAATGTCGGAAAACCGAAAAGAAGCTGACACTTATATTCGAAAACTCCATGAAATGCTCCCTGAGCTTAAAGAAAAGTACCATGTCAGCTACCTGGGGATTTTTGGGTCTTACATAAGGGGAGAGCAGAGATCCGGAAGCGATCTTGACATACTCGTCGAGTTCAGCAAGACCCCTACTATTTTTAAATTTGTCAACCTTGAAAATTACCTTTCGGATGTTCTGGGCGTTAAGGTAGACCTTGTTATGAAAGATGCCTTGAAGCCGAACATAGGCAAACACATCCTGAGTGAAGTTGAGACTGTCTGAAGAGGGATTAAAAACTCGTGAAGTAAAAGACTGTATCCAGGATATTTATGATGCAATGGAAGCGCAGAAGAATTTATCAACGGCTGGACATTTGAAGAGTTTACCGAAGATCGTAAAACCCAGTTTGCAGTCGTTAGGGCTCTGGAGATCATTGGCGAAGCAACAAAGAATGTCCCATTTGAAATACGTGAAAAATACCCTTCCGTTCCGTGGAAAAATCTGGCAGGGATACGGGACAAATTGATTCATGCTTACTTTGGAGTGAACCTGGAAGTAGTCTGGTTATTTGTTAAAGAAGGTATTCCCGAAGCAAAACCGGATATCAAACGAATACTGAATGAAATGTGATAAAATAGCCTTTCCAAAGGAAAAGATCATTTTATTAAAAAGGCCATGTGGAGGGCTCCTTATAAATATGCAATTTTACTGAATTAATAGTCTCCTAGGGTTTCAAATTCATATATTATATAGCGGTGTTTTTATTCAAGAAAAGAGAATCAAGAGTATGGACTTCACAGGGCCATGGTACATTTATGAGATGGAATTATGGGATGAAGACTATTTCAATATGGAAGTTCAGGCTTATATTGTGATAGAGCCAGACAATATGGGACATTTTCAATTTGATTTAGTTTCTGGTGATATAGACGGAAGGATCGTTGATTATGCTGGTGGCAAAAGGTTTGAATTCACCTGGGAAGGAAATGATGAGTGCGACCATGTCTTTGGTAGTGGCTGGGTCAGGATAAAAGAAAAAGACATACTGGAAGGCGAGTTTAGATTTCATCGCGGAGACAGCTCTACTTTTCTAGCAAGAAAAGCAAAGTAATAAACTCAAGTTTTTTATCTTTTCGTAACAGATGTACTCGGGCAAGATTTCAGCAGACTTCCCGAAATTTATTAAAACTGAATTAAAGCGGGAAAATATTGCCATTTTGTATTTAAGAGTCCGTTTTCGGATATATCTCCTGACTTCAGGATACACACGAAAAAGTGGCTGAACTCACAAAGATTTTACTTCAAAAGAGCTTCAAATTCTTCCACTGTCAGTCCTGAAGCTTTTATCAAACTTCTTAAGAGGCCTGGTTTCAGTTCTTTGTGCTTCGGAACAGTCAGCGTAACTTTTGAGCCTTCTTTTCTCAGGACAACATGACTTCCTACCTGCTGGTGAGGGAGCCAGCCAGCTTTAGAAAAGGCCTTAATCGCCTGCATTCCGGAAATTACAGGAAGTCCAGACATTAAGCAACCACATCAACGACTCTGCAGGAAGATTTCCCAATACATTCCTGCAGTTCGTCTTCTGCCAGGGATTCCAAACAAGCCTGGATTGCTTCTTTAATATTTTCAATAGCTTCTTCTACCGTATCTCCCTGCGAAAAACAACCTGTTAAGGCCGGACAACTGGCAATAAATCCCCCAACTTCTTCATCTTCCTCAAGGATAATTTTGAACCGCATAAATATCAGTTATAGGCTTTTTACTTAAATTACTATGGGTAAAAGGGTTTGCTTTCTGATTTATTTAGAGGACATAATAGGTTAACAGTTTTTCACGGCAATCAGACAAAGCCCTCCGAAGGAAAAGATCACTTTTTTCAAAAAGACCCTGCAAAGAGTTCCTTTTAAATCTGCAAAAATTGTAGCCTTTAATTTCCCTGATTTCTACAAACCTGTTCGGGGAAGGTTTAAGTAAACCGCCAGCAGGAAAAGTATATTTAGAACTTATCCTAAAATCAATTATTGAGTTTGTTCAAAACTTTACTCTGCATCGCATATGTAACATTCTTCGCAGTTGTCACAGTTGCCAGTGAATGCGTTTTGTATTATGAAAGTTTTACCTGCACTGTCAGCTTTGAAATCAATGCTACCGTCAGGAAAACCAACCGCCACTTTCGGTGCCATGACGATCTTGATACCATTATTCTCCTTGATTACATCAAATTCATTTATATCATCAGCAAGTGCTAATCCATAGTGAACATCTGCACTTGACTCAGTTATATAGATCCGTATCGCTGGTTGCTCGATCCCTTCTTTCTCGAATAATGATTTAAGCTCTGCAGCAGCTCTGTTTGTAATTTCTATCATTTATGTACCCCAATTTCCATATATAATTGTCCATTTCTTTCCAGATGTAAATTGACAATTTATATAGCATTATTTATTGAAGCTGATATATAAATGCCTTGTTTTCTAATTGAGTTATCCAAAACCAGTTTTACTACTACATCGTTACATGATCCATAATTGACTTGAAATTAGTCACTTTCAATCAGAAAAACAGTCCCCAAAAGGGAAAGATCACTTTTATCATAAGGCCCTGCGGAGGGCTCCTTATAAATCTGTAATATCTATGGGGATAAAAAAACTAGTTTTTAATAATAAAATATTCAAAAAAAGCAAAAACGTAAGTCCGCTTGAGAGAAGCGAAACGGACCACGTATCGTCGAGCCGCAACTCGACCGAGACGAATATCGTGTTCCCGAAGCGAAATTCGGGCTTAGTATCTACGGTTTTCCCTTGGCGTCCTGTGGTTAGGAAGACATTCTCTACAGTAAACTGGTCTTTCTGGATCAGGTTTGAAAGGCACTTCGGTTTCAGCACCGCAATCAGAACAGGTTGTCTTGTGCATTTCTCTGGGAGCGCCGAAATTAGAATTTCCTCTGAACATATTTCTGTCGTTAAAAGCCATTTTTGTTTCACCTTTGTTTTAGTTTTTGCTAATTGTTTAAAATAAGATTGTATAGAACTCTTTGTTTAAAATCAAAAATTGGTTTTTAACAACAGATGATTATACGGATCTTTATTTATCAACGTATGTACAAGAGGATTATAACATATAAATGTATCTATAAAAATGAGGTCACGCTTCCTCAAATGAGAAAATACCTTATGTCCAGGGCTTATGAGACAGATAAAAGTGACCAAGATATGGATTTAAGGCGTCTTTTGCAGACACCTTTATTTCAGTTACCTATCTATACTAGGCATCTTTATTCGATAATTCAAATCAGTACTTAATGTAGCCTTTCCGTTCAAGCCATTCGACCTGTGGCCTTGTATATTTCCAGGCAATATCGGCTTTGGAATCCTGAATTTCCCATGGGTTAGCGATAACAATATCGCCTTCACGAATCCACATTTTTTTATGTTTAGAACCCGGGATCCTACCCATTCGTACAACTCCGTCCATACACTGAAGTGTTACTCTTTTCGAACCAAGTAAACTCGCAACCTTTGCCAGGACTTCGTTTCTGTCCTTGCGAGGGGTTCGTACCCTGGATACTTCAGGTGTATCTCCTGAGTTTACTGATTTTGCGGATCCAAATCTCTTTTTTCTAATAGTGCTTCTGTAATTAGCCAGGTTAATTCCTCCTCGATAATCTTTGATTGATTTCTATATAAGTTGAGTTAAAAACTGATAAGTTGAAAATTAAATAATTAGCACCAATTATTATTCTCGATGCTGTTTTGTTCCTTCTTTTTCTTGCTTCACTAGTGGAAATAAGTAAAGAAAACAAAGAGAATAAACCAAAAAAAACAAAAAGAAAAGATGAATCAGGCGTTAATGAAGCTTAATTGCAAAATTAACATCTGATGTAGATTATCTTTAGAACTTCCTGTGATTTGGAAGACATTCCCTGCAGTATACTGGCCTGCCTTCAGTAGGTTTGAATGGTACTTCGGTTTCAACACCGCAGTCAGAACAGGTCACTTTTGTCATTTCCCTTGGTCCGCTGTTACCGCGGAAACCTCCGGAATTTCCCCTGAAATTTCTGTTATTAAAAGCCATTTTCGTTTCACCTCCGCTTTAGCGGATAATCGTTAGTTTAAAAACAAGATTGTATAGACCCTTACATTAAAAAACAAAAATTGGTTTTTAATAACAGATTATACGTCTCTTTATTTTCAGCAACTACATTACATGGTCAAATTATATAAATGCATCTATACAAAAAGGAGCATACTCTTTCAAATGAGAGATGATTTTTAGACGTAGTTCCCAGAGAAATAACCAGATATTTTATTAATAGTTTCTGAAAGCAGGATTACTTAAAAACTTTCGCTCTAATTTGAAAGCAGCCCTCCAAAGGAAAAGATCAGTTTGATGAAAAAAGGCCCTGCAAAGTACTCTTTACAAATCCACAAAAAGTAGTTTTCAATAGTAGTTTTCAATTTATCTATTCTTATAAAACGTATTCGGGGAAGATTCCAGTAGACAGTCAGCAGGAAAAATATACTTTAACTGAAGTGAAATAAATAAAAAATATCTATATCGGATAACTATGAAAATTGCCGATACCGATATATATCAGAGGATATATATCGGAGATATTAAATTATGACACATACCGATACATCCCTGATTCAAGAAGAACTTCTTGCACGAATAAATGAAAAAATGAAACAGCTAAACTTCATGCGGCCCATCCCTGCAGATGCTTTATCAAGGCTACATGAAGAAATGAGGCTGGTTCATACCTATCACTCCAATGCAATAGAGGGAAATACACTGACGCTCCAGGAAACAAAACTTATTCTGGAGGAAGGGCTGACTATTGGCGGAAAATCGCTTAGAGAACATCTTGAAGCAAGCAACAACGCAAAAGCTTTTGACCGGATGGAAGAACTGGCAAAGAAAAAACATGCAATAGATCATGTTACAATTCAGGAAATCCATGAAATTGTAACTAGAAGCATACTAGAGGATGCCGGAAAGTACCGCACAAGAAACGTTAGAATAGCAGGTGCTGTAAAGACTCCACCTGATTGGTCGAAGATAGTTAAACTGATGGATGAACTTATTGAAAAGGTAGCTGAAAGCAAAAAACATCCAATTGAAACAGCTTCTTTCCTGCATCACAGGTTTGTTGAAATTCATCCCTTCAGTGACGGAAACGGCCGAGTGGCCCGGCTTCTCACAAATCTGTATTTGATGGCAAGATATTATCCTCCTGTCGTACTCAAAAAAGAGGATAGAGGAAAATATTACAAATCCCTTAGAGCCGCAGATTCTGGAAACTTGGGACCATTTGCCAATTTCATTGCAAAAGCCGTGGATGAAAACCTGACCCTATATCTCTCCATTTCAGGAGGAAATGACGAACTGCTGCCTCTAAAAGAGCTTGCCATCGAAACTCCTTATTCTCAAGAATATCTCAGCCTACGAGCTAGACAGGGGTTTCTAGATGCAGTAAAAATAGGGAAAACATGGTATAGCTCAAAACGTGCAGTTAAGAACTATCTATCTGAGCACGGAAAAAAGGATGTTTGATTTTTGTTTTTAATAAATGTATTCGGGGAAGATTTAAGCAGATTGCCGGCAGGGAAAATATATTTAAACTGACTTGACCATGCAGAAGATTTTTTTGTTTTTATTCTGTAGTCCAATTCCTGATGTTTTCCCTTGATCAAGAATTCGCTTGAAAAGTATCGCTTGAAAAATATTGCTTGAATCAGAAAAATCCATCCCCAAAGGGAAAGATCACTTTCAGCAAAAAAGGCCCTGCGAAGGGCTCCTTTTAAATGTAAAAGGTAACGGGTTAAGAAAAAGATGTACCCCGAATTAGATTGATTTTTAAAAAGTGGAAAAGAAATAAGTGTTGATGTAACTCAGATAAACAAATAACACTTAGTATCTATCTTCTCTGGGTTTTCTGTGCTTAGGAAGACATTCTCTGCAGTAAACAGGTCTGTCCGGGTCAGGTTTGAAAGGTACTTCGGTTTCAACACCGCAATCCGAACATCTTGCCTTGTACATTTCCCTAGGAGCGCCAAAGCCTCCACGGCTGCTGTCTCTTCCCCTGAAGGACCTTCCTCTGTCATTAAAAGCCATTTTGTTTCACCCTGATTTTGGTTGTTAGTTATTGCTGAAAAAATAAGATTGTATAAGACTCTTTAGTTAAAAACGCAAGTTGGTTTTTAACAACAGATGATTATACGTCTCTTTATTTTCAATACTTAGTATTGCGTTTGAAATATATAAATTTGACTATATTAATGGAGTCACGTTTTATTAGATTAGGTGACAACACTTCTGAAGCTTCTAAAAATATACGTCGCCTGAAAAACCTACTACTATAATTCGGGAATGATCACTACAGGAAGAAATCTTATTGATGACTCTAAAACAGTCGCAGAATGAAATCGATAAAAAACTAACAAGCTCTGCAAAGTATTACTTCTCAGGCTGAAGAGAGCTTCAAAGATTCTCAGTTCTCTGTTTTTACAAAAAGATTCGAGAAAGATTTCAGCAGACCGCCGGCAGGAAAAATATATTTTGGCTGAATTAAAAGTAAAAATTCAAGTTTCCATCCTTAGTAATTATAAATACCACTACAGCAGATTAATATGCGGGTTACTATAAAAAGCATTGAAAAAATAATTATTTTAGAAATGTTGGGGTAATAAGATGAAAGGATTTGCAATGCTTGGAATTGGGGAAGTGGGCTGGATTGATGCTGAAAGACCTTCAGCAGGACCATATGATGCAATCGTGAGGCCTCTTGCGGTCGCGCCGTGTACATCAGATGTTCATACTGTCTGGGAAGGTGCGCTTGGAGACCGTAAAAACTTAATTTTGGGACACGAAGCTGTAGGTGTCATAGATGAAATCGGATCAGAGGTCAAAGACTTTAAACCAGGCGATAAAGTAATTGTCCCTGCAATTACACCTGACTGGCGATCCATGGCGGCACAGGATGGAGTACCTATGCACTCAAATGGAATGCTTGGTGGATGGAAATTTTCAAACTCCAAAAATGGAGTCTTTGCAGAATTTTTCCATGTAAATGATGCAGACATGAATTTAGCTCATCTTCCAAAAGGAATGCCCCGTGAACAAGCTGTCATGCTATCAGATATGGCAACTACTGGAATACAGGGTGCAGAAATGGCAAAAATTAAAACGGGCTCCACAGTTGCAGTCATAGGAATTGGTCCTGTTGGTCTGATGGCAGTGGCAGGTGCATCTATTCTTGGTGCTGGTAGGCTCTTTGCAGTAGGAAGTCGGAAAGCCTCTGTTGATCTTGCTCTGGAATACGGAGCATCTGAAGTTATTGATTACCGAAAAGGTGGACTTGTTGAACAGATTCTTGAAAAGACTAATGGAAAAGGTGTTGATTCTGTAATCATAGCAGGAGGAAATGAAAACACAATTTCAGATGCAGTAAAAATTGCAAAACCTGGAGGCACGGTATCAAACGTCAGCTACTACGGAACTGGAGACATACTTCCCATTCCACGTATTGAATGGGGGATGGGTATGTCTCACAAAGACATACGTGGTGGCCTGACAACCGGAGGTCGTCTGAGAATGGAAAGAATGGCAGACCTATGTACCTACGGAAGAATAAAACCCGAAAAAATGGCCACCCACATATTCGAAGGATTCGACAAAATTGAAGAGGCTCTCATGGTCATGAAAGAAAAACCAAGAGATCTGATCAAACCTGTTGTTCTTCTGGATGAATAAGCGGGTCAAATACCTCTCTCCCTAAATTCTTCGCAAAGCTTAGAGTTTTGAGGAAGGGGTATTTTCACCTCATAGGATAAAAGTTAGAGTTAAAGTTCCTAAATTATAGGAATATAAAGATATCAGCCGATTTTGCGATCTT
This sequence comes from Methanosarcina sp. UBA411, assembly GCF_002495725.1. Classification (NCBI taxonomy): domain Archaea; kingdom Methanobacteriati; phylum Methanobacteriota; class Methanomicrobia; order Methanosarcinales; family Methanosarcinaceae; genus Methanosarcina; species Methanosarcina sp. UBA411. The sequence continues at coordinate 136,043 of NZ_DAGK01000012.1, forward strand.
TTTTTAGGATATATATTAAGGAAATATGTTTCAATATTGTTTAATTATTATATAATTATATTAATAATAATGAGGTTTTATCTTCTGAGTAAATTCATTTTTTGAGCAGAAATGTAAAATCTAAAAGGAGCTCAATTATGCAGGCTTTCAGAGATCTTGATTATATGATACAGGATGATGTTGGAACTATAAGTGGAAACATAGGTTACTACCAGCAAACGTTTGCGGCAATTGAACAAGTTTGGGTTGAGCACAATGTTTGGGAAGATTTACTTGGAATGAGAATCCATATTGGGTTTAATACATACAATCTTAAGGACAAAAGTTGTGAAATTGCTGCATATTTCCACTATGGATCTGGTGAACCATTAAGGGATTTTAACCAGAAATACTGCACAGTTAGTGGTGAAGTTTCCACAGGCCGTGAGTTTACCCCAATGTACGCGAGCACAAGCTTTAGAGACGTTACCCTATTTTTGCCATACGACGAATTACATATGGCCCAGGGTGATTACAGTTTAAAATTCAATTTAATAATATGGATTAAGAACAAAGTATTAGCTCAGTCAGATTGGATATATTTTGACTATCATCAACACTAAGTTTTAAAATTGTCTCAGCCTGGTTTCAGCCTGTATAGAATTGGAAAATATCGTAAAGTGGTGGCAATAGTGTTTGGTTAACAAATTATAACGTTAATCAGAAGACAGCCCTCCAACAGTAAAGATCACTTCGAGCAAAAAGGCTCTTAGAAGAACTCCTTTTAAATCTTTACCTTTTAAATCTGTAAAAATTGCGGGTTTTTTGCTCTTTTGTAACTCGTATAAGGATAATGTGAATTTTAATTTTATAGCTGCATTTCATAAAACAAAATCTTAGACTGAAAGTTTTAGACTAAGAGAGTAGTTTTTATAAATCATGCACTGTCCGGCTTGAACAGAAAACAGAATATAGTCTAGACTCCTTGGCTCTACGGAAACTTAGAATGCTACAGATCTGTTGTGTTCGGTTAACTCGTGACTGGAACTCTCAGTCCCTCACGCCGTCGATCTCAACAAAGAGATGTCGTGGTCCGCGTAGAGTGGCACTTTGCCGATATGTGGGCGGATCATTCATAAGCCTAGGGTTTTCGAGACGTCTTACAAGTTCTGTTAGTGCGATCTGCGTTTCCAACCTTGCAAGTGGGGCACCGTAACAATAATGGATGCCGCTGCCAAATCCAAGGTGCATATTATCCCTCCGATCAGGGTCAAATTTATCGGGGTCGGGAAAGCGGGCAGAATCACGGTTTCCAGAAGCAAGCAGCAGGATCACAGGCGAGCCTTTCAAAATTGTAGTACCTGCAATATTAATATCGGCGAGAGCCACGCGGTTTGGCAGAATTTGGACGGGAGGCTCGTAACGTAGCAACTCCTCGACCAGGCGAATAACCAGATTTGGTCCGTGCTGCAACCGCTCAAGGACATCAGGGTGCCTCAAAAGTGTGAGCATCCCGTTGGTGATCAGATTTACTGTGGTCTCATGGCCTGCAATAAGCAACAAGCTTGCAGTGCTCACAATGTCTGCCTGGGACATCGGCCCATCGGGACCGTAGTCTGTAATTAGTCCAGAAAGCAGGTCGGAACCAGGCTTCTTTCGATGGCGCTCGATCAATGTCTCCATATATTTTTCGAGTTCCTTAAAGGTCTGACCAGACTGTTCTTGTCGCCGCTTCCGTTCCTCCGGGCTTTCCTGAGGATCCAGGTCAATTCCTTCGATAATAGCTTCTGATAAAGCATGAAGGTGTGGCTGATCCTCGTATGGTACCCCAAGCAGCTCACTGATCATCGTCACCGGGATTGGATAGGCGAAGTCCTCAACGATGTCAATCGACGCCTTGCCTTTCATAGTATCTATCTGCTGATTTGCAAGACGGATCAGCTGGGGTTCCATCTCAGCCACTCTTCCCGGCGTGTGCGGAGGGCCAAAAGGCCATGTAGCCTGCCGGCGCAGTCGATCGTGCTCAGGCGGATCTAGACCGATGAAGCTTGGAACTACTTCCGTTTCTGAACCTTGGTTGGGTGAGGATACTTCCGCCCCTGCTTCCGGTACTTGATTTTCAGAAACAGGCTCCTGATTGATCTGACTGCCTGCGGGATTACGCTCGCGCACTGAACGCTTGCGGAAATCCGAACCGATCCGAGGATCATGGAGTAGTGAGACGATCTCCCGGTAGGTGCTGACAACGTAGCTACCATCTGTCTGTCGTGTGATTGGTGTCTGGCGTAGCTGGGCATAGAGCGGATAGGGGTTGGCACGGTTGGCGTAGTCAAGAACTTGCTCATACAAGGATTGTTGTATCATAATCTGCCTCCTGTCATTTAGGCTGAAATCCTGGCGGCACATGTGGATCCTTCACTCTGGTGCTTGTAGACGATTCCTTAGGACGATGTGTACTCGGGCCAGAACCGGCCTGTGTAGGGCTATGGGTGCGAGGCGGAAATCCAGCAGGAACTGGCCCATGCTCGGCTGGCCCATAAAGACCATGAATTACAGGCGGAAACGGTGCACGGGCTTCGATCATTGCTTTGTAAGCAGGCAGCCAGCGGGCCATATTTACGGTGAGCGCTGCGACAATTCTACCCTTGTAGCCATAAACCGCAACTAACCTGCGTTCTGCGATCGAGCCCTGTGTGAACACAACCTCATCGGCAAAGCTTGGAAGGCCGACTGTCTTCAGGTTGACGCCAAACTGACGGGACCAGAAGGCAGGCAGAGTTTTGTATGCCCAGCGATCTGCCGGATTACATACCATGTTGTGTGCTGCCGTCCTAGCCTGCTCAACAGCGTTCCCCCAGTGCTCGACTGCCAGAAGTTCCCCCTCATAAAGCGGGTGAGGCCAGCGGGCTACGTCTCCGGCGACAAAAATATTGTCTGTAACCATTCCATTGGTATCGAAAGCACGACAAGCGGCATCACGAACTATCCCACGAGAGTCAAATACCAGCCCAGAATCACGCAACCATTCGACATTTCGTACTGCTCCAAGAGCGACCACAGCCACATCGATGTCGAGTATATCGCCATCTGAGAGGTAGGCACGGCGCAGCCTCCCGTTCTCATCTCCCTCCAGCGCCATAACCGTGACGTTGCAGCGCAGGTCGACTCCATAAGCGCGCTGGAGCTGCCCAGCAAGCGTACCCACGGCCGAACCGATAGCGCCGATGAGAGGTGTAGCGCTGCGTTCTGTGACCGTGACAACCAGATCCAGCTCTCTGCAGACTGAAGCAACCTCGGAGCCGGTGAAACCGCCGCCAATCACAAGCACCCGCTTTGGTCTATCGGCTAACCGAGCTCGTAGCTGGGCAGCATCATCGCGGGTGCGCAGCAGGTATACTCCATCAAGGGAAGCCTGTGCCGAATCTGGCCACGGTCGAGCGCGAGTCCCGGTGGCGATCAACAGACGGTCAAAACTAAACCGCCTTCCGTCGGCAAGCTCGACTTTATGGTTTCTCAGATCAAGCCCTATGGCGGGCACACCAAGCAACCACTCGGCATGGAGATCAGCCCTCTGTGGCAGGGTTGTATGGTCTACCGGTAGCCAGCCTGTGAGGACAGTTTTAGACAGAGGAGGGCGATCATAGGGAACGTACGGTTCATCGCCGATCACAGTTAATGTTCCTGAAAATCCCTCGGAACGTATTGCCTCTGCAGCACTCAAGCCAGCCAGCGAGGCACCGACGATGACTATTCTTTGTATAGAGGAGACCATCTTCTCGGCATCACTGCTGCTCATCGTGATTTTCTCCCTGCTGCCCCAATTGCTTATCCAGCCAGCAAATAGTAATCGCCTGTACCGGGCAAGCTGCAGCAGCCCTCTCTACCTGCACTCGTAGTGAATCATCTGGCGCATAATCATATTCTAGAGACTCTTCATCCTTCATCCAGAACACTGTCGGTGCGGCAAACACGCACTGAGCGTAGCTCTCACATCGGTTTAGGTCGACCACGATTCGAAGCATTGCGAAACCTCCAGTTCCAGAAACTTAAAGAGCAGCTTCAGATCTTTTCGATCTTTGGAGCATGCTATGCCTCCAGATTGTTTCGTACGGCGAAAATAGAATGATCAGACTGATCATGAGCCTGCAGTGTATGTCTCCCACCGCCATTAACGCAATTGGAGCTTTCTTCGCCTTCTTCCCCCTCCAAGGTTCATTCAAGAATTATAATTGCCAACTGCATAAATCTGCAAAAACAGGACTCTTTTTTGTTTATTTAGCCTGCTATCGATCCATTTATAGTTAAACAAATCGTCTTCTGCAACACTCTCTAGTACGCGACTTCATAACCCCGTGATAATCAAAAATTTATCATTTCAGCGTTTGGTATCATTCTAATTGTACAACGCTTTCAATGTAACCCTGATAAACTAAAGAAGAGCCCGGGAAAAAACTTGTACGATAATAATTAGGGAATTTTTATATATTTAAGCATTTGGCTTGTTAAAAATCTATCTAGATCATTTTCAAAAGGCTAAAATAAGCAAAATATATCCTGCTATTTAGTTCAAATATTAACTTGGAAATCTTCTTTGGGGAAAAGTAAGACTGTTTATCTAATTAAAGGACAATTATTGGATTGAGCAATGCTGGTAGGTATTAGAGCTTTTGGGTAAGATATTATCATTATTATTTTTAGAGGTAGAATGTAGGCAATACGTTTTAATCTGTTACCTGTGACCCGCGTCTCAACGATCATGTACATGCGAAGTCACAGAAAGAAGGGAAGAAATATCAGAAGCTCTTGCAGTTGCAATGTGTGTTAGTGCTGGATCACAAATAGCATTGACTAAAAATAAGGTATGGGTAAGGAAATATTTTGAGAAAACGTGAAGATAACTGTGATGTTGCTGCAAAGGTTTAAAGCCAACTGTTATCTTCATTTAGTTTTTTGTGTAATAAGCATCGATTTAACCCGAGTCTGTATCTTCGTCCTTATTGAGGCTGTATTTTCGCTTATTTTTGCATCATTACCAGATACAGTTTCCTTGGAAGCTCTCCTTCTTCGAATTCTTCGACTTCGAGCCCCTTGTACCCTTTTGCTAGGTGTTCAACCTTTTCTCTACTGAAGAAGTGCACTATAAAACCGCCAGCAATCTCGTACAGATCTTCTCCTCTATGAATTCCAGTCTTATATTGTGCATCTCCAGTATGCCTGGCTGTGTAAATATTAAGCCCTCCTGGCTTTAGCACTCTTTTTATTTCACTAGTGAGGAATTCCAATTCAGATGTCGTCAGTGCCATGCAGTAGAGCATATGGGAATAACAAGCGTCAAAAGTTTCATTTTCGAATGGGAGAGGATTTCTGACATCATGCTTTAGAGTAACTATAGAATCTGAAAGCCCCATGTTCCTGACTTTTTCCTCTACTGTCTTTAGTCCACCTTCAGTGTAATCAAGAGAATATATATGAAAGCCTTTACTGACAAAAAAACAAGTATCTCTGCCCTGACCACATCCCAGTTCGAGAATTTTATTCTTTCCTTCTTTCTCAAAAATAGCTGCTGATTTTCTAGCAGGATAACTCGGTTCGTCTCCAAACCTAGAACATGTACTTTCAAACACCTTCTCCCAGTGAGGTTGTTGCTTATTAATTATGTTTTTTTCCACACCAGATTCTGTCTCAATAATATCCCTGTCTCCACCTTTCATTTGATTTACTTCCTTTTAGATTTAAAATACTATAGCTAACAGAGAATTTAAATATATAATTTAGATAGATTTTATCTACAATAGCATTGAGTTTTTAGGTTACCTATAAACCCAAAGTTTAGTTCGAGCGTAGGATTCGAACCCAGGAAATCCTTCAATACCAGATCTTGAGTATAGTGTCTTTAACATAGAACAATGAAAGTTTATCATTATTAAGCCACACGTTTTCTTTAGTAAAGAAGAGATTAAGCAGAAAATATTGGCATTAACCCCTTGAAAAAGCAAAAAAGTTGGGGGTAAAGCATAGCAGTACATTAAGGAAATTTAAAAGATGTGTGGATTGATATTCTTGATTTAATGTATGGTTTGACATTCTTGATTTATATTCCCTTTCTCCCTTTCTTAAATAAGAAAATATAAAGGATAGGTAAAATACCAGCCGTATTTAAAATGAGTATAGCGATAAACCAGTATCTCTGAGATTCTCGTGCTGCCTTCCATAGAGCTATACCCTTCCAGAAAAACTCCCATAGTACCAGAATTAAAATCAGGACTGAAAGTTGTGGATTTGTTTGAAGCAATGAGAAAGAAGTGTCTACCATTTTCCTCTTTGAATACACGTTGTTTAAATTTAAATAGCTTTGCACTTATTAACATTACCATAAAGTATGATATGTGAAACTTGAGATAAAAGGAAAGTAAAATATCTGAAGTATGGCTAGAGGTCACTAGCGTAAAAGATGCTGGATAATCGGTGGCCTCAGCCGGATTTGTTGACGTGCTATTTTTTGATCTTGTGAACTGCAGGAGAAGAGATGCCTGCAGCCCGTATAAGATCTGTCTGGGGTATCAGTTCTCGATTGAGAAAGAGGTTACTTTTTTGAGAGATGATGCCCTTTTGCGGAAAATAAGAGATTGTGCGTATCGGGGAACATTTTTTGAATCGATCATCTGATACCTCAAAATTATAAATAAAACAAGTTTATTATATATTTATTGGATATATTCTACATAGTTTAATTTTAGCTATATATCCCTAATTTTATGGTGTTGATATGCGAGGTGAGACTATACTGAATAAAACATTTGCATGTTACACTGACAGATCGAATATCGGTAAGTAGACAGACTGTCGACAGGCTTAGTAATGCAAACAAATCCTTATGTATGAACTACATGAAGAACATATGTCATCCAGCTACTTAAAAATACGAGGCGGAATAAATATGATAAAAAGAAATCCTCTGTTCATTCCTATACTTTTGGTTCTTATAATTGTGGGCATATTTGGCTCTGTAGAAATCCTGTAGCTGGAAGAATCTCAAATACCTTTGACAAGGCGTGAACTGGATTTTTATAATTGAATCTGATCCGTTTCTGTTGATTTGAATAGAATTTCTACAAAGCCCTATAATAAATGTCTGCACCGATAACGAGTAACGGAAAAGCTCCTGTGATGCTCCAGATTTTCAGAGTGACTATTCTTTTTTCTCAACAAATACAACTGTATTGTATGCAGGAGGTTCGGGTTTGATTCGCTTATATTCTCTGTAACCTTCGGGCAAATCAAGCAAAAAGTCCCGGTTTACCAGCCTCATCAAGCCTTTCTCGTAGATCCTATAAGAAATCCTGCACCCTGGAGGTATTACTTTTAATAAATGATCGAGAATTTCTCTTTTAGGCTCAGCCTGGGCAGCTATTATGAGAGCCTTTGACCCGGCATCAGGATCCAGGAAATCAATTGGATTCATGGAGAGATGGCTTCCGTTAATAATAGTGATGTCTTTCGAAAGCCCGAGCTTGTCAAGCGTTTCTATTGAAAGCCTTGTCCTTTCAGGGTTTTGCTCTATCCCTGTACCTTTTACCGCATGATATTTGAAGAAAACAATAAGGGTAAGGGGAAGTGGTCCGCTCCCGAGGAAAAAAATCCTGTCTCCGGCTTTTAATCCGAAGCCTTCATATTCTGTCCTGATTAGCCGAAGATAATTTTTGTAAAAGGGATAATTTTCAAGCACATTCCAGGGTGATTGGCTTGCAAGGATTTCATTTGAGTACATGGTTTCCAGTCTCACTGTATATAAGTTCCTGAATCGGTTAATATGAGCGAAAATTGGTTCCAGATCCTTTTTGTCCAGGAGAATAGAAACTACATCACTTTCTAAATTTTGGGTAATTAAAGTATCCAGTTTCAGAAACAATTCCTCGGGCCTGTCTGAAGAGCAGGAAAGGATCTCGCCATCAGAAAGAGCCCTTATTTCTTGATACAAACTGAGAATTTCTTCAAGAATAAATTCCGAGAATTTCAGACTCTCATTAATCACATTAACCACACCAATCCCCGAGAGTATTATGGTACACATGAATATATTCCTGTTGAAAAACCCAAAACACTTGCCAAAATTGTACACAATTTCTCGGTTAAAGTGAGTTACTGTCTTTTAATAAAGTGTAATAATTTCACTACTCTATGCTATTTTGATATAGAATTTAGACATGTTTCCTAAAACCTGATTTCCAAGATCCCTCTGTTCTCGCCTCAGAAAAAGCAGACCCAAAATACTGGCTCTTATCTGGTCACTGAGGGTACAAAAATATGGAATGTAGAAACCCTCAACTCCACAAAAGTCGACTCCGGCTATTTGGTTAACAAGGTTGATTATCTAAGTAATGGAAATTCTGAAAATCCTTCTTCTTCAGGAAATCGTACTTCAGAGAACTCTTCATTTTCCGGCATTTATTCTGCCCTTGGATATTTAGACCCGATCCGTATAATTATCTACAGATATCTGAGTATAAGCAATACAGGAAACACATATAAGCCGGCTTGCCAGATATATATTGGAGAGAATATGAAAATTTTAGAGTGCAACACCATTGATATTGCCCCTACGATCTCGAGACTGCTGAAAATCCCTATGGTTCCGCCTACTGGCAGGCCAATTCCTGAAGTAGAGAGCTACGCTAAGGAAAGAGGCTGCAAAAGAGCAGTAATTATTGTCGTAGATAGTCTGGGTTATTCCCTTTATAATTATTTTTCTCCGATAATGAAAAATTTGAATAAAATTGCCGAAAAAGGACTCCTCTTTAGATGCAAATCCCCGGCAACTATAACATCCCCTGCGATTGCTTCAATATTTACAGGATATCTGCCAGAAGAGCATAATATTTACTCAACTGCGGACATTTATACCGAAAGGACAAAAGACTCGGAAAATCCGAAACTGAAAAGCATTATGGAATGGGCTTACAGATCAGGCATGAAAGCATCCGCAGTCATAGAGTCAGAAGGTGCGGAAAGTTTCAGGGGGAGAATAAAAAATTTTTATGGAGTTCCTGATTCCGAAGATATCCTGGATTATGACCACCATATAACGAATTACGCACTACGTGCTCTTGAAGGAAATCCTGACATCCTGGCAGTTCACCTCAGAACCCTTGACCGTTTTTCTCACAGGGCAGAAAGCTGGAAAGAACTGGAAAAGGCTGCAAAATCCGTGGATGAAAACCTTGGTGAGATTTACAGGCATGCGGAAAAAGGAACGATTTTCTTCATCTGTGGAGATCACACAATTCACGGTGGAAAAAAGTGGTTAAAGGGTGCGGAAGGGGAACATATCAAAAACTATAGGCAAAATTTTGTGGCTCTTATCGTAGCCTGCAATAAGGAAGCCTAATTTTTCTGTTTTTCCCTATAAAATTATTTCCTGTATAATTAGCAGATCAGAACTTTTGCTCGACTTCAAGCACTTTGCTGAAACACCGAATTGTCCGGCTGGTGTTCTTATGCAGAATTCCGATACCTCCTGCTTCTTTCCACTCGCGAATGTTTTCGGAGTTATCATCAATAAGAACCCTTGAAATCCCTGATTGTAAGGCTTTTTCCGGGCGGTAACAGAGAATTGCTGCCTCTGCGTAAGATGACCCGAGTTCTTTCCTGAGCCATTTGATTTTTCCCTCTCTCGCATTGAATAAGGCTTTTTTCCTCTCAGGCCCGGGAAGCGCAGAAAGAATTGTTGGGCAAAGTCCCGAGCTTCTAAGGAAACTATGTAGCTCCTGCCCTCCGGGCATCCAGGACATCTCAGACCAGAACTCGATTCCTGCAGATGTGATCTTTTTCCAGAAGAGTTCTCTATCGTTGCTGTACAAGAACATCATATTGCCACCGAGCTTTTCGCAGGCGGCAGTGAAATCCGTAAGGACTCCATCCATATCAAGAAAGAGTTTTATTTCTTCCACGGGTTTTGGAGAAAAAGAGATATCAAGCGAATGATTTGATATAGATCTCTGAAAGCTTACCGGATTGTTCTGGATCAAATTGTGCTGATTGAAAGAAATAGGCATAATAAACTTCCCTTAACTGCTCTGGCAGCAAATGACTTCCCATTTATCATAAAGATATCATAATAAAAAAACGTACTCGTTGTAAAAAAACTGATACAAAGGAAAGTGAGACGAAAAAGTAAAAAGTAATAAATCAGTCCTCCTGAACAAATACCACGGTCTTTGCCATGATATCGTGAAAAGCCTGCTTTTTTGAAGTGAAAAGAATCAGCAAAAATCCTGTAAATAAAGGAATTGCAGCGAGAATTTTCATAATAAAGCGCTTTGTTGCCTGAATGAAGGAAATCCTGTTTCCGTTGAGGTCAGTAACAATAATGTTCATAGCTTGCTTGCCCACTGTTGACTTTAGGGTTGAACTCTCCTGAAAGACAAAATAAACCCACGTCGAGAGGAAGAACAGGACACAAAAAAGGGTCTTATTCATGATTTCTGTGATTAGCTCTAGAAACATAAAAAGGAAAATAATTACAAAAATATCGATTATCGAGGCTATAAGCCTTCTGGAAATTCCGGAGTATGATTGCATTCTGTTCTCTCCAATTTAATTTATACAGATGCAGTGCTGAATAATAAAGTTAACTCTTTAAATAAAATACAGAAACGAAAAACATTGAAAATATGGAATCATAAATGATTCAATGAATGTACATTGAGAAGCAAAACCGATAATAAAAGAGAAGGTAGAGAAGAGATTTACCTTCTAATCTGGAAGATTTCTATCTTCTTATCTGTCAATTTATAGCTTTCATTTTTTCTTTGAGATCGGGATTTCGATCTTATCTACGAGTTTCTTTACATCAGCCTTGATATCGGAGGCAAGTTTTTTTGCACTATCGCCTGTTGTATCAACAAGTTTGTCAACTCTAGCAGTGATACTCTTTACCTCATTCTTTACGTCAATTGATTTTATTTCCTCTGATAGGGATTTTATTTCTGTGTTTATACCCTTTGCAAGTTTAGAGGCTTCATCCCCTGTCTTCTTTGCAAGAGTGTCAATGTCATTTCCAAGCTTTCCAACTTTTTCCTGTATTTTGGAACTCTTTTTTTCAGCTTCGGTTCCTTTACTTTCATTTTCCATTGTTTGTGCCATATAAACCCCTGTTTATTTTTGATATAAATAATGAATTTCTCTCAAAAAGAGAGACTATTTTTGTAGATATTTACTTATGGAATTTCCAAATTATAAAATTATCTTTAAAGGTAAAGAGTAAATTCTATTTTAAAATACCGTAAAACTCCTCACTGTCAAAACCACTGTTGAAACAAACACTGTTACGTTACAAGCTTATAAAGTATAAATTAAAATAGTATGCTTGTAAAAAGTAAAGCAACTTAACTGATTAAAAGAGTTTATGTAAAACTCCGGCAGGAAAGATGTAGCAGCCGAATCAGGATATCGTATTCAGGAAAAATCAGCTCTCTGCGATAGAGTAAGCCATTGAAGGTTATAGAGGAGATATGCAGACCTTAGTTATATGCATAGATAGAGATAACGATCTAGGCGAAAAAGCAAAACTCGAAACCCCAATAATAGGACGGGAGGCAAATGTTCACGCTGCTGTCGCACTTGGGATCGCAGACCCGGAGGATTCTGATACCAATACGATTTTCGGTGGGATCAAAATTCTTGATGAATTGCGGGCAAAAGGAGCCGACGCTGAAATAGTTTCTTTTGCAGGAGACAAAAACGTTGGAGTTATCTCAGACCAGAAAATTGCCGAGCAGCTCGAAATATTTCTCAATACGAATGATGTGAAGAGAGCGATATTTGTCTCGGATGGGGCAGAGGACGAAACGCTTGTGCCTATTGTCCAATCACGCATGAAAATTGACTCCGTAAAAAGAATCGTAGTAATGCAGAGTGAAAATCTGGAAAGTACCTATTATATCCTGAAACATGTCTTTAGCGACCCAAAGATTTCACAGACTTTCTTTGTACCTTTAGGGCTTGCTTTTCTCATTTATGCAATATTCCTGCTTGCCCACTATCCAGAAGGTGCAATTATAGGAATTCTTGCAGCTGTAGGGCTTTACATGCTGTATAGGGGTTTTGGGCTGGACGACCTTGTCGCTCTTGAAAAAGAAAGGCTTTGGGACGCTTTTCTGGAACAGAGAATGGTTTTTATCAGCTATACGGCTGCTCTGATTACAATCCTTGTAGCAACTTCATACGGAGCTATGGAAGTATGGAAGCTTTATTCCGCAGAAGGAATATGGTATCAAGGAATCCTTACGCTTGTCTCAGTATTCATCAATGCTTCAGTCTGGTGGTACGCAGGAGCCCTGCTGCTTGCTAATCTCGGAAAAATCTTCGATTTAAGGATGGATGATAAACCCATTTATAGAAATGTCGCGATTTCCCTGTTCGTGATTGCAACCGGGCTGCTCTTCTGGGGCGCAAGCACATATATTTTAGCGACAGCTTCCCTTTCGGACGGCATTGCCAATAATCCATCCCTTGCCCTCCAGTACTTTGTATATTCGGTCGCAGTTGCAATTCTTATCGCCCTTGCAGGCATAAAATACAGCGTATCAAACCAGGCTTCCGAAAACGGAAATAAAGGAAGAGATAGAAGAAAGAAAAAACTTACCTGATCGCAGGCGGCCTGCAAAAGGATTTAAGGCATGATAAGGCTAGAAGAGATCGAAAATCAGGGTAAAAACCCCATCAGGAAGATAAAAAAATGGAAAAAGCGGATGGAAATGTTGAAGTTGCAGTGCTCGGTGGCGTTGGTTTTAATTCATACCAGGAGTTTGAAAGCCAGTCAATACAGACTCCATATGGGGAAGTTACAGCATATCTCACTACTATAAGAGGGAAGAAAGTTGCAGTAATCCCCAGGCACGCAGGAGAAAACCATATTCCTCCTCACAAAATAAATTACAGGGCAAATATCTGGGCTGTACATTCCACTGGGGCAAAGCGTGTAATCTCTACGAATTCCGTGGGGTCTATGCGAGGACATCCAGTGGGCAGCTTTGTAGTTCTTGATGATTTTATAGATTTTACCCGGAACAGACCTTCTACCTTTTATGATAACAGGACCGTACATGTCGATGTGTCTGAACCTTATTGCCCTGAACTCAGGACAGCTCTCAGGGATGCTCTGGAAAAGCACGGGCTTCCCTATACCGAGGGAATTTATGCCTGTACGGAAGGCCCACGTTTTGAGACCAGAGCCGAAATCCGCATGATGAACCAGTTTGCAGATGTTGTGGGCATGACCGGTGTACCTGAAGTAAGTCTTGCAAAAGAACTCAGTCTCTGTTATGCTTCTCTTGCCATCATCACAAATCAGGCCTGTGGAATGACCACACAGAAACTGACCGCTGATGAAGTCACCGAGGTTGTGGGAAAAGCTCAGGAAGCTATCTTTGAGATTATTTCGGACACGATAGAAAATATTCCGGAAACTCGAAACTGCAGGTGCAGGTTTGCGAAAGAAGGAGCCTGCTTGTGAGCTAACTTTGAGTCAAAATATATTCTGGACAAAAATATTCCCTGGACTACAGACTCAGGGATTTTACCCTTCGTTCTGTAAAACCATATTCAAATATGCAACAGGGAAGTTGCTTTTATATAAAGAATTTCTACTCTGGTATTTTCGATTAAGATTTTCATAAAATATTTTAATTAAATACTGCCATTAAACATTTTCATTAAATGTTTTCTTGATGTTATTTTCCAGATAATTTCTTCTCAAATAATTTCTTAAAATAATTTCTTAAAACAATTTCTTATAATAGCTTATTCAATACTATCGATACTAGATCCAATAGGCGACGATTGTATTTATATAATAAATAAGTAATAAAATATTTATATAATAGTTGCCTATAAGGTGAGGTAGCAAATGTGATAAAATTATAAATAAGGAAGATACGTAAGGTTTGCTTAGGAAGAGAAAATAGAGCAATGCATACCGAAAAATGACCTAAATGTAAATAATCGCTCGAAGTGTATTATAAAATTGCATAGAATTTAAGAGACTTGAATAGACTTTCACCTGTAAACGCAAATTATGCTGCCGGAAGCAAAAAAAGACAGCATAACATTAACTTTTAAAACTTCGAAGTTTAAGACTTTGGTAATTACAGGCTTTAAGAGAAAGCTTACTTACACCATTCATATATCAGGATAAAAAATCATGCTTTGGGTCCTAGGCTACGCTGAAAAATCGAAGATAAGAGTTATGGCTATAAAGGACCGGATGAAACAGCCGATTTATATGGCTGAGCTCCTTATAAAGGATAGTTACAAAGGACCTCGTCCTCATAAAATAAGGCTTCTCACCGGCAAGAAAAAAGAAGAATTCATTCCTCCCCAGCAGTTCATAGAGCTCCTACGCAGTGCAAACCGGATAATGCTCGCAGAAGGAGGAGATGCTGCAAATGAGGCTGCTTTTCTGGAAATGCTAAAAGGTTTCCAACTCAACGCGGACAAAGTTAAGATCTGCAAACACTGCTGGATAAAGAAACGTTTCAACTTTATAAATAGTAAATCTATCAAATACCATGATGAACTTATCTGCCTGGACTGTGCAAAAGAAGAACTTTTGCGTGCAGTACATACAGCTGATGTTAAGTATGGGGAAAAGTCCATAGATTTCTTGGAGCAGGTGCTCTCGAAAACCAGAGATCTGGGACGGACTATCAGGATGCTGAGCCCTGAAAGGCTAGATCCTGAGTTCACACGTTACGATACTATAAGAACAAATCCTACAAGTGCCACAGTTAGAGTAAAGAGCCTTCCCCTTCAAAAGAAATTTAAGGAAATGCTGCTCGAGAAATCCGAGACCCTGCTACCTGTCCAGGCGTTATCGGTAGAAGCCGGTCTTCTGGAAGGAAAAAACCAGTTTGTAGTCTCGGCAACAGCAACTGGAAAGACCCTTATAGGGGAGATGGCAGGCATCCAGAACCTTCTTGAAAAAAAAGGAAAAATGCTCTACCTCGTTCCCCTAGTTGCACTTGCAAACCAGAAGTATGATCAGTTCAAAGAGCGATATTCAAAACTCGGGCTTACCACTTCCATAAAGATAGGGGCAATTCTCATAAAAACCTCTCAGCGCGTGAAAATGCATACCAGCCCGAGTGCGGATATCATTGTAGGGACTTACGAGGGCATAGACCATATGCTTAGGTCGGGAAATGCCGATTTTCTGGGTAAGATAGGAACTGTGGTAGTAGACGAAGTACATACTCTAGAAGACCAGGAAAGAGGTCACAGACTTGACGGGCTTATAGGAAGGCTGAGATACGTGGCTCCCGAAGCTCAATTCATCTATCTTTCGGCAACTGTTGCAAATCCTGCAGCCTATGCAAAGAAACTCGGAGCCAGGCTTGTCCGTTATGAGCACAGACCTGTCCCTATTGACAGGCATCTCCTATTTTGCCAGGAAAACGAAAAGTCAAAGTTGATTTCCCAGCTTGCGAAAGAAGAATACTCAATGTTCTCTTCCAAAAAACATAGAGGACAGACAATTGTCTTTACAAACTCTCGCCGAAACTGCCACAAGCTTGCAGGGGCCATTTCGATTCAGGCGGCGCCCTATCATGCCGGGCTCTCCCAGTATGAGAGGAAGAGGGTTGAGACTCGTTTCGCAAAAGGAGAACTCCCAGTAATTGTGACCACGGCTGCTCTCGCGGCAGGTGTGGATTTTCCGGCTTCCCAGGTAATCTTTGAGTCCCTAGCAATGGGAATAGATTGGATTTCAGTCCAGGATTTTCTGCAGATGAGCGGGAGGGCAGGAAGACCTGATTACCACGACAGAGGAATTGTCGTGCTTATGCCCGTACCTGGAAAATCGTATTCAGGTTCCCAATCCGATACAGAAGAAGAGATTGCAATTAAATTGCTCCAGGGAGAAATGCTCTCAGCAGGCGTACAGTATGGAGAAGCCGAACAGCTTGAGGAAGTACTTGCATCAGTTGCAGTTACCTCCTCGGTGCAGGATCTTAGGATGATCCATAACCTGATGTTCGGAAGTTACGACCTTGACAAACTAATTTTGCGCCTCCAGAGCTATCGCTTTGTGGAAAGAAAAGGAAACCGAATAACGCTTACGCGTTTTGGAAAAATTATTACGGCTCATTTCCTTCCGGTATCAAAAGCTTTTCTGATCAGGGATGCAGTGCTTGGAGAGAATGAACCCCTGAAAATTGCAACGAACCTGGAGTTTTTCGATGCAGCTTATTTTAAGTACGCAAACCAGATAGGAAGCTCCCTGCATGTGAATATGCCTTCAAGGATTTTTCAGGGAGCTACCCTTGATATAATCTTTGATGGGGAGTCCCTTTCCCAGCTTGATGCAAAAATTCGGGAGCTCCTGTTAAACTTTGCTTCGGATTTTTTAACATGTTCATGCAAAGATTCGCCTTACTGCGGCTGCGCAGAACAGAAATTTTCGGAAAAAATAATTAAGCTGCGTACAGAAGCGCTTGACCCTTCAGAGATTGTAAAGAAACTTGAAGATAAGTACGGGATCTCGGCATACCAGGGTGACGTTTTCGGATATCTGGATAATGCAGTCAGAAACCTTGATGCCGTAGAGTTGATAGCAAAGGTACACTCCAAAAAGGGAGTTGCAGAAGAAGCAAAAAGACTTAAAAAGAAAGTCCAGGGTTAAAAGATCAAAAACGTTTTTGCAGATAATACTGTATAATGAATTTACTGTATAATGAGTTAAAGATGTTCCTGCTTATGCAGGACTGCATTGTTTATATGATAGAACCGCCGGCTTTTCAATAGCTGGCAGCACATGAGATCTAACCTGATCAGATGCTCTGAGAGCAAAAGTAGAGGTAATTCTATGACCGAGGATATTGAATCCAGGGAAAATATCGAAAGTGTAGCTCCTAAAAAGGCTAAAAAAGGCATTACAATCGAATTTGTGAAGCCTGAAAACTTCAGGCAGGTATATGCTATAGGAGCTGCAGGTGGGCACAGCCCCTATGATTTTAGGATCGGTTTTTACAATGACACTCCAAAGCTGTTCGGGGATGCCTCAGAGTCAAGGGTTATCCAGAGACGTATAGAGACCGAAGTAATACTCTCTCCGGTAGCTGCGCTTGAGCTTTCCCGCTGGCTGACCCAGCATATAAATGAATACGAATCCGTTTTCGGACCCATTGCAAGAGCAATCCCGAGGCCGAGAAAGGAATCTGCAAAGCTTGTTGATGAAAGTACAGACCTCCAGGGTTACATTTGATATTCTCTCTGGCCCTTATGTATATGACTTTTACATTTATCCGGATAGATGTCCTATCCGGATAGATGTCCTGTAAGCCACACAAGCTTTTTTTAAAAAGCTTGACCAAAAACCAGTTATTAGGAGCAGTTATTAGGATAAGTGTCCTGTAAATCCTGGTACTCGGAAGCTTGATGTGGCTTCTGGAAGAATCTAGTTGATTTTGGAGATCTTTTAAGAGCTCTGGAGATCGATGGTTATATATCTCTGTAAAGGGTATGTAATTTTCAGTTTTTCTTAAAAGCCGGTGGAGTGACGATATAGAAAAATTTTTCGGTTACTGGCAGTAAGCGACTGATAAAGGCAACAAGCGGACTGCAGGCTTGAATGTGGCTCTGATACGGCTTGTCCCGCACCGGCTTGGGATGTAAAAACATAAACCCGGGAGTACGGGGAAGATTGAGAATAAATCAGCGAGGGTTTAAATTTGTTCCCAAATAAAAAAGTTCAGAAAATCGTTGGATCAAGGATCCAGGTAGAGATGAAAGGCGACCTTAATCTGCTTGAAGGTACCCTTAAGAGTGTGGATGACTACATGAACCTTCATCTTGTAGATACCATGGAGATTGTAAAGGGAGAAAAAGTTCGTTCTCTTGGTTCAGTAGTGCTTCGGGGTAATAACATCATACTGATCACTCCTGTAGAAGAATAAACTTCATAAGGAACTTTATTAGTGTGGAATCATGGATCTTGAAGAAGAAGCCTATAATATAATAAGAAGACATAAAGAAGGCGTTTTCCAGAACGTTATCTGGAAAGAGCTGGATATCGATAGCAGAAAATGCTCCAGGATCATAAAAAAGCTTCTGGATAAAGACTTAATTATACGAGAGGTTGGAGTCTCAAACGGGGCAAGAACATACCTACTGAAAGCAAAGGAAGAGGTTAAGGAAAAATACGACCTCCTGCTTGCAGGATCATTGTTTTCGGCCTGTACAGGCTGCACCGGCGATTGTCAACCCGAATATTGCGGAAGACTCGGTGAATGGATTGGCAATCTCATGGAAGAAGCTGAAAGATCGAAAGAGACCGGTGAAATTAAAGCCGATATCGAAGATGATGGAGATGAAGATATTTAAGAGAGATTTAGAATCCAACAGCCAATAACATTTTCGAAAGTACCGACAGCCGCTAAATATATATAGAAGAACCCCTTATTGAAGAACCCCTTCAATAAGGGAAAATAAGACACAACAAAAGCTCCGGTAGTGTAGTCCGGCCAATCATTCCGGCCTTTCGAGCCGAAGACTCGGGTTCGAATCCCGGCCGGAGCACCATATTCTTTTTTGTAATAAATTTTTCATGATGTACTTTTTCATTGCGTATTTTTATACTGCGTTGGCTAAATTGTTCTTTTGACTTCCTTAAGATAATTACGGTTTTCTCTTAACATGCAACTTTGCAGAATTAACGCTGTCAATTGCCTATACAGAGGTTGAGCGCGAAAGTTCATGACCTATAGCCTGGCCGCCCAAATTCCTTAGTATTGACCATCTTTTTTAGAAAATCCTGTGAAACTTAAGAAATTATTTATAGTAAGTTGCGTTTTATATATAAATGTGGCATAAAATTATTTCAACAGTCGTTGCATAAAAAGTTATCTGGATAATAGATTACGCCAGAAGAGATATGTAAGGGACAGATTTATATAATACTAAGTCTATTGAAGGTTTCGCTGTGAGATGCGATGTGCTCCGGTAGTGTAGTCCGGCCAATCATTCCGGCCTTTCGAGCCGAAGACTCGGGTTCGAATCCCGGCCGGAGCACCATATTCAATTTCTTACATTAAACTTCTTCTTACATTAAACTTCTTTTGTATAATGACTTTTTCTAAAGAGACTTTTATGTAATATTTTTTCTACAATGGTTTTTTATATTGACTTCTTTCTTTTGGTCATTTTTATTTAAATGTAGAAAAGATATATTTTTCAGGCTCTACTTCCGGTTTGTTAAAGATCTTAAGTGTTCAACCCTCCAGATCTGCTTCATTAACTCTAGCTTTCCCCAATTGCTTATTTAACTTTTTTAAGAATAAAAGAATGAAATTCCTTAATTTCCCTGATTTTTTCCAGATTCTGTTCTGCATCAAGCAGACCTGCCGTGTTAACGGATTCAAGCGCAGCCTTGGCGGCAAAGCAAGCTCCTTTCAAGCCCCGTTCCAAAGTGAGCACCCGGATAGTTTCCAAAGACCATGCTATCTGGATAAGGATGTTTTTCAGACTGTGTTTAGAGACCGCAGTGCCCATGTTTTCAAGTGATTCAATCACTGCCTTTGCATAAGGTTCATTGTTTCCCCTTACAGCGGCATTACCCAGATCTTCAAGAATAACTGCAGCTTCCAGAGCACTAGTTTCTATTGCCTGTTCTACCGAAGTAACTCCAATCTCTCCAAGGAAGCCTATAGCAGCAATACCAGCACCATGAGATTTTTTTTCGAGGGATTTCAGGGACAACTGCATAAGGTAAATCTCAGAAAGACTTGTCAGGGTTTCCATATTCTGTCTTGAAAAGGTCTTCCCGCAAGTTCCAAGCGACTCAACTACACCTCTGGCTGCTGCATCCAAGCCTTTTTCCGTAAACTCCAAGGCAAGACTCCCGACAATAGACAAAGCCTTTATAGCAAGTGGTTCCCTTTTCTCACCAGCAGCTTCAAGTGCTATATCTCCAAGAACACGCCCTGACACTGAACATGCCTGCTCCATTTTCATTTCAGCAGTTACCCTCGCTATATCCCCTATCGAGACAATAAGTGTTTTTATATCCAACTCGTTTTCAGCATCAGCATTTAAATGAATCAACTGGAATACAAAACCCTTGAGTTTTTCAACAGCTTCTACTGTTCCTCTCAGATCCCCACTGTACGCTTTTTTGAATCCGTCTTCAATAGTCCTGACTTCATCAAGCTCATTTTCATTAAATGGCGAAATACCAACCCCACAATAATTCTTGTTAATCCTATGTCCTTACTCCAGATTAGGTTTCCTATAGAAATCAATCTCCTGCCCTTTAAATTTCTTATATTAATCCGGAATTCTGCCACATTTATGCCTATTAGGTAGCAAACCATTCCTGATTTATCCAAAGCTTAGGAATTCATTATCTAGCTCCTAAAAAATTAATGATCCGGATGTTAAGCCAGTATTACTAAATAAGAAGATTATTTTATCGCCGGATAGCGATAAAAAGGGAAAAATCTCACTTAATGTATCATAAGCTGGCTAATATAAACTAGCTGATATTTCGGATTCAATAATAGAAATTTAATTTTTGGCAGGCAGCAGTATAAAACTTAATCAGCTTATCCGAAGTAAATCCGGATTATAGAAGAAACAATAGTAGTAATCTTTGTACTAATAAAAGCATTAACTAACAAAGAAATTATTAAGAGACCAAAACTCCTTAATTGGTCTGTTTCGCGGAGATTGGTATAAAAAATTTTAGAAACAAAAATCCATACAATTAAAGAATAAATTACTTTTGTTAGTATTCATACAAACAGAAGTGCCTCATAAAAGTGACTCATCAAAGGACTTAAATAGAATAGGGCAGTTATAGATTGTTTGAAAGATTTATTGAAGGTAAGGGTTGGGGATAATTCAAAAGCTGAACTTCTAAAATTAGAAGAATTAGATTGTTAATACAATTTATTCCAGAATAATAAACTATGTTATTTTATAATGACGCTAAAAGATCATAAGTATATTTTATATAAATGTTAAAAATATAATTAAGTTAAAATTAAGTTAAAATTAAGTTAAAATTAAGTTAAAATTAAGTTAAAGGTTGGTAATTGATTGAGAGCTCTGTTTGATGACCCTAGAACTCTCAATCGGTGAAACCCCCTTGAAGAATACTCCCCAATATTCTTCTCATAGCTGTAAGAGAAACAGTGCAGACATTCAATTGGTTGTTAATTGGTTGTGATTGATTGAGAGCTCCTAATGTGATCCCTGAGCTCTCAATCGGATGAAACCCCTACAAAAAACTCCCCATACGCTATGCACAAAGGTGCACTATTGCGCTTCTCTTACAACTACATCCTTCTAATGCTGAAATTGTATATATAATAAATTACGTCAAATATTCAATTGCCTATCGTTTTTGTAATATCATAAACTTTTGGATAGAAGAACAATTTCCAATATGCTCCAAAAATAAGATCAATCCTTAAAATTTGCTGACATCTAATTTTTTGATGGCTTTAAATTTTAAAGCAAAAGAATTAAGGAATTAAATCAGAATGAAAAATAAAAATCGACCTGAATGGCCGATAGCACTACCAATTAGGAAAATAATATTTGATAAACTATTTTTCAATAGCTGTCGTTTTAATCAATTGTTGTTTTCATCCTGCTTATTAAGAAGTTCGACAGCAAGTTCCCTTAGCCTGTACTTTTGAATCTTACCGCTTGCTGTCAGCGGGAATTCATCTACAATGAATACATGTTTTGGAGCCTTATAACGGGCGATCTTTCTTTTGGCATAGTCTCTGATATCGGCTTCTGTAAGATCTACACCTTTATTAAGAATCACAAAGGCACCTACGATTTCCCCATACTTTTTGTCAGGGATACCCACAACCTGGACGTCTGTAACTCCGGGAATGGTAAGCAGGAATTCCTCGATCTCCCTTGGATAGATGTTTTCCCCTCCCCGAATAATCATGTCCTTAATTCTGCCTGTGATTCTGTAATAGCCGTTTTCATCGCAGGTTCCCAGGTCTCCACTATGAAGCCAGCCATCTTCATCAATTACCTTTTTCGTTTCTTCGGGCATCTTATAGTAGCCTTTCATCACATTATACCCGCGGCAGCAAAGTTCCCCAACGGTGTTCGTAGGCACGGGTTCATTGGTATCCGGATCAACTACCCTGACTTCAACGCCCGGGAAAGACTTCCCTACGGTTTCAACTCTCAGCTCTACAGGATCATCCACAGTGGTCTGGGTCATGCCTGGAGATGCTTCCGTAAGCCCGTAAACACTCGTAATCTGAGAACAATGCATGTCTTTTACGACCTTTTTCATGGCTTCGATAGGGCAGGTTGAACCAGCCATGATCCCTGTCCTTAGGGACGAAAGATCAAACATATCAAACATCGGGTGTGTATACTCTGCAATAAACATTGTAGGCACGCCGTAGAGTGCCGTACATTTCTCTTTCTGGACTGCTGCAAGCGCAAGCAGGGGATCGAAAACTTCGAGCATAACAACCGTTGCCCTGTGAGTCAAAATTGCCATAATTCCGAGCACGGTCCCAAAGCAGTGGAAAAGAGGCACAGGCAAACAGATCCGGTCCTTATAGGTAAATTTCTGACGGTCGCCTATTGAGAGCCCATTGTTGAGGATATTTTTGCTGGTCAGCATAACCCCTTTTGGAAAACCAGTGGTTCCCGACGTATACTGCATATTGACCACGTCATCACCAGTGACACTTTCCATAATCTCTTTAAGCTCGTCATCAGGGTAATGGCTGCCAAGAAGTAGAAGCTCGTTGGTGCTATAAATTCCCCTGTGCTTTTCCTGTCCTACATAGATTATGCTCTTAAGACATGGAAACTTCTTGCTTTTCAGACGCCCTCTTTCCGAGTTCTTGAGCTCAGGAACCAGTTCATTCATTATTTCAAGATAATCAACGTCTCTGAAGCTATCAATCAAAGCCAGGGCCCTCATATCGGACTGTTTTAATACATATTCTACCTCATGGCTTTTGTAGGCGGTATTTACAGTAACAAGCACTGCTCCGATTTTCGCAGTTGCAAACATGAAGGTAAGCCAGTCAGGGACATTTTTTGCCCAGATCCCCACATGGTCTCCTTTTTTTATTCCGATAGCGAGCAGCCCTTTTGCAAGGTTATTAACTCTTTCATTGAACTGCCCATAAGTAAAACGAAGGTTACGGTCTGGATAAATTATAAACTCATGGTCAGGATCTATAGCCACTTGTTTTTCAAAGAATTTACCCAGGGAGTCTTCTATAAGATGCATGGTTTCAGCCTCTCACATTCATTACATATTTTTAGAAACTGTTGGCTTGCGAGCAGCTATGTCTCGTATACTCCAAAGCCCGGTTTGCGGGCGGTCAGTCAAGTACATTCAAATAGAGCAAGGGGAATCAATCCGTATCCGTTTTAGCATTATCCATCACAGGAAGCATATGCTCTGTCAGAATTTTGCGGATTGAATCAGGAAGAGGCATTGCTTTCTGGAGCTTGAAATCGTAATAAACCAGCACTGCCTGGCCCTTTACCTTGAGTTCGCCTTCCTGCCACGCCTCGTGTCCGACAGTAAAGGAGCTGTTTCCTATCTTTGCAATAAAAGTTCTTATTTCCACATCAGACCTGAAATACATCTGGCGTAGAAAATCAAACTCAGTCCTGACAAGAATCAGATGCCATACATCAGGGCTAAGATCAAGGTCCGGTGAAAAAAGCCGGAATATAGAGTTTCTTCCAATTTCGAACCAGACAGGGAGGACAGTATTATTCACATGCCCAAGCCCATCTATGTCCCCAAAGCGCGGACTAACGATTGTACTGAACATTTTTGATTCCTTAACTCTCAAGTACTTGTATTTAATTTCTTAAATCTGGAGTTTTCAGCCAGTTAAAATTAAGTTCTTACTTTCTCCTCTACCTGACTGCGACTTTACAGAGGAGCATAGACTACAGCTAGAATTTTTGCGTCCTCTTTTCCTGCTGCATGGACGTCATGCGGGATAATAGAGTCGTAGTAAATGCTGTCTCCAGCATTTAGCCGATGAGTATCCTTTCCGTAAAAGATTTCGATTTCCCCGGACAAGACATAAATGAACTCCTCTCCTTCGTGAGAAGAGAGCTGGTGGCTTTCCTCGGGGGAAGGATGAATATCAATAATGAAAGGCTCCATGTTGCGGTCTGCTTTGTCCGAGGCAAGGGAATAAAACTCAAGAGCACTCTTCTTGGGCCTCTCAGTCTTCCCCGAAAAACGGACTACGTTCTCTGACAGTCCTGCCCTGACAATAACAGGTCCGCTCTGAGGCATATCGTCCAGAAAAGTACCGAGACGTACGCCTAAAGCCCGGGCAATTTTTAAGAGAGGTGTTAAGGACGGAACCAGGGCTCCGTTTTCTAGCTGCTGGATTAATTCCTCGCTGCTCTGACTGGCTTCAGCCAGCTCTTCAACAGTCATTTCCCTAGCTTCTCTAAGCTGGCGTATTTTACTACCGACACGGTTCTCTTCTGACATTATTACTTTCCTCACAAATGTTTTAAGGTAGCGGACTCCGTAAAAAATAAACCGGAATCCGATTGATAGCCTTGAAGGCTTATCTCTTTTGCATCAATCTATTATAAAAATTATACGTTAAAGTTTGAGTTTAAATATTCCATGAAATCCAAATGTAAAGTAGGACAGTAAAACAGGTAGGGGAGATACAGTACTACAGGCAGATACAGCCCGGTGAGATATAGTAGAGCTTAAATGGCAAAGGAAAAAGAAAATTCAGGATTTTACTCAAACCTAAAGTTGAATCCAATCCTTTACTCAAAACTAAAATTTATCTGATAACTAAAATTTATCCGATTCTTTACTCAAACTGGAAATTGCAATTTATGCCCTCAGGATCAAAACAGAGATTACAGGAGACACATCTTGCTTTTTTAACCTCTCCGGATTTGAATTTCAAGACAATGTCAGGTTCGCTAATAAAGACCCTGCTCATAGAAATCATATCTGCAAACCCGTTTTCAAGCAGATCATTAATAACTGAAAGCGACCTGATACCGCCTACAAGAATTACTGGAATACTTACTGCATTTTTTATTGCTTTAGAACAATCTCTGAAATACGCTTCTTTGGCAGGACTGTTGATTGCGGTCCTTATAGTTACCCCACCTGCCTCACCTATTCCTCCGCTAACTTCAATTGCACATACTCCAGCCTTTTCCAGAAGCTTTGCAATTTCTACCGCCTGCGAAATATCAAGTCCTTTTTCAGCTTTTGAACAACCAGGCTGGAAGCCATCGGTTGAATTTAGTTTGACCAGAACGGGAAAAGAGTTTCCTGTTTCTTCTTTTATGCGCCTGACAATTTCCGTGACTATTCTTGTCCGGTTTTCTATTGAGCCTCCCCAGCGGTCGGTCCGCCTGTTAGTATAGGGAGAAATGAAATTACTTAAAAGGAAGCCATGGGCACAGTGAAGCTGCACACCGTCAAAACCTGCCTTTTGTGCTCGAATAGCCGCCTTTGTAAAAGCTTCAATTATTTCCTGAATTTCCTGTTCGGTCATTTCCCTCGGTACAACTGCCGAATGACTGTCTTTTACTTCCGAAGGAGCCATAGGAACCGGATATTCGTCCGAAATGTTCGCCTGCCGCCCTCCGTGCACGATCTGGAGCACGATTTTGCTTTTGTATCTGTGCACCCTTTCAGTTATCTTCCTGTAGGGTTCAATAAAACGATCATCATAAATGCCCTGCTGGTAGATATCACTCTGCCCGCCCGGAAGAACATAGGAATAGCCGGTTATAATCAGCCCGACATCGTTTTTTGCAAGCTCTTCATAAAGGTCTCCAAGCCGGGAAGTGGGCGTTCCGTCTTCCTCAGCCAGAAATTCGTGAGTTGCGGACCTTACAAAGCGGTTCTGGAGTTCCAGGTTGCAGACAGTTATAGGGTCAAAAATCATGAAGAAAAATAGGATCAGGAAGGTAAATAATTATCCAGGATTCCTGGATGAAGGAAATCTTGCGTTAGGCATAAAATTCTTTTCGACTGCGACAAGAAAGGAGAAAAGAATTTAATCAGGCAATTTCACTTGTGAAATCAATAGGATTATCCGGATCGTCACGGATATTAAGATGTAGTTTTGTTGAACCACCTAAATTACCGGCGTAACCTGCCTGTACTCTCTGTTCAAAAGTAAATTTATTGTCCAGAATAATTTCATACTTATATTGTCCCAACTCGGCATTTATTTTCGGCGAAGAGATCGTATCTCCGGGGTTAATTGTATATTTTTCTTTGAATACGGACTTATTATTAAAATCAAAAATCTCAATAGACACTCCATGCTTTTTGGAATCACTATTTCTGAGGGAAAATTGTAGAGGATCAATTCCCATTTTTTCCAGCCTTTCCTTTTCTTTTTCCCAATCTTGCATAAATATAACGTGAACTATTTTTCCGTTATATCTTTTATCAGTATGGGCAATATTGTATGTAACATTCCATGGCTCCCCGGGTTCAACAGACCCATATAAATATTCTCCGTCTATATACAAGTCAGCTTTTCCCTGTTTACTTCCGATAATATGTCCTGTATAATAATAGTAGTACCCGTTTTCACCACTTTTTCTTGAAACATCCTGTATTCTAATCTTAAAATTTTCCCCCATTAATTTAAGAGTCACATTTCCTTTATCTGCATCCTTCCTGAGTCTATCAGTGTTTATGACTACTGCTTCAAAGCCATCCCAATCTTCCGAAACCTCAAAGAAATTGCTGTTATTAACCTCTATTTTTTGAATTATATCGTTATCGTCCTGGATGTCTTCGTTACTGGAACCAGAATAAACAGAAAAAACGGCAATCCCCACTAAAATTAACATTGCAGCGGCTAGAATTTTAAAATGCATAACATTGCCTCAAAAATTAATAAGTTAATATCTGTATTAGGTAGAACGTTTATCAAATTATCCAACAAAATTAAAAGAGCTAGAAAAACAGAAAATATGCTATAAAGTAATAGGAGCACCAGTTAAGCGCTGTTCCGCTAAAGGGCTTTTTAAAGATTACTTTATCAATTTAAATTCTTATAAGGTTTTGTCTTTAGGAATTATTTCTTCAAGCTTCTGAGAACATTCTGCAGAAAGCCCTTCTTTTCAAAATACTGCTGGTGATATTCCTCAGCCATATAAAACTCGGAAACCGGCACAATCTCGGTCACTATGGGGTTTTTGAAAGCCCCTGATTTTTCAAGTTTTTCTTTTGAAGATAACGCAGCAGCTTTTTGCTTCTCGTCATGGTAAAAGATAACTGAACGGTATTGTTTTCCGACATCAAAACCCTGTCTATCCTTTGTAGTGGGATCATGAATTTTCCAGAAGACATCAAGTAAGGTTTCATAAGACACCACTTTTGGGTCGAAGATCACCCGAACTGCTTCGGCATGCCCGGTATCAAGAGTACAGACCTGCTCGTATGTAGGGCGTTCAAAATGCCCGCCGCTGAAGCCAACGGCAGTTGCAACCACACCTTTAACTTGGCGGAAAGCTTCTTCAATGCCCCAGAAGCAACCTGCAGCAAAGGTTGCTTTTTCCAGGTTGCCCCCAGGATTTTCGAAGAAATCTGGATTCGTTTCAGACATTCGATTTTCCTCCACTCTCCACATCTCAAAAATTATTTCTTACTGTATTTTCCCATCAACTCCCCTTCGGCAATAATATGTCCTATCATTCCCTTTTCAAGGTCTTTTCGTCCTGCCCCTGCTTTAAGATCGAGCTGCCTGTCCAGAGCATAGACCCGGAAGAAGTATCTGTGTGTGCCCGAGGGAGGACATGGCCCACCGTATCCTATCTTTTTGAAATCGTTCATTCCCTCGACCCCGGGTATACTGTCTTCTTCTATTTTCGCTACAGGCTCTATGTTCCAGACAATCCAGTGAGTAAAAGTTTTCATTGGAGCGTCAGGGTCGTCTACAATTAGCACTAAACTTTCGGCCTCTTCAGGAATCCCTTCGAATTCCAGAGGCGGGTTTACATTCGTTCCGTTACATGTATACTTTACTGGAATACTGCCGTTTGCTGCAAATGCGTTGCTAAAAACCTTTATATTCTGAATATTCATGTTTTCATCCCCTTTGCCGGCTTCGGGAGATTCGTTACTTACAGGTGTCCCTGTATTCTCCTTTTCAAAACATCCCGAAATCAAAAGTATTCCTGCAAGTAAGAATATCAAAACAACTCCACCGGCCTGTCTGTTCATGTACAGCACCACCTCGTGACAGCAGGAAAACTGCCCAACAATATAATATTAAAGTTAAAGAGATATAACCTTAAGGCCTTGGTTATGGTATGTACTAAAATTAATCCTAAAAGACTGAGCCTTATAACGCACTTAGAGATTTGACTTAAGGTTTAACTCAGATACATTTACCCCCAACTGGATATCCGGCAGGCAACAGACAAACTCCTTCGCTAACCTGTTTGCCTGCCGAAACATTAGAAGAAAAGGCCCTTACAGCCGTTTTCAGAAGCCTCAGACTGAAATCCTGAAAGAAAAAAGCAAGTTCAGTCTTCCACATCAAAGGATTGGATAATATCGTGGACTGTAAGTTCTCCTTTAGCCACGCGCTGAACAAGCGGATAGATAAATGAACAATCATCGATTGCAGCCCAGCGTGCTTCTCCTACCCGTCTTACAACTTCGTCCATTATGTCGCCACATGTCTTGCAGTACCTTCCTTCACTCTCTGCTCCACAGCTTTCACATTTCATTGAAAACCCCTCATAATCCTATGGGAAAGTCGACAATAAATAAATTATGGTGGTATGTGAGCATATTTTCACAGTATTGAAAAAGGGAATATAAAAAGGGAATATAAAAAGGGAATATAAAAAGGAGATATTAGAAAATCCAATGAAATCAAGTTGCTCCAAGTTTCCGTAAGATAGCTATAAAATTGCCAGGTCCTGTTAACTTTATATATTAGGACTTTTTACTGAAAAATCCATTTGTGAGGATTTTCTATCCGAGAATTTTCTTATTTTGATAACATCTACATAAGGTTTTTCAAATCGAAGAAGTGAAAGTTTTTAAATTAGAAAGCCAGAAAATCAGGCTTCCTGAGATCTATTATTCAGATTTTTCTGCCTTTAAAAGCTTTCCAGAGTGCCTTCAAGCAAGATTGGCGAGAATTTCTCCAATTTCGTCTATCCTTAAGCTTTTTACAGTTATTTCTTCCTTTCCACGTATCCCCAATCCAAGTTCTACCGCTCTTTTGATCTGAGGCTGGGCCCAAACCGAATGTTCCTGGATTTTCGGAACCGTGCCAAGAGTTTTCAGTAGAGCAAGGCCTACAGTATCGTTTGCTACCACATCCGAGCTTGCCAGTACAATGCCAGGCTCTCTCAAGGTTCCAAGGTCAGGACCTCCGGTCACAAAGCATTTTGTAGCGTCCGATATATAAAAATCAGGTCTGTAAACAAGATTTGACTCGGCAATCATATTTCCGAAAAGCACATCCTTGTGCTGGCCGTGAGGAAGCTGTCTTCTATCCCGGCCTGCGGTTATGCTGATCTGCGATTTTAAACCCATGGTAAAGGTTGCAGTCCAATGAGTCTTAATTACAGGAAGCGCGATTACGTAGTCTACCGAAGACAGAAATTCTGGAACATAAAATCCTTCAGGCCAGGAGGAAGCGCCATCGGGTTTCATATGAGAGCGTTTCATATGGTCAAAGATAAGAATTTCATCCACTCCTTCGGCTTCAGCAGCCTGCCAGAGTCCAAGCTTCCTGAGCACCATTTCAGTATCCAGCGTGGTCATCGACTTCTCAGCAACGATAATTTTTTCCGGATTGCATTTTCTTGCTTCCTGTATAGCCCCCTTCAGGATCTCAGGATTTGTCGAGCCAGGAGGCAGATCTGCAGTATTTGCATTCGGCCGGATCAGTACAGTAGACCCTTCTTTGATCCCAAGCCCTCCTGCAAGCTCTACTGCCAATCTTACGGATTCCAGAGTGTCTTTATTTCTTGAAAGCCCAATAACTACCATACTCAAAACTCCCACATAATAGTATGTAGATAAATATATAAAAGTCAGGAAGCTCGTGAGTTTCAAAAAAAGTAATAAAATAAAAAACTATAAAATTGAAGAATTATAAAAGGTATAAAATTATTTGGAAATATTCATTCCAAATTATACTTCCCATAAATAAGTTTATACCAGCCCCTTAGAATAAGTTTCTTCAGGAAATTGTACATAAAGGGATTACTGGTTCAACTTACACTCACACATCTCTATAAGCGCTCCTTCTCCGATCCTTGAGCCACGTGCAATAAGCATATCTCCTGCCTGAACAACTGTATTGCCTTTCGGAGCATAGACCCAACGATCAGCCCTTTTGATTGCCATCACGTGCAGCCCGGTTTCAGTTTCAAGCTTCAATTCAAAGAAAGTTTTTCCGACTATAGGGGAGCATTTCTCAACCTGGAGTCTGGTTATAACCTCTTCGGAATTCCTGACTGCGAGGGTGATAATGGGGTGAAGTTCAATATCCCTGAGCACGGTATCTGCAATTCCATAGGCAGCATCGGAGATAGCTTCAGAGGCACTTGCAAGGTGTAAGATTCCCCTGAGCATATTCACATCCTCAACGTGCTTTGCTGTTTCAAGCACCCAGTGCTGAAGTTCATATTTCATCGAATCCATTTCTGACTCTAGGGCACTAACCTCATACGCAATATCCTCGTTGTCAAAAAGGATAGCAGAATATGCAAGCCCTACAGAAAGTTCGGACATGTTCTTCATATCAACGATGATATCCACAGCATGTTCAAGGTCTTTTAAAAGTTTATTGTGCTCGATTTCCCTTGGTACGAATTTCCTTGTCGTTACCATCTCGAAAAACGGTGTGACTCCCTCATCATGCCCTCTGGCGATCAAAACATCTCCCTGCCGGAGGCGAGTTTCCCTGTCAGGATCATAAATCCAGTCCTCATTTCTCCGGATAGCAATAATCCACATACCAGTCTCGATATCAAGTTCGAGGTCACCAAGCGTGCGTCCTGCCATTGAAGATTCTGCGGCGACTGTTGCCCTGACTATGGTCTCTTCCGCTTCCCTGAGAGCGACTTTAAGCTCCATCGGGATTCCCATATTCATAAGAACTATTTTGGCAATGTCGCCTGCGGCGTTAGCGATGTTTTCCGAACACGCAGCAACCTGTAAAACTCCGAGGAGGCCTTCAGCCTCGTCAACCCTGCGTGTGCTTAACATCGCGGCCATCTTAATGTGGTAATCGAGAGTATCCATCTTGTCTTCAAGATTGAGTACCTCTTCTGCAACATCCTCATCGTCATAGATCATTGCAGAATATGCAAGGTCTACCATGAGTTCGGAAGTGTCCTTCATCTCAGTCAAAAGATCCTTGAGGTTCTTTGGACTGTATCTGAATTCTTTAGGGAACATGGTCTCTAGATCAACTCTACCTTATGCTGGTGTGTATGAGTATATACTTCATAGTAATTATTAATTTTTGAATTATTCGAGTTTTAACAGCCTAGCTGGAATATTATAAATTGAATAATATAGAACTAATTTTTGATTAAATGTTATTTATAACATATAAATGATCTTTTATAAATTATAAAATATGGGTTGTAAAATAGGAGTTATAGAATCTCCAACAGGTACAGAGCTATGAAAATTCCTGTAACCCCAACGAGGTCTCCAAGGCTTGCTATGAAAGGAATTACCGTATCATCTGGATCCATCCCTAGCCTGTGGGAAACAAAGGCAATGGCAACTGTTGCAGAATATACAACAAAAAGTTCTATGATGACGGCAATGACACTAATTTCCAGAAGAGTGAGAAAAGGCATCCCGAATCCTAGGAAACTGCTTGCCAGAAAGACCAGTATACTGACCGAAATTGACGAAACAAATCCTACGATTGAAGCCGCAATTACGCTGTTGTGTACGACTGGGTTACTCCGGAGATTATCTCCAAGCCCCATATGGAAAGCTGACGAAAGCCTGGCTCCAAGCATGCTACCGGTATCCCCTCCGATTTTGATAAGAGAAGGGATAAGAATCAGTATCGCTGGCATAGATATAAGACTTTCTTCTTTTGAGTTCAGAAGCTGCCCTACAAGAATTCCCATAACACATGTGATTATAAGTACAGGTAGCCCGCGCTGAATGATACCACTGATTGTGTAGTAAGGAGTCTGATGCCCTGTTTTCCTCAAAGCATCACCACCAGTTTTGCCGAGAGGAAAAGCATGAGCATAGATACAATATCACCGATCGTTGCAATCGAAGGCGTGACAACATTATCAGGATCAAAACCAAATCTGAACATTCCTACAGCCAGCAAAGCTGCAACAAATGAGAGAATTACCCCGGATGTAAAGGCTGAAATCACGCAGATAAGTGTAAGTTCAAAGATTCCAGCACTTTCAAAGCCTAGAGCCAGAGTTACATAATGCCCGAGGATTCCGAGAATAAAAGCGGTGATTACACTCAGAATAAGGGAACCGGAGATGTTATTCATGAGTTCGGGATTATGCCTGTCTAGATCTGTAATCAGTCCTAGATGAATTGCACTGCCAAGCCTTGAACCAAGGGTAGACGAAATATTTCCCCTGAGCCCGAGCACACCGGGGTAGATTACAAGCAATCCCGGGATCATTCCAAGTTCATTTGTCATACCCGAAAGTATAATCCCTGCAACTACCCCTCCAACAGTAGCAATAAGTTCAAAAGGCAGCGCCTCACGTACTATTGACGAAACACTCGCGTACTCGCTCAGGTATTTATCAATATACTGGGACTCGAAAAGATCTTCATCCCTGTGAGACTCTGATGGCATGCGCTTGTATTATACACTGATAATATTAAAATAATCGCTAACCTTAGAAATACAAAAAAGAAAATCTGTTAAAAAAATATTTATTGAGGAGTACTAAACTAGAGAAGGAATAAGTCGAAGAGTAGATAACCCCAAGAGGTAATCAGTCTTTGGATTCCCGGAAAAAAAGATAAATAACTTCCACCGTTACCTGATATAGATATCCATGATAATATCTGTCACAAAATAATTATACAAGTTCAAAATAATTATAATTTTAATTTATTGATTTTTTCATTGCGACAAATGCCGACATATGCGACAAAAGTGCTCTTAAATTGATTAAGAAATTTCAATCGTTTTTCTTGAAGCAAACATCAGCCTCGGGTACTGTCTTATTACTTACTGAAGATTTCTACAATTCATGGTCATTAGGTCATTACTAGAAATGCTGTTTTCATGCCTTCAATCAATAGAAGGAGAACCTGCGTTAAAATAGTATATACTTATTGCCTCGTCATGTACCCAACACAAGAACTTCTTTTAAATAATCAAGAAAATATCCAAACTTCAGGATTCATCCTTAATGCCCTGATTAATCAGAACCTTAACAGTCTCTTTTTATATTCGATAGGGTCTTTTATATTCAATACGTTAGCTCCTATATCTGTGAGTTGCTCCTAAAATCCCATATTATCTGCAAATAAAAGTAACTTTAGAGAGGTAGTTGTTTCTGAGAACAATGCAAAATACTATTTTCTTCAGTCCTATCGGACAATGAACTACTCTTTAATCATCAGATAAAATCCTTGGGCTCGTTGAAGCACTATATACAGGCATACCCTTGTTATAAAATTAGAACATTATAAGTAAAATTGCCATTACGAGATTTTCACCATGTGTAGGAGAAGATTGTGCATGATACTAAGGTGGTTGTTATGCAATCACAGGAGTTCCAGAAGCTATCTACCTGTCATATTCAGTATAATACGAAGCTTAGTAAGCATAAGGCACTAAGACTTGCTGGTAGTGAATTTGAATTAACGATACTTTCAATGACCCCCCATTAAAAGTCAATTTTTTTTGCAAAATGTGATCCAGGTTGATTCACGCAAAATTAGCAGTTCTTTCAAAGTTTGCAAATTTTTTATATATTCTCACGGAGTCCAATCCATGTAAAAGGTCAGATACAAAACTCGTTTACAAATCCGGTTGTTTTCTCAAGCTACAAGGCTTTTTAAAATAGAGACAAATAAGACTTCTTTGTAATGATTTTGCTTGCTCTTATTTTTGCAGGACTTATTGTGACATGTAGTACATGATGTCAAAAGAATCTACAGATTTTAAAGAGTTTATATGAGTTTATATTAATACTTTATCAGTCTCGATTCTTATTCTTAAGCTTCTCAAGCAAGCTCGATACTCTTTCTTTAGCATCCTCTGTCTCTTGGATATCTCTGACAATAGTAATATCCAGAATATCTCCTTCCTTGCTTTTTGCAGGCAATAAAAAGAAAGGAATATTGATCCTCACAGATTCTTTTTTCATTATATCCTTAAGTTGATGTTAATATCTCTGCAAGCTTGTAAGCTCTAACTTATGTGAATTCAAATCCGGTATTACTTTTTCCTGAGCTTCCATCCTCCATAAAGACAGGTCAAGCTGCCTAATAATCCAAAGCCTGGAGTAGACTTAATTTTACTCGGTTTGTCCTCATTATTAAATTCAGAATCATTGATGTTTGTATTGTTAAGTTCTGTGGTATTTTTTTCAGATGACGAGAAATTGATTTCTTCGATTCCCATATCTTCATTTTCCAGTTCTTCCATAGGTTGATAGTATCCACCCTCTTCAAAAACAACCGGAATATCAATCACATTTCGTTTTCTTGCTTCCTCATCAATTATTTGGTAAATCTCCTTAACTAGAGTAGCTTTTTCTTCTGAAGGTAAACCCTCATAAACAACTACTTCCAATCTGGTAAGTTCTATTCCGTACATTACTATCTGGTTTCTGTCAAAATAAGGTGAAATTTTTCCCTCTGTACCATTTTTAATTGAAAACAGTTTGTTGCCCCAGCTTTCCAGATCTTTTTTGTTTTTTAATAGAGGAATTTTTCCATAGTATGCAATCTGTCCATCTCCCCATAGTTTTTCAGGTTTTTCCTTCATATATTCTTCAATAGCCTGTATCTCCGATTCAGAAAGGTTTTCGGTACTTTCACTATAAGTATGGTAAATGCCCTGTTCTTTGTCAAGCGGGATTTCTGCTTGATAAATACCATACCCAAACTCTACAGGAATATCCTGTATACCCATCTCTTTTGCGGAACTATCTATCAGAGAGTAAAGCTCATTCATTAACGACTCATCAACATTACCATACTTGAACAAAATAACAAGGTATCCCTTGGCATTAATTCCGCAGGTCATTACTTCTCCATAAGGATACATGTATTTGGAGGCAAGAGTGTCTTTTATTTTATTACTAAGTTCCTCAAGGGTTGAGTTCCAGCTTTCTTTTTGTCCTTCGGTTTCCAGAACAGGGAGCTTGCCATACCTAGTAATTACAGTATTCCCGTATGAATTAAGCCCAAAAAAATAATTATAATAACTATAATCTACATTACTAATCTCGTTACTCAAGTTATCACCCGGCTGAGCCGACTTGTTATCAGTTGAATTTATTCCGAAAGCTGTGCCTGTAATACAACAAAAAACAACAAAAAATTCTAATGAAAACATGAGGATAGACTTTAGTCTTGTCATAATACCACTATAAAGTATATTTTACATTAATCACAAAAAAATAAAAGGCTGTATAATAGCCTTCTTAAACTGTAATAATAGTTACGTTAAAACTTGAAATAAAAGACACTGTCATGCGTCTTCGGTTAAGTGAAGAATCGTGATAAATTGACTCCATTCTCACAACAGTCATTAAAATTTATAACATGTTGTGGGCTAGAACAAGGTATCGATTTCGTGTAAATAAGCCAAAATTTGAGGCAGGCTTCTGGTGCAAAATCGATAGCTTTCAGGCGAGAAAATTCCTTAACCGATGACCAATGAACAATAATGTAACTATGCGTTTCTCATATTTTTTGCTGTTGAATGCGTATCTCATCAAATCTAATAAAAGACGAGGAGCTTAGCTCTTCAAATCTATGCAATGCTTCGGTACATCAGATTTCTGTACTTCATGTTCCATACACAGAAGATAATGGATTACCATTCACCAATTGATCTGGTAAATTCAAATTCATTACTTTTTCCTTAGCCTCCACCCTCCATACAGGCAGGTCAAGCTTCCCAATAATCCAAAGCTTGGAATAGAGTTATTTTTACTCGATTCACTTTCATTATTAGAGTCAGAATCGTGATTATTTGAATTATTTGGTTCCACAATGTTTTCTTCAGACGCCGAAGAATTCGCTGTTTTTGAGTCTAATTCCGAATATTCAATCTCTAACGGTATTGGATTATCTTCATACACGAACACTACAGGTACTTCCTTAATCCCCATCTCACCTGCTTTTAAATCAAAAATCTGATAGACTTCGTCCATAAAAGATTTATCGACTATAATGCTCTTGTTAATGCCTACTTGAATTACACCATCAATGGTTATACCATACCCTGTAACAGAACCATTTGGATAAAAATACTTCGATATTTCCTGGTCAAAGTTAACATTAACTTTATCCACTACCTTGCTAAGGATGTCAATCCATTGGTCTCTCTCTTCCGAATTTGCAAAAGAGGGCATACTCCCATATGCAGCAATAAAACTCGGTTCTTTTTTCAGTTTTTCAAAAGTACCAGAACCAAAGGTAAGTGGTAAACGTTGTGTATTGTTATTAACATTCTCGGAATTGTTGTTTGAGTTTTCCGTAACACCATCTCCATTTTGAGAACAAGAGCCTAAACTGCAGTTCCATAAAATGTTTACCAACATGACAAATAGTATAATATTGGATATTCTCAAGTTCATGTAAATCATCATTCCCAGCATTTCTTGCAGCTTACTTTCTGTCGATCTACCAAAAATACTGCTGTTCTCTTAAGAGCAACATAAAAATTAAATTTAAAAATTAAAAATATGTTTGTATGGTTTAGTTTTGAATAATACCATATTTCAACGTACTCAAACAATAATGCATTAGTGTTGAAGTATGCACCATACAAAACAAATTATTAAATGTATATTTACTGAGTGAGAGGGTATACCCCTAAATCATTATGGATTCCAGAGACTGGCGAAAATGTTCCGTAAGTACCTGTTGAATCTTTTCCCCAAAAAATTCCCACAATCTTAGCACTGTTAGGAGTAGCTAAACGAGAGTACACAGGGCTCTATCTCCATAATCACAATTCAAGTGTGCAATACACTGATTATCCAAAGTTCTTCCGACACCGGAATCGTACCTGGTTGATCCAATCGCAGTAACGTATCCACCTGTTTCTCCCGTTGTTATTCCTGACTTATAAACTAGGTCTCCTAGGTCGGGATCATTCTGATATGAAACTACGTTTAATGTATGATCAGTATCATACTCATAAATTACTGCTCTAACGCTGGAATTTACAACCCATGAGGCGTCTGCATGATTGCTGCTAAGTTTAGATACACTCTCAATATAATCTGACGAAGAAGCAGAGGGTTGATATACTTGACTCCCAATAAATGGCGCAGCATGCTCAGAAACAACGAAATCTTTAGTTCCATCGCTAGTTTTTGCTGCGAAACCAAGAGTTGACATTGCAGCATGACCATTACCATCTGAGACTATTCGTATGCCTCCAATCGAGGGAATTAAGGATGCTTACCATGTTTTTGGGGAATATGATTTTGTAATTTATAGAGGTTGAAGACCTGAACACCCTTAACGACGTGGTAGATAGGATAAGGGAAAGCGAAACCGTAAAAACCACCAAGACAATTGTCGGAGCAGAACTTTAAGTTTTTAGACTTTAAAACCACAGCCCAATGTGGTCGGGATAAAACTGAAGTAATTCTACATTTTTTAGCAGGTTTTGGCTTTTTATCTTAACTTTTTCATGAAATAAGAACTGATATAAGGTCCGTTTAAAACTTTATGTAAACCTGTTTAAAACAATTAACAGCACATAAAAAATTCCAAGACATAAATATATAATAAGTCGTAAAAATATTTTTCAGACGATAAAGATATTTTTTTATATTTAAAAACTATTTTCTTCTGTTAGATAGGTGCTTTTTAAATTTTAAAACTATTTTATGCTCTAAAAGTTACTGTGGAAGGATGTTGTGGAATTGTAAAGTCTACTATCTAAGGAAGTAGAGATGCATAAAAATCTACAGAAAGCATTTTATTGTTGTTAATAATGAAACGCTGAAACAGTAAAACACTAGACAGTAAAATGTTAAAACAGTAAAGTACTAGAAAAGTAAAATACTTAAAAAGTAAAACGTTAACAATTACATTGCATATAAGGCAGAAACTCCTGCTTTGGATATTTGTAAAAGAATATTTAAAGCAATATAAAGTTACATTGATTTTTCAACCTGAGGTAAATTTTCATGGAATTCACCATTGCAGAAGAACTTGCCAAAAATCAAAAGTCAATAAGTGTTGCAGAATTTTTTGAAAAAAACAGGCAGATCCTAGGTTTTGATTCGGCTCCCCGAAGCCTTATAACAACCGTAAAAGAAGCTGTTGACAATGCTCTGGACGCTTGCGAAGAAGCAGGAATTCTGCCTGATATTCTTGTCCAGATCGAAAGAACCGGACAGGATTACGTAACTGTTATTATAGAAGATAACGGGCCCGGAATTATAAAAGAGCAGATTCCCAAAGTTTTTGCAAAGCTTCTCTATGGTTCCAGATTCCATGCCCTCAAGCAAAGCCGGGGGCAGCAGGGAATAGGAATTTCCGCAGCTGTACTTTATTCCCAGATGACTGCTGGAAGGCAGACTAAAATCCTTTCCAAAACCGGTCCTGGTCAACCTGCCCATTATTACGAGCTTATGATCAATACCAGTACGAATGAGCCTGACATCCTGAAAGACGAGATAAGGGACTGGTTCCGCCCACACGGAACTCAAATCGAGCTGGAAATGAAAGCTTCCTACGTAAAAGGTAGAAGGCAGTCCATTTATGAATACCTCAAGGCTACGGCAATTGTAAATCCCCACGCAAGAATTACCCTTATAGAACCTGACGGCAATGAGGAGGTTTTTGAAAGAGCTACGGATAAAATGCCTAAGCCAGCTGAAGAAATTCTACCTCATCCAGAAGGTATAGAACTTGGCACTCTTATGAAGATGCTTCATTACACTGAGCGCCAGAAACTTGCCCCGTTCCTTCGTTACTCTTTTTGCAAAATAGGCCTATTAACTGCCGAGGAAATCTGCAAAGCTTCAGGGCTTGATCCCGAAATCGACCCAAAGACCCTGGGCCGCCATGAAGCAAGAAAGCTAATAGAGGCTTTTGAAAAGGTAAAGATCATGGCTCCTCCTACGGACTGTCTTTCTCCTATAGGAGAAGAGCTGATTTACAGGGGACTTGAAAAAGAAACAAATGTGGACTTTATTGCTACAAGCACCCGAAAACCCGCAGTATATTCCGGAAATCCTTTTGTAGTGGAAGTGGGGCTTGCCTATGGGGGAAACCTTCCGAAAGAAGAAAAAATCAGCATAATGCGTTTCGCTAACCGTGTGCCTTTGCTTTACCAGCAGGGAGGCTGCGTGACTACACATGCCGTAGAAGACGTCAAATGGAAACAGTATGGCTTAAACCAGCCAGGAGGAGGAATTCCTGTAGGTCCTGTTATTCTTCTTATCCACGTTGCTTCTATTAACGTACCTTTTACTTCAGAATCAAAAGATGCTATTGCTGACATTCCTGTAATCAAGGAGGAGATTGACCTCGCGATCAAAGATGTTGCACGAAAACTCAAGCACTACCTGAGCAAGCAGAGCAACCTTAAGAAGCGTCGGGAAAAAGAAATCATCATTACAAAAGTACTTCCTAAAATGGCTGTAAAGGTTGCGAATATCCTGGAAAAAGATGTTCCTGACATCAATCCTGTTGTTGCGAGGATTATGGGAAACCTGCTTGTACACAGGAAAGTGAAGAAGAACGAGGACGGAACTGCGGACATTGCAATAAAGGTTAAGAATTTCGGAACCTCTTCCTATGCTTTCAGAGTTCATGAGATGCTGCCCTGGAAAATCAGTGGGGCAAAGCCCGAACCAAAGGTTGTGACTCTGGGCAATGATTACGATTATATATGGGATATCTCCGCAGCAGTTGGGTCTTCAAAGGTGCTCAGTTATAGGATAGAGTATGTAACCGACAGCGAACTTGGGAAGTTTCCGGACCTTGTTGTGGAAGGGCTTGAAGAAGAGCTTGTAACCGGGGCAAAAGCTTTTAAGGGGGCATAAAATGGCCAACGAAATTGATAGTAAAATAACTCCAGGAGCTATCCTGGCAAAGGAAAAGCTGTTTGAGATTATAGAAAGGATTTACAGCCAGTTCGAAAATGAAGTTGTCCCAAGCGTTAGCCTTCCAAGCCGGACAAAGGCAAACATAGAATACTCTGATGAGAGCGATGTCTGGGTCTATGGAGACCGGGAAAGCGAAAGGAGCGCAAAAACCGTAAAAGGAGCATTCCAGCTCCTGAAAACTACGTACGCAACCGAATTCCTTATAAACGAGCATCTGGCCCATAATCGTGGCTCAACTCTTCGAGAACTTTACTATATATCAGAAGGCTGGGAAGCTGCAAAATTTAAAGAGCAGGCTGAGAGCGATCGCCTGATAGAAGACCTTGAACTCTTAACTAATCTTCAGAGAGAGTATTTCCACATGCGCCCTGAAGAAGACGGAGCTACGATGTTCGGGCCTATTGAAATTACAGAGCAGACAAAGCGTGGAGATCGGATTATCCACTGTCAGAAGGATGTGGGGGAAGGAGGATATCAGATTCCCTTCAATGTGGAAAACATTGATTTCAAAACCCATGACGCAAGCATGATCATTGCCATAGAAACCGGCGGTATGTATGCACGTTTGATGGAAAATGGGTTTGATGAAGCTTATAACGCAATCCTTGTCCACCTTAAAGGCCAGCCTGCACGGTCAACCCGCCGAATAATCAAGCGCATGAACGAGGAATTAGGTATTCCTGTAGCTGTTTTTACGGACGGTGACCCATGGTCCTACAGAATCTATGCATCGGTTGCCTATGGGGCTATAAAAAGTGCCCATCTGTCCGAATTCATGGCAACTCCTGGAGCCAAATTCCTTGGCCTCCAGCCTTCGGACATAGTCGAATACGAACTCTCTACCGACAAGCTTACAGAACAGGATATAAACGCACTGCGTAGCGAACTTTCCGACCCACGTTTCGAATCAGACTATTGGAAAGAACAAATCAAGCTCCAGCTTGACATAGGGAAAAAGGCCGAACAGCAGGCTTTTGCAGGCAAAGGCCTTGATTTCGTAACCGAGGTTTATCTTCCAAACCGACTGAAAGAACTGGGTATGCTGTAATGGCAGAGTTCCGTCACCCGAGTCCTGTCACCCGAGTCCCGTCTCGGGAGGACGGCCCGGATTTCACATTGGGATCACAGAAAATCTCCTATTTTCTGGGAGTTACGGTGTAATCGTAACAGCACAAAGCCCTTTTCGCTCCGCTACGCTTCGCTCAAGAGGGCCGAACTACGGACAATAATTTATCTTAATTCGCTAAAACGGATTGATTTGCACAAGTCCTATCTCGGTAGGGGGGACCTTTATCCCTAGAAGCGATGCAAACCTTTTTAAGAAAGTCCTTGAACGCAACCTTTCCGGAAGAAAGCTTGACCAAAGTCCCAATAAGCGTGGTCAAAAGTTTTGCGTT
This sequence comes from Methanosarcina sp. UBA411, assembly GCF_002495725.1. Lineage (NCBI taxonomy): Archaea > Methanobacteriati > Methanobacteriota > Methanomicrobia > Methanosarcinales > Methanosarcinaceae > Methanosarcina > Methanosarcina sp. UBA411. The sequence goes on from NZ_DAGK01000012.1 coordinate 177,760, forward strand.
ACGCCTTTTGAGAAATGGATTGATCGAAAACGGCGTAGAAGCATGATTAGACGGTGCAACTGTTGCTGCCCAATGATTGCTGGTTAAATTTATATAGAAACGTTATAAATTAATATACAAAGATTCGACTTTAAAGTAAAATGTGAGCAAATCCGATCGGGGATGATACAGCAGGATCTCCAGGCAGTATACCATGATAACCAGGAAACATTTCGAATTGTTATTTTATTCTGGACTTGATTTTCGAGTTGGAAAAATACCTGGAACTGTATATACAAAAATCTGATGATAAACCGGCTAAATGCCGCGACTCTTTCTTGGATACCTTATGAGATACGAATTTTTACGAGAGAAACAGCAAATATTAATTTAAACTACAGATGTATTAAAAAATTAGTATGAAAAGCTCATATTTGGACGCAGAATTATGCTAAAAAGTCCTGTTCTGAGAGGATTGATACTGAAAAATCTTGTGCAATTTTTAGGGAATCTAAAGGCTTAAAATCTATGAGCGCATATTGAATCTGGTTCGTGGAAGAAAAGATGGAAATAAAATATAAAAATCTTTTAATAAAAAATTGAAGGCTTACAAAACAGACACGAATTCTAAAACCTATTTTGATAAAAGTTTTCCCGCGAATTTTAAAAAAAGATAAGGATGTTATAGGATTCAGATAACTTTACTAGATTTTTATGGAGAATAAACCAAGATGAGTGATAAACAGGTTTACGATGCTTCGCACATCCAGGTGCTGGAAGGCCTGGAAGCTGTCCGGAAACGCCCTAGCATGTATATAGGAAGCACGGATAGCCGCGGGCTACATCACCTAGTCTATGAGGTAGTAGACAACAGTATTGATGAAGCCCTTGCAGGCTTCTGTACCAGGATAAGTGTCACAATCAATCCAGACGGAAGTGTGACAGTCCTGGACAACGGGAGAGGTATTCCTATCGATCCCCATCCAATTCACAAGAAATCAGCTCTTGAAGTTGTAATGACTATTTTGCATGCAGGAGGGAAGTTTGACAAGAACACTTATAAGGTCTCAGGGGGCCTGCATGGGGTAGGGGTTTCTGTCGTAAATGCACTTTCGGAATGGCTGGAAGTAGAAGTAGCAAGAGACGGTAAGAAGTATTTCCAACGCTACACCCGTGGAAAGCCTGAAGCTGACGTCCAGGAAATCGGAACCTCGGACGTTACTGGCACAAAAACTACTTTTAAGCCGGACGCAAAAATTTTTGAGACCCTGGATTTCGATTATGAAACCCTCTCAAACCGATTAAGAGAACTAGCTTTCCTGAACAAGGGCCTTACTATCAGCCTCAGGGATTTAAGAACTCCAGAAGGTCAGGCTGAGACTTTCACCTATGAAGGGGGAATTGTAGAGTTCGTCAAGTACCTGAATAATAAAAAGCAGCCCCTCCACCCCGATCCAATTTATTTTGAGCGGCAAAGAGACGATATGGTAGTGGAAATTGCGATGCAGTACACTAATAGCTATACAGAAAACGTGTACTCTTTCGCAAACAATATCAATACCCACGAAGGCGGAACCCACATCATCGGTTTCAAGACTGCACTTACAAGGGTTGCAAACGACTACATTAAAGCTAACAAGCTTTCCAAAGAGGACGCAAAGCTCACAGGCGACGATGTAAGAGAAGGGCTGACTGCAATCATCAGTGTCAAACTCATGGAGCCCCAGTTTGAGGGGCAGACTAAAACAAGGCTTGGAAACAGTGATGTCAAAGGAATTGTGGATTCACTTGTAACTGACGGACTTGCAGAATACTTTGAGGAAAACCCCAAGGTTGCAAACATTATTCTCGAAAAAGCTCTCCTTGCCCAGAAAGCCAGGGAGGCTGCAAAAAAAGCAAGAGAACTTACCCGGAGAAAGAATGCCCTCGAAGTAAGCACTCTTCCCGGAAAACTTGCGGACTGCTCGGAAAAGAATCCTGCAGCCTGCGAGATTTACATTGTGGAGGGTAATTCAGCAGGCGGTTCGGCAAAACAGGGTAGAGACCGGAGTTTCCAGGCTATTTTACCTCTCAGAGGCAAGATTCTGAACGTGGAAAAATCCAGACTTGCAAAGATCCTGAAAAACGAGGAGATTATTTCCCTGATCACTGCCATTGGAACAGGAGTCAGCGAGGACTTCACCTTGGAAAGTGCCCGCTACCATAAGGTCATTATCATGACTGATGCCGATGTGGATGGAGAACACATCAGGACTCTTCTTCTCACGCTGTTCTTCCGCTATATGAGGCCTCTAATTGACGAGGGATACGTATACATTGCCCAGCCTCCTCTCTACCGCATAAAGAAAGGCAAAGCTGAGTACTACATACATTCTGACAGGGAACTCGAAGAAAAGAAGAAAGAACTCGGGGAAAAAGGGCTCGCTATCCAGCGCTATAAAGGTCTTGGAGAAATGAACCCCGAACAGCTCTGGGGAACCACGATGAATCCTGAGAGCCGGACCCTTTTACAAGTGACCCTGGAAGATGCGATTCGGGCTGATGAGATCTTCAGAATTCTCATGGGAGATGAGGTTGAGCCACGCCGGAACTTCATACAAATGCATGCAAAAGAGGTAGTAAACCTGGATATATGAGGTGGCTAAAAATGGTAAAATATGAAGGCGAAAAGAAATCAGAAGATGAATTGAAAAAATCTTATCAGGCTACCCTTATCCCCGAAGAGAAAGATGAAGAGACGGAAAATAAGGACGGTTCAGCCGCCCTTACACAGGAAGATTCGAGCAAAAAACTGGAATTAAATGTATCCGATCCTGCTTCAGAAGAGCCAGAGGACGAAGGTCCAGAGCCAGAAAGGAGAGGGATTACTACCATCCTTCTCGAAAATGAGATGAAACGCTCTTACATCAACTATGCAATGAGTGTAATCATAGGAAGGGCACTTCCCGATGCTCGGGATGGCTTAAAACCGGTTCACCGTAGAATCCTTTTTGCAATGAAAGAGGCAGGGATTACGCATGACAAAGCCTACAAGAAGTCAGCCCGTGTTGTGGGAGATGTGCTTGGTAAATACCATCCGCACGGAGACACTGCCGTTTATGACAGTATTGTGCGTATGGTCCAGCCGTTCTCACTTCGTTATCCTTTAATTGACGGACAGGGAAACTTTGGGTCGATTGATGGAGACTCGGCTGCTGCCATGCGTTATACCGAAGTTCGCATGGACAGAATTGCAGAGGAGATGCTGGCAGACATTGAGAAGGAAACTGTTCCCTTCATGCCAAACTATGACGGGTCACTGGAGGAGCCCGAGGTTCTTCCTGCAAAACTTCCGAATCTCCTTATTAATGGGTCCACAGGCATTGCAGTCGGGATGGCAACAAACATGGCTACCCATAATATAGGGGAGGTAATTGACGGAACCCTCATGCTTATCGAGAATCCTGCAGCTACGATTCCCGAGCTCATGACTGTAATCAAAGGGCCTGACTTCCCTACAGGTGCACATATTATCGGGACTGCAGGTCTTAAATCAGCATACATGACCGGAAGGGGTCCTGTAAAGATCCGGGCAGTTGCCGAAATCCAGGAGTTAAAGAAAGACAGGCAGCAGATAATCGTAACAGAGCTTCCCTATCAGGTAAATAAAGCCCGAATGATTGAAAACATTGCCCAGCTTGCCAGGGATAAGATAATTGTCGGAATTTCCGATCTTCGGGACGAGTCAGACAGGGATGGAATCAGGGTTGTTGTCGAGCTCTCTCGAGGCACAAATCCAAAGGTTGTCTTAAACCAGCTTTATAAGCACACGCAAATGGAGACCACTTTCGGGATAATCAATCTTGCTCTTGTTGACGGAAAGCCAAAAGAGCTAAACCTGAAGGAACTTCTTGAGATCTACCTGGAATACAGGATGGAAATTATCCAGAAGCGGACGCTTTATGACCTAAGGAAGAGCGAGGAAAGAGCCCATATCCTTGAAGGACTTAGGATTGCTCTGGATAACATAGACGAAATAGTCGCTCTAATAAAAGGCTCGGCAAATGCCGATGAAGCAAAGCAGGGCCTGATGGAAAATTTCGCCCTTGATGAGCTCCAGTCAAAAGCTATCCTTGATATGCGCCTGCAGCGCCTAACAGGACTTGAGACCCAGAAGGTACTTGAGGAGCTGGAAGGACTTGTAAAACTGATAGGAGAACTCAGGAAAATCCTTGAAAGCGATGAGCTCAAGTACGAGATAATCAGGAATGAACTTCTGGAGCTCAAGGAAAAGTATGGAGATACCCGCAGGACAAAAATTGTGCCGGCTACTGCTGAGGTCAGGGAAGAAGATCTGATTCACGAAGAGAATGTCGTTGTCACGATTACAAACGGAGGCTATATAAAGCGCCTTCCTCTCAGCACTTACACCATGCAGCGCCGTGGTGGTAGGGGTATAATTGGCATGGAGATGAAGGATGAAGACTTCGTGGAAAATCTCTTCATTTCCTCAACTCACAACTATATCCTATTCTTTACGAATCTTGGCAGGCTGTACTGGCAGAAAGTTTATGAGATCCCTGAAGGCTCCCGGCAATCCAGAGGCAAAGCTATAGTAAATCTCCTGGAGCTTCAGGAAGGCGAAATGATCAGTGCCATGATTCCGGTCAAGGAGTTTGACGAAAATCACTACCTGCTTATGACAACAAGGGCAGGTACAATCAAGAAGACTCCTCTATCGGAGTTCAAGAACCCGAGGAAATCCGGCATAATTGCAGTCACCCTTGATGAAGGCGACGAGCTTGTAAGAGTCCTCCTTACTGACGGGAAAAAGGAAGTGCTGATGGTTTCAAAGAGAGGCAAAGCTATCCGCTTCTCTGAAGAAGATGTCCGCCCTATGGGCCGAACTGCAAGAGGGGTCCGTGGTATGACTCTTGACGGCCCGGACGACGAAGTTGTCAGTATGGATATTGTTGACGAGACCACAACCCTCCTGACCGTGACTGAAAACGGCTTTGGCAAGAGAACCGAGTATTCTCAGTATCCCACGCACCGCCGTGGCGGAAAAGGCGTGATAACAATCGTTACGAATGAGAGGAATGGCCCTGTTTCGAGAGTCCGATCCGTAGCCGATGATGACGAGCTTATTTTCACGAGTGCCGAGGGTATAATTATCCGTATCCCAGCTAAAGATATCTCGATCCAGGGCAGAAACACCCAGGGCGTAAGAATAATTAATCTGAAACCCGGCGACAAAGTAGCAGGTATAGCCAGGATCGAAAGCGGAAAAGCCGAAAAAGACCTGAAACTCACAGCCTTTAAAGGTAAAGAAGCCACAGAGGCAGCTAAAGCCGCTGAAGTAGCAGAAGAAGCCGAGGTTCCAGAGGACGAAGCCGAAGAACTTGAAAATCTTGGCGAATTCGAAGACTTCGAAGCTCCCGACGAAGCCGAGGAGACCGAAGAATTCGATGAAGCTGAAGAAGTTCAAAAAGTTGAAGAAGACTAAATAATACATCAGGTGAAGAAAGATAATTCTTCACTCAAACTGCTGCCGGAATAAAGATTTTTTGGGAGGATGGATTCCGGCGGCAGGATATTTTCCGGATAAGAGCCGGGCGGCGGGCTTATTTATTGAGCGAGTTTTTTGAATCATTTTAGAGAAATTGATACCGGAGGGTATGTTTATTAAGAATTTTCAGATTTTGTGAGGTGGATCTTTGTGAGGTGGATCTGAAAGTTTATATATAAAGTTCGGGTTGGCATTTTACAAAATGTATGTAATGAATGTTAAATTAGGATGTAAAGTTTAGAAAGTGAAAATGACTTTTGATTGCTCATAAATGTTATGGATTTTATGTAATTCTAGGCTGATTCGAGTTCTAATCTTCTTAAAAATGAGCTATACAATACTTAAGCTCAAAAATGAATAAAGAAAAATTCTGAATCATTCTATACTATAATTTCTATAACAACTTAAACATGTTTTTAAGAAAGAATATTAAGCGTTTTATTTTAAAATCATAATGAATAATGTTAGAAAGTTGTATATACTTGGACTGACATTCTAACTAATAACTCAATCACTCTGATAAATAGTCCAAAGTGTTTATATAAACAATAATTTCGAAAATAATGGTGAGAGAGTTAACATAAAGGGGGTATAAAAGAATGCAAAAATTAGAGTTATTGCCACCTATAAATGCAAAAATTGGAGACATATTCGAAATATCAATACCGTCTAATCCTGCTTCGACCGGCTACAACTGCTTACTGTCAGAAATGCCACATTGCGTTTATTTTGTAGAGTCAACGTATGTACCCGATGAGCCTATCAGACCAGGAAGCGGGGGAACTAGCAAGTTCAAGTTCCTTGCAGTTAAGAAAGGTGACGGCAAGATTATTTTCCATAGTGTGAGATTCTCTCACCCTCCGGAAATACTGGAACCTACTCCTATGCAACAAAGGTTTGTCATAGTAGAGTGATGAAATGGCTTTATCTGCCATTTCTCTTTCCTTTTTTTGAAATGACTATTCATTCTGTTTTACGCTAAATTTCAGTCAGTTACTACTCTTCAACCTTTTTTTGAGAATTTTTGAATCGACTTTTTTAGTGAACCACGCCTGTAAGCACAATTTTGAAGCATTTCTGAATTCAGGGACAGTTTGAGTTTCGATGAATCTTAAAACAGGGTACCATATGACTGCGAAGCAGGCGGCGAAGACCGGAAAAAATTATTTATGAGACTTTCCTAATGAATAGTAGTCATCAGGTTTTCTCCTTCTTTTCTCCTTGCGTGATTACGTTGCTATATATTTATGGAAAATAAGTAAATAAAAATAGAGTTTTAGAAATCAGTTTCTATTTTTGCCTTATTGCTCGGCTTCTTTTTCACTTGAACATCTGGAAGCTACTTTCCAGAGATAACATAGACTCAATGTAAGCCACCAGAGGTATCTAATCTCAAGAGAAAATTTATACTCATTATAATCAATAAGCCCGTGTGCCATTCTATTTCTCAAGTTTGAGCCATAACGTTCAATTAGTAAACCTCTTAAATCAAAGACAATGTCTTCAGGCATTATTTCGTTCAGTTCTTTCATTTTTAAAGTGATATTAAGATCGTACTCGTTTTGAGTTCCATTTTGATCCAAACCTGATACAATTATCCCATTATTGGTAAGAATGTATCTAATGGAATTCTCCAGTTGGGGAATAAGTAAATGTATACTTGTTAAGAAATCTCCATTTAATCCGGCAAAAAGACCAGAAGCATATATAAATTCTCTTCCTACAGGAACGAATGGATTGTTAAAAACAAGTGGGAACAAGTCTTGGGTTGTGATTAAATCGTGATCTTGTATTATTTGCTGTTTCGCAGGTTCAATTATACCCAAGTATATAAATTGATGATGAATTTTTGCATGCTTGAACATATTGTTGTTAGTGGCTACCTCTCTTTCATGTGGGTTACTTGAAAGAATTGATCCACCACTACCTATTTGTTTTCCTTCCTCGTTTACTAATTTGTTATAAAAAAGATTAGCCATTGGGTATTCGATTGTTGTTTTCTCAACATCTTCCTTAAGTTTGGAGATTTCAGGTGGATGTGTTATTGATGAAAGTGTAAAAATTGCATCTTGGAGTGTTTTTCCCCTGACAAATTCCTTTGCCTTCTTAATTTGTTCTTCAGGAATGGATATCTCCAATGGAATTGGGAACATTTGTAATGTAGACTTAGGCTGATATTCAAGAAGAAGTTTGTGCAAATTCTCAATGCGTTTTTCTTCGTTTCCTATTTTCCTATATTCTTGAATCGCATTTTCAATACGTCCACAGGCGTTAATGTAATCAGGAGGATTTTTGTTTACGTCATCTTCTGCGTTTTTTACGTAGGTTTCTACCCTACGTATTAAGGCTTCCCTTTCTTGATCAATTTCTCCAGCAAGTCTATGCCATTTTGCTTTTGTTTTCCATGCATGTTCGGCTTTCCACCAGTCGTGATAATTTTCTGCTTTTAAAGCTATTTTTTCTGAAAGCAATGAGTACTTTTCAGTATCTCCCTTCTTATATTCTTGAAGCAGTTCCATTATCTTTATAGATAGGAATTTTGGGTCTTCACCATTATAAGTCTCAAGAATAGCCTCCATATATTTAATAGTAGTTTCAAACTTCTCTGATTTCTTCCCAAGCGATGCAGCTAAATCAACTGCTCTCCTAATTCGATAAAAAGATGATGTCCAGCTTTCAGGATCTTCCAATATCTTCGATGACTCTATATAAGAATCAATTGCATTGAGTGCGCATTTGTAATCCTTCTTTTTTATCCAAAGTAGATCTGAGATCCTTGCTCTCATTTCTGCGTCAAAAATGTCGGGAGTAAGATCTACTAGAATTCCAAGATATAGATCTTTGATATTATCAAAATTTTCTTCTAAGACGAATGGTTTTTCCTTGCTTTCCCTCAAAATTGGAGAAGTAATGAGTCCTAAGATCTGGAATATTGTTTTATTTTTTGAGTCACCATTTGATTCCGCTTCTTTTGCTCGATTAAAGAATATTGTGCTATATTGCAAGCATTCTTTTTTATCACAACTTGAAATAACTTCCTGCCAGTTAGATTTATTAAAATCACTTTTATCTAAGATTATATCCTCCAAAGCATCATCTCCTTGATACTACACACTTGTTAAAAATAAATAAATTGTTACATTCATCATCTTGATTTCGATTTGTTATCAAAAAGTGAAAATGAATAATAAATTTTTGGAAGATGTGACGAAATCAAACTAAACTGATTTTTAAACTAATTTTAAAATAATCCAAAATTTACTCAAACCAGTTATCTTCCAACCTCCCTTCCCTTCTCCCCTGCTCACTCGCATAAGCCGCATACTTCCCGCTCTTCGTATCAAAAATGAACCTATAAACCGTTTTGAAATAAGCCCAATATTTAACATACTTATCTCTCGCATCGCTCAGCGTAACAGTTACCGAGCCATTTTCTTCCGAAACGCTGTAGACAGGATAATCGATTTCCTGAGGAAGGGCTGTGCTGTAAAGTTTTCTGGCTCTTTCAACATATGCGGAGGCATTGGGAGCGGCGCCGGTCACGTTGGTTTTTTCGATATAATCACTTTTTTCGATTCCAGACCAGTAGCTCACTTCCATAATCTTGTAATAGGTAGAATTATAAGGATAAGCAGCAAGAAACTTCCCGAAGGACGAGGGATATGTATCCTGATAGCTGATTTTTGCGCCTTCAGCGCCGGAAATATAATTCACAAGAAATATTTTAGCCACCGGCAGGACTGCAAGCCAGACCACAAGCACAATTAAAAGGGCAGGATAGAGTTTGCTCCGGTTATTCGTGACAAAAGAACAGAAATTATTGAATTTTCCATTCCATTTACCATGGCTTTTCATATAGGCTACAAGTAAAACGAAAACAGGCAGCAAAGGAAGAATATTTGCCAGCGGATCGAAGAAATAAACGGCTCCGAGAGTGGATGTTTCTGTGCTGAAAGGATAAAGGGGATGCATTTTCCAGCTTGTCACATAGTCAAGGTAGACATGAGAAAAAATAGCTGTAAATCCGGCTGCTGTAAACAGGAGGTCTTTGGTTTTAAGCCAGATAAAAAGCGTGACAAGCAGAACGAAAAGGATCGAGTGCATGAATTCCCTGTGGCCAAGCAGATAAAAAAGCTGATTTCTAGCCTCATGGCTTACGCTGCCGCTGACGAGAGCAAACAGGATGTATGGGATAAAATCCAGGTCAGGAAGGATTGCTAGAAATCCCAGAGTGTTTCGCTTTTTTCCCCTAAAGCCTAAAGTCAGCGCAATCAGAAGACCGATTCCCAAGTGAGAAAGTGAATTTACCATTTGCTTTATCCCTGAATAACCTTTTATTTTTATTTTTGATGAAACACAAATCTTCTGACGAATAACCTGAACGAATTTTTGCAAAATATATTATAGTTTGCATCTTTTACCTTTAAATAGATGGGGTGTATAACTATATTCTGCATTTAGAATTGCCATATGGCAATTTAATATGTAATTGAAGAGATAAAACAGCAGAGTCACTTTAGATTCACCTTAAAATCACCAAGCAGGATCATATAAGTGACAAATTTCTGTTAATATTGTTAAGGGGAAACTGGTTAGCAGAATTTGTAATGGAATTTTCTTGAACCGGAGCTTAAATCTTGAGTCCGATACATGAGCTCCATGCCGAGTAAATAACGGCCAAGCAAATAACAGGGGCAAGTTTCAAACAAATTATGCAAAACCAGCAACCAGGAATAGGGGAAAACAACATGGCTAAAGGGTTATACAAACTACCGGATTTGAAATATGGCTATTCAGACCTTGAACCTTACATTTCCGAAGAACAGCTACGCATTCACCACGACAAGCATCATCAGGCTTATGTGACCAATGCAAACTCGCTTATAGAGATGATGGACAAGGCGAGGAAAGAAGGGACTGACTTTGATTATAAGGCCAGTGCAAAAGCTCTGGCTTTTAACCTTGGTGGGCATGTCCTTCATGACTATTTCTGGTGGGAGATGACTCCTGAAAGCAATGCAAGCAAAGAAGCTGTGGGTGAACTGTCTGAGATGATTAAAGACAACTTTGGAAGTTTTGAGAGATTTAAGAAGGAGTTTACCCAGGTCGCATCCAGTGTTGAAGGTTCCGGCTGGGCAGCCTTAACTTTCTGTAATGATACAAAGAGACTTATGATCATGCAGATAGAAAAGCACAATGTGAATATAGTCCCGGATTACCCGATACTTATGGCTCTTGACGTATGGGAGCATGCTTATTATATTGATTACAAGAACGACAGAGGTAAGTTCATAGAAGGCTTCTGGAATATAATCAACTGGGAAGAAATCGACAAATATTTCAAGAAAATCCAGAAATAACCAGAAAGTCATTTTTTAAAGGTTTCGCGCTAGTCCGATTACAGTTTACCAGCTATGGAAAAATAAGTAATCGGACTAACAACTATTTTTTAGAGATAATTTAAGGATACTGAGGAAGTTTCGGAAAATTTTTTTGTTGGACTCAACTCATTTTTATTAAATTGAGCTTTGTCTTATCAAAATAAAATCAATTGATCTCGAAAGCCAATCAAAGTAAAATCACCCAAACCAGTTTCTGCCTAATCTCTCCTCCTGTCCTCCGTGCATACTTGCATAAACTTCATATTCCTCTCCGTTTTTCCTGTCAAAAACGAACCTATAAAATGATTTAAAATAAGCCAGTTCTCTAATGTAAGGATTTCTGGCATCACTGAGAATAACAGTTACAGAATCGTTCGTTTCGGAAACCACGTAGACCGGATAATCAATTTCCTGAGGAACACCTGCCCTGTATAAGTTTTCTGCTCTTTTAACATAAGCAGCATCATCAGAGACATTTCCTTTTACAGAAACTTTTTCAACATACGAACTTTTCTCTATTCCTGAAAGATAACTTATTTCTAGGACTTTATAATGAGTGGAATTATAAGAGTACGCCGTCAGGAATTTATTCATAGATTCTGGATAGGTATTTTGATAGCTTATTTCAGCTTCTTCGGTCCAAGAAATCTGCTTGATCAGGAAAGCTTTTGAGACCGGTATGAAGGTAAGCCAGACAAGTAACAAAAGAATAAGCGAGGCATAGAGCTTATCGTCAATGTTTGATATGTAAGTGCAAAAGCCCTTTATTTTTCCGTTTATCTTTCCTCTATGACTCAAATTTACTATAATCACAATGAAGGGAGGCAAGAGAGGAAGCAGATTTAGCAAAGGGTCAAAGAAATAAGCCGCACTCATAATGGAAGCATCTGTACTGAACGGGTAGAAGGGACGCATTTTCCAGCTTGTAACATAATCCAGGTACGAATGAAAGAAGAGGGATTGGAACCCTCCAACCGTAAAAAGCCAATCTTTAGTCTTAAACCAGAGAATAAAAGTAATCAGAAAAATGAAAAGAATAGAATGCATAAACTCTCTGTGTCCGATCAGGTAAAAAAGCTGGTTTCTTACCTCAGGGCTCAGGCTGTCATTGGCATAGATAAATGTTGAGTACAGGACATAATCCAGATCAGGTAGTGTGGATAATAAGGCCACAACTCTCAGTTTGTTTTCTTTCAAGCCTAAAGCCAGAGCAATGAGAAAACCTACTCCGAGGTGGGAAATTACATTTACCATGATACTGTATTCCTGAGGGGAGATTTTGTGTTTGACTTTTATAATTAATAATATAGAGAATTAAGGATATATTTCTTCTTTTTAAAAAACGTGTTCGGGAGTTGCAAAGTTGTATTTACTTCAGAAAATGATAAAAAATAAAAGTAAACGTTAAAAACAAATCCCCAGGCTCTCGGGTAAAAGTAATACCATTTTTAAAAACTCTATCTTTATATTAAAAAGAAAACGGACTAATTAGAAAATAATATCCTCTCAACTTACCGGGTTGAAGAGCTAAATATCCTTACAAGGCCTAATTTTTCAATGTCCTGTCAAAAAAGCAATCATCTTGTCATATGCATCCTGTGCAATAAACTTTCAGAAAATTTTCAGTTTTTTAATCATGAACCCGTTAGGTTTACTTAGGCAAACCCTGTTTATAAATAAATTAATACAGTGTAGATTTGAGAAATATATAAGTTTTTCTTTATTGTGCTAACAGCATTCAGTTAAATATTCAAAAGTCCATATTAATAGATGTAAATGTAAAAACTGTGGGCTCTTACACAAAAAAGGATAGTTTTCTTATATATTTCAGGGACTCGGAAAAAACTTGCAAAAGGGCTCATGAAAACAAGACATTTCAGGCTTTTACCTGACAACAGATCACTACTTCTTTTACCCTGTGGGTGGCATTCAAAAACGAATTCTTTGGTGATCTGACTGCAAAGTCAAACATATTAATATATAATTTAAAGTATATTAGATGCAGATTAAAAGGAGATGTATAGCATGGTAAGTGAAATGACTCCAACCCGAAGAGTTCTGGCAGCAGTGCTTGGAGGCAGGGTTGACTATGTACCCCCTGCAAATCCCCTCGCTCAGACCACAACCGAACTGATGCAGGTATGCAACGCCTCCTGGCCAAAAGCCCACTTTGACAGCAAGATGATGGCAGACCTTGCAGCCTCTCCTTATGAGGTTTGCGGCATTGAGGCTGCACGTCCCCAGTTTGATATTTCTCTTGAGGCGGAAGTTCTTGGGTGCAAACTTGACTGGGACAAACCGGACAGGCCTCCCGTAACTGGCCCTGCTTATACAGACCCCTCAGATATAACCTGGCCCGATAACCTGGAAGAAGCCGGAAGAATACCGGTAGTTCTCGGAGCAATTGAAGAACTGAGGAAGCGCTACGACGGCATGCTCCCTATCATCCCGGTACTTACATCCCCATTTACGGTAGCAGGTCACATAGCAGGTGTTGAGAATATGGCCAGGTGGACAAAGACCGACCCGGAAAAAGCCCATGCCTTCATTGAAGCGGCAACTGATTTTGTGATAGCTTACGGGAAGTTGCAGATTATTTACGGGGGACATATCATCTTCCTCGCTGATCCTTCGGCTTCCGGTGATCTGATTTCATCGGAAACATACAGGGAGTTTATACTCCCTTCCCACAAAAGAATAGCACAGGAAATCAGCTGTCCCCAGATCCTACACATCTGCGGCGATACCAGTAAACTCCTGCCTTATATAAAACAGAGTGGAATTGACTGTTTCTCCTTTGATGCCGTTCCAGTCTGGTACTGCCGTCAGGTAATGGGCAACGAGATGTCCATTCTAGGAAGCCTGGACGTCATAAACCTGATGCCAAACGGCACTCCCGAACAGGTTTATAACAGAACCCGGGAATGCATCTTGCAGGGAACTGATATTGTAGGAACTTCATGTGGGGTCTCATTTGGAACCTCCCTCGAAAATCTCAGAGCATATGTAAGGGCCTGTAAAGAGACCCCAATCCCGAAATACGACGATGTTGAAGATCTTGTCAGGCAGATTGGAGTCGGTATTGGTAGGAATATGAAAGAAAATGTGCTCGGAGGGATGCAGGAATGATAAGGCACATCGACGTTGCAGTTCAGAAGATATTCGAAATGAAAGAAAAAGAACCTGCAAAGTTTAAAAGACTCATTGAAGAAGGGATCATGATCGGCCTCGGGGTTGACCTTGGAGATAGAAACAAAGAAATGACTGTTGCTGACCAGATAAAGAAACAGAACAAGCCGAAAGACCCCGAATACACAGCTGTGGCAGAAGCAGTGATAGCGGGAGACCGCGCCGAAACAATAAACCTCACAGTTACCCTGCTTGGAAAAGGAAAAGATCCTACAGACCTGGTCTTAAATGCTCTTATGCCCGGAATTCAGACCGTATGTGAGCTTTACGACATGGGAGAGAGCTACGTGCCTGAAATCCTGCTGGCAAACGAAGCCCTTATAGGAGGGGTGGAACTCTGCCAGGAAAGGATAGGAGAAGTTCCCTCCCAGGGGAAGGTGGTCTCCCTCGTTATTGAAGGAGATGTGCATGACATAGGCAAGAATATTGTAGCCGCTATTCTCAGGGCAAACGGTTTCGAAGTAGTTGATCTTGGAAGAGACATAACAGTGGAAGCAGCCGTTAAAGCTGTAAAAGCAACAAACGCTGACCTTGTTACCGGAACGACCCTTATGAGCACAACCAAAGGAGGTCTTAAAGACCTTGCAGAGATTCTGGATTCTGAGGACGTTCCTGTAGCCTGTGGCGGGGCTGCCATAGACAGGCATTTTGTCGATACCTTTGGCAATTCTATATATGGAAAAACCCCACTTGATGCAGTAAAAATTGCAAAGAAGATCTGTGCAGGAAAGAACTGGAAAGAAGCCCGCAAGGAACTATACTGATTTTACTTTACTTCCCAGTTCTCTTTTTTATTTTTCTTCTTCGAGCTTTATCTCTCATATTAAATTCTAAATTGGAAAATAAAGGATGAACAAAAACTGCAAAAAAATACTGGGATAAAATATGGATCAGGCAATAAATATCGATATTGGTACCAGCGGGATTAGAGCCCAGCTCCTAAATCTTACGGATTCTTCCGTCCTCAGGACTGCAATTTTGTCCAGAAACCCGCTCCCTGGCGCAAATGTCGTTGACCATATGGACTTTGCGATTAGTTATGGGCAGGGAATAGCCCATGAAATTCTTATTTCAGCCATAAACTCCCTGGTAAAGGACCTTAAGCCAGAAAACCTCAAGCGTATAGCCGTTTGTGGAAATCCGATCCAATTGTCGCTATTCGAAGGAATAGAAATCAGGGACCTCGCATTTGCGGGAAAAAACGCCCTCGAGAAAATACATGTAAAGCCTCTGGAAAGGAACGGGCATATAGTTTCAGGAAATGAGATTGGGATTTATGCCGATGTTGATGTGATTATCCCGCCTTCGGTAAGGCATGAAATCGGAGCTGATGCCCTTGCTATGATGATAAAGAGCGGGTTTCTGGACACTCCCGAAACGTGTATGGTCACGGATTACGGGACAAATGCCGAGATGGCCCTGAGAGTAGGCGACAGAATATACACAGGATCGGCTGCTGCAGGCCCTGTTATCGAAGGACAGCAGATCAGCAAAGGGATGCTGGCAACGCCTGGAGCGATTGCCGACCTGAAGCTTTCCAGAGGCTGGCAAGCGCTTGTCCTTGATGAAAAACTCAGGCTGGTAGAAGGGCCAAGAATAGATCTGCGCAACAGGACTTTTAAAGCCACCGGATATCCTGCAAAGGGAATTACAGGTACGGGGGTAATTGCCCTTATGTATGCAGGGCTTGTAACTGGCATAATAAAGCCTCCTATTATTGAAGGCGGTATAATTCGGCTGGGAAAGGGAGTTACATTTACGGAGGAAGATGTAATAGAAGCCGGAAAAGCCTTCGGAGCCCTGAGAGCAGGTCATCTGACCCTGATGCATGAGGCAGGGATAGCATACGAAGATCTGGAAACAATGTACATATGCGGGGCAAGCGGAACGTATGTGGACCCTCTAAAAGCCCGCTTTACAGGCATTGTGCCTGCAACACCGAAACGGATTATCCAGTGCGGAAATACTTCCCTGGAACTTGCAAAAGACCTTGCCCTCGACCCTGACTACCTCTCCTACCTTAATGAAATGAAGAAATCGGTGCTTTCAAATCATATAATGTTTGCCTCATCCCCAACCTTTGAAGCCATCTACGTCCAGGAAATAGCCCTCTGGAATGAAGGGATGCCGCTTGAAAAGTATAACTCAAACCTCGAAAGATCAGGCATCCAGCCTATCCCGCAAAAATTTCAGGAAATCATTATTGAAAAAAAATCTGAAACGGATATCCACGAACTTGGGAAAAGCCTGGAGATCGTGGAGTCAAAATGTGGTTTTACCGCTACCATTCAGTGCAGTGGTTGTGATACCTGTGTGAAAGAATGCCCAGAAGAGGCACTTTCAAGAGAATCTGAGAGTTTTAAGATCAACAACGAAAGATGTCTCGGTACTGCCTGCAGAAGATGTGAAGAAAGGTGCCCTGAAAAGAGGTTCTCGATCAGTGACTTTAAGCTGGAACTTCCAGAGTCCATAGAGATAGGACAGTAAAATGAAACAGAAGAGCGGAACAGTAATATTACAAGAATAATTTTACTTAGATCTTACAAGAGTAGTTTTACTCAGATCTTACAGGTAATTATACTCAGTAAATTAAATAATAAGTATCCAACCCTGAAGAGGATTCCAGCTATACATAGGTACAAAACAATATAAATATAAAATAGTTTTCTAGAATACATCGTCATAAACTCAATTATACGAAATAGAACTAGATTTTTTACTGATTCCAGATATGCAGTTTAACCCGAGACTTTTTGGATAAAACTGAGCATATCTGCAGGCAAATGTTTAAATAAGGAGTCAGAGCCCTTGTTTCAGACTGAACCTATACTCTATCTGCAATCACTTGGAAACGATTGGCTTACATCCCTCATGATTTTGATAACTTCAATGGGATCGTCGGCTTTTTTAGCTGCCATAGTAATTATCGTAACTTTCGGGATTAATTTCCGGAAAGGTTTTCTTCTGTTCCAGCTCTTAATCTGGACAGGTCTGATTACCGAAATCATTAAGACAGTGGTCGCCTTTCCAAGGCCGGATTTTGTAGATAATAGAGTTCTTAACCTTGAATATGGAGTGAAAAATACCTCGCCTTTCAGTGGGGGAGGACCTGAAGGTATATTCAAACTTCCCGACAAAGAAGTCCTTGAGACCTTCCGCCTTCAAGAAACGCTTAACCATTCTCCTTTCGGTTTCCCTTCCGGGCATGTCGCAATTACAACTGCACTCTGGGGAGGAAGCTCCGAGATTTTCAACAGACGGATAATTAAATTGATGGCTCCTGTTATGATATTTCTTGTAGCTTTGTCAAGGATGTACCTGGGAAGACATTTTCTGGGAGACATAATGGGAGGAGCTATTATAGGCTTATTTTTACTGATTGCTTTTACTCTCTTTCTCAAAAGCTCCCTGAAAGAAGAGTTTTTCAAGAAAGAGAATTTTGAACTCGCATTCAGGCATAAGAACCTAATTTTGTACTTCATTCTGTTTGTTATCCCTCCTGTTCTGACAGCCTTATCTCTGATAAGTGCTGATGTAGCAGGTTTCTTCCTTGGCACGAATGCGGCATACGTTCTTATTATACGAAAAGGGCTCCCTGATGATGAAGGAAGTGTTGAACAGAGAGTTTTGAGAATAGTTACTGCACTTCTACTGTTTGGAGTCTCCAGCTTTATTCTTAATGTTGGGTTCGAGACTCTCGAAACTGCAGCCTATTTTAGTTTTAAACTCATCGAATTCTTAGAAGCATTCATACCTGCATCTACAATCTGGGTGTCCGTAGTTGTCTGCACAAAGCTCAACCTGTATAGAAGAGAAAAAGAACTCTTAAGCAGCCAGAACATGGAATGGAATAGAAATGCATTAAAAAAGAACGGAATGGAGTAGAAATTCAACCAGATTCCCCCAAATAATAGAAAAAAATCAATAAGTTCTAAAATCAAGAAGTTATTCCCGGAAAAAATCCCCTGTGAATGTAATGATCCCGATATTCCTTATAACTATATTCTCAGATAGTATCTGTCAAATCCTGGCTGAAACCTATAGAATTTAATAAATCAATGGTTTTGATATCAGGAACTAACTTAGAGGATTTTTCAAGTCCTGTTTGCCTTATGTCCCAGGAAAACTATATATTTCAGAACCTGAAAGAAGATCATATATATTATATGAAGACAGAAATAGTGATAATAAGTTTCAGGCAAGCATATAGAGGCAGACAAATAAACCACAGTAAGGCTCTATATTGCATTATCTAAAGAGGCAAGATGAAACATATAAAATTAAAAAATAAAAATTGTTGAAGGAAAAACATTAAATCATTAGAAATTAATTTGCTTTGTGTTTATTCATAAGGAATAACTTAAATAATGCTTTTGACTATTGAGCGTATTCATAATTCACCGGAGAAACAACTAACTGAAAACCGCAACCTGTCGGTTGTAATCAATGGAAAAGACCTTAAGGTCTTTTCAGCGTGGACAGGGTTTCCCACGGCATAGAGCTTATAATCATATCAAAACAGAGAGGACGACATTCATGGACTTTGAAAAATTAAGACACGGGACAGAACTTATCAAGAGGGGCTTTGCAAGAATGCAGAAAGGGGGTGTGATCATGGATGTTACAAATCCAGAACAGGCCAGGATCGCAGAAGAAGCTGGAGCAGTTGCTGTTATGGCCCTCCAGGCTGTTCCTGCAGATATCAGAAAGGCGGGTGGGGTTGCCCGGATGGCCGACCCTGAGATTGTCCAGCAGATTATTGATACGGTTACAATTCCTGTGATGGCAAAAGCCAGGATCGGGCACTTCGTCGAAGCCGAAATTTTAGAAGCCCTGGGCGTTGACATGGTGGACGAATCTGAAGTCCTGACCCCTGCTGATCCCTACTTCCATATAGACAAAACACAGTTTACCGTGCCTTTTGTCTGCGGAGCCCGAAACCTCGGAGAAGCCCTCAGGAGAATTAACGAAGGGGCAGCCATGATCCGAACAAAAGGAGAGGCTGGAACAGGGGACGTCAGCCAGGCAGTCAAGCACATGAAACAGATTCAGGGCGAAATCCGTGCCCTTGCCGGGAAGACAAAAGAAGAACTGATTCTGGTTTCCAGGGAAATAGAAGCTCCAATCGAACTTGTAGTCGAAACCTCAAAAATGCAGCGTCTGCCTGTAGTAAACTTTGCAGCCGGCGGAGTTGCAACCCCTGCAGATGCAGCGCTTATGATGCGCCTCGGGGCAGACGGGGTCTTTGTAGGTTCAGGTATATTCAAAGCCGAAAATCCTGAGAAAATGGCAAAAGCCGTTGTTGAAGCCGTAAACAACTTTGACAACCCTGCAAAGCTCGCAGAAATCTCAAAAGGCGTCGGTGCCGGCATGAAAGGCATCAGCGCAGACATGATCCCTGCCCAAGAAGCCCTTCAGGAACGCGGGTGGTAAAACCTGCCTGAGTTCCGTCTCCCGAGTCCCGTCTCGGGAGGACGGAGCCCTTTTCGCTCCCCGAATTTCGCTTCGGGAGCACGAAGCCCTTTTCGCTTCGCTCAAGAGGGCTGAATCATGATGAAGATACTGAGCTGAGTCAAGAGCTGATGGGCAAGAAAGGCTATATTTTCAACCCTCTCAGGAGGGCTGATTTACCAGAATTTCGTTTCGTGTCAGTATAGGATGTGATCACAAACATTTTTAAATATGATTGCTCACAAGCCTTTTCAAAAAAGGCTTGATCGCAAACGTTTTAGAAAAAAGTTTGATCAAAAACGATGTGAACGACGTGATAAACCGGCGCAAAGGTTGCAGCTCACCGGTTGAAGTTTAATTTTTAAAAATGGATTCTTTCTTACGGGCCTGTAAGAATAAATCACTTCAATTTTTTATTTTCGGATTAACAGGTAATGAATTAATTCTGGAAAATGGTGTTTTTCATGAAAATAGGTGTAATCGCTATTCAGGGAGCGGTTTCTGAGCATATTAATGCTTTAAGGAGAGCCCTTAAGGAAAGAGGAGTGGATGCAGAAGTAGTTGCAATAAAGCATAAGGGTATTGTCCCGGAATGCAGCGGGATTGTGATTCCTGGCGGGGAGAGTACCACACTTTGCAGACTTCTTGCCCGCGAGGGGATTGCAGAGGAAATTAAAGCTGCGGCTGCAAGAGGAGTTCCGATTCTTGGGACTTGTGCAGGTTTGATTGTAATTGCAAAGGAAGGCGACGAGCAAGTTGAGAAAACCAACCAGGAACTGCTCGGAATTATGGATACGAAGGTCAACAGAAACGCTTTCGGAAGGCAGAGGAATTCTTTTGAGGCCGAACTTGAGCTAGAGATCCTTGATTCTCCTTTTACCGGCGTGTTTATAAGGGCTCCTGGAATCGTGAGCTGTGGGCCTGGGGTTCGCGTACTTTCTAGGCTTGATAACCTGATTATTGCTGCAGAACAGGGAAATGTGCTGGCTCTTGCTTTCCATCCGGAATTAACCGAAGATTTACGAATTCACCAGTACTTCCTGGATAAAGTGTTCAACTGTTGAAACTCAAATGGGGAGCCAATTATATTTCCGGCTCTTTTCCTTGGGCTTTTTTTCTTTATCACATTTTTGTTTATCGTACTTTTTCTCTAAAGCTTCCATTCATTTTTACTTTCTGGCACCTTCTTTATCTAATCTTTAATCCTCTTTATTTTCGGTATAGATTTCTTTCTATTCTTAGTATTCTCTTTATTTTCGGCTTATCATCCTTCTTATCTCTATCTATATTCTTTTTATATGGATTACCCAATAAGAAAAAAGATAGAACGCAGTTCTTGACTTTTTATATTTTTGAAACATTCAAAGTTATATAAGGATTACAGCCATATTAGTAAAAACCAATTCAATAAGGGGTAAAATAAATGGTGAAATTAACTGACGAAATGAAAGAAGACTTTGCAAAAATGAAAATATTCCCATTTGCAACGGCGTCTAAAGGCGGAGATCCAAATGTAATCCCAATAGGCATGTGTAATTTGCAGGAAGACGGGGAAACAATCTGGATTGCAGACAATTATTTTCATAAAACCCGCAACAATCTTGACGAAAACCCGAGGGGAGCTATCTATGTCTGGGGCCCGGAAATAAAAGACTGTTACCAGATAAAGGGAGATATTGAGATTAAGACCGAAGGGGATGATTACGAAAAGATGTACAAAATGGTCAAGAGCAGAGGAGACAGGTTCCCTGCAAAAGCCCTTGTAGTTATGAAAATTACTGAAGTTTATGAGTGCAAACCCGGGGCCGGGACCGAGCCTGGAGAGAGGCTGCTCTAAAGAGTTTTTAAAGTCAGTTTATAAATTTACGATTTTATACTGATATGAGGATGGAGAATGTCCTCATAACTTCTCTTTTTTGAAGAAATATCCTTGATTAAAGGTATCTTTATGCTTTTTTTCAGGTAATTTTTTAATTTTGTAACAATTTTTCATAAAGACATGTACACTGACCGTTTGAGAGTTTGCACAGAAATTATATATGTCTTGATCTCTAACTAATTTTTGGGTGATACCATGAAAGCCTGGGAAATGTTGATTTTATGCGTTATTATAGGGTTGAAGGCTGTTCCTGCGGTTTCAGCTAAAGAAGCATACGCAGAAAATTCCAACACCAACGTTATTCTAGATTCCGATGGGAAAGATTATATTGTTAGTCCCTCGACAGAAAATTCTTTTGATACAGAAAGCTTTATTTTTCCTCAACGGTCAACCCAGTCAATAAGCCAGGGGCAGACTATAACCCACAATGTAAACGTAGGTTCAGGAGTGAATTATCTAGAAGTGGACTTGAACTGGGGAGATACAAGTGATTCTCTAACTCTTAGCGTTTACACCCCTTCAGGAAGTAAAATCGGGACTTACCGCGATAGTTCTGACGGGAGCGTAAACGGCAGGATACACCTCAATATAGACCCCTCCCAGGGATATGTGCAACAAGGAACCTGGAGTTTTAAGGTTTATGGAGAATCGGTTAGTGGAACACAGAGCTATACACTTAATGTTTACCAGCATTAAGCTTGAAAAAAAGCTTATCTTCTGTTTACTATTTTTTCTCTTAACAACAACAGCTGAGGCTACAGAATATATTGTAAGCCCAGCTCCAAGTGATCAAGTCGGAGCTTCAATTAACGGAGAAAAAGTAGTAAAACTTGAGGATACTGTAATACCCTATTGGCAGTTTCTGCTATGGCTAGCTGCGATGCAAATTGTATCAATAATAGATATACTGCTGTATCTTGCAAAGCTAATTTTAGTGATACTGGGATTCAGAATTGTAGATAAAGGAAATGTATTTGATAATCCTAATCGGTCTAGTATCTATACGTATATCAAGACTAAACCGGGAGCATGCATTGGTGAAATTGTAGAGAAAACAGGCTTAGGCAGAGGAAGAGTAAGGCATCATATAACCATTCTGGAAGCTCAGAACAAAATTGAAGTCTATGAAGACGGCGGAAAGATTAGGTATTTCGAAAATAATTCCACTTATGAAGAAGAAAGAAAAATTATTTCTGCTCTTCAAAACGTAATAAATCAAAGAATAATTTCAGAAATACAAAATGGGAAATGTAATACAAACTCAGCTCTTGCACATGAAATCGGAGTTTCCAGAGCTACAATTAGCTGGAATATGAGAACTCTTAAAGAAGTGGAACTCATAAATGAAGAAAGAAAAGGAAAAAATATCATTTATAGAATAAACCCTTCTTATGAAAACTTGATTGAAAAATATGGATAAAATAACCTTGAATCCAGTTTTAAAAATACCAGTTATCAAAAAGTTTCTGGAAAAGTCTGCTTCAATCTCTCTACATCCTTTTTTAATTAAGCAGATCTTTTTTCTCCAAGCTACTTATTCTTAAACCCTGAATCTATAGTCTCAAGAATAAAAGCTGACTTTACCAATCTTGCGGTAAAAAGACATAATGACAAAGTTTTAACCAGGTGGTATCGTAAAGTCCGATTTTGCCATATAAAAATACAAACTCTCAAAGGAAATATCATTAGATTTTTTAGCGAAAAGCCTGGTTACTAATTGTAGACATTTAAATAATTGACATCGAGCTGCTCTATATATAACTTCCGGCCAATCTCTCTAACTGTTTTTTGTAGCTCATTTTAGAGCTGTAAAGATTCTATGATCTCTGATAGTTAGAGAGATTGGCCGGAAAACTTATAAAGGATTCTCTAAAACTGAATAAGTGAGAATGTTCTACAGATTCTAGAGTTTGAGACCTATCCTGAACCCTGCATACCCGAAGGCATGAAGTATATAATTTATAACTGTTTTAAAGTTTGCTTCTTGCCTCTTGAATGAAAGTGAAGAGGTGAAATAAATTGAGGTTAAATGACAAAGTTAGAAAAATCAGCGGGGTTTTCATGATGATGCTCGTTGTAGGTATGGTACTGGTTACGCCTGCGATAGCATGCCCGTGCTCACAGGATGGCCCATGCTCAAAGGATGCGGACTCCGCAGATGAGTCGGGTGCTAAGGTGAAGGCAACAAAACTATCAGGAGTAGATCTTAATGAGGCGACAGCAAAGGCACTATCAGATGAAGACGTACTGAAGCTTAGAGAAGAACTGATTAAATCTGGATATAAACCTTCTATTGAAAATATCAGTGCGGAGAAATTCACCATGGAGAATGAGAGTGGAACCATATCTAGCACACTCGTAGGGATGCCATTCAGTGGCAAGGATGAGAACGAGACGGCGGTTATCTCATTCACCTATAATGACCTTGGAAGTACTGCCGCAGCAGTTTAGACAGTTGAAGGTTTAGAGCTGTTGTTTTTCAGTTCAACCGCGTAAGTCCTAAAATTTTAAAAGACCGAATGATCCATATTTTTGATTGGATTTCTCGGTACTATGAGAATTTAGGTGTAAACTTACGACTTTTCCGATACTCTTTCAGTAGAAGTAGTCATAATTGACATCCAATTAATAATTATTATTTTAGAATGACAAGTATGTAAAAATACTATACAAACTATCAATATGTTCTTCTACGGAAAAACTGGGATAATATTTGCAAGGTTTAGTTAACACACTCAACACAATATGAGGGAGCTGTCAACTTACTAGTACCAATCAATTACGAATGGAAGAATCGCATGAATACGAATTTGCTGTTAGAATGCATTTCATTGGATCGGTTAGGAATTTTCTTTTCTGAAAGCTATCGATTTTACACCAGAAGCCTGCCTTAAGCTTTGGCCTTTCTACATGAAATCGATACACTGTTCCAGTCCACAACACATTAAAATTTTGATCAGTCACCGTTTGTAAATATATCTAAGGAGATGATGATATGATAAATGGGATATTTCTAATTGCAGTTGCAGATGTTCTGTTCGGAGTTGGTTTGATGGACATCACAGATAGACTAGTCCTTAAGGGTATAGGAAACATTGTTGCGCTGGTGGGGATTATCTATCTAGCATGGTACATATTAAATGAAGGGAAAGCAATTTTGGCGAATCTCTGAGGTCTACATCCAATCACTATGAAGTGTGATCAACATGCTTAAAAAACTGTAAATCGTGACCCTCATCCTCTCGATCGTGGCAACAGATTGCATAAATGAGATAACTGTTGAAGAAATAGCAAAGCATACTAACGAGAAGTATGGAACAGTTCATGACTTCAAAGCAACAAGGATCTCTACAACGAATGTTCAAGGAGCAGAAATATTAGATGAAGTAGAGATTTCAATCAAGAAACCGAACAAGTTCATGAGCGAGGATAAAAAACTGCTTAGGTTTGATTCCAATGATACAGAAATTATGATTACTGGCGCAATGACCAAAGAAGAATTCATAAAAATAGCTGAATCAATGAATTAATAATCGTTTTTATGGATTGATCCCAAAATCTGGATGCCGCTAAAGATCCAAAGTTATAATGGTGACAAAACTTCTGATGACACTAGAATATGAGAATTATTCTATATATTCAGGCATAAAAGATACTGAATTTAAATTTAAACCTCCAAAAGGTACAGAGGTGGTCAACATATGAATATAGATTATATTATAAAAGAAGAATTATTACGTTCATTCCCAGTATTAGTTGTTAGTTTTTTAATAATCGGGCTACTAAATAGGGAAGGATATGTTCCGCTAGAGATGTCAGGGGTATTTATTCTTTCCCTCTTCATTACAGCTATACATTTTTCGTTTATGGTCTGGTATAGAAAAAAGGAACAAATTGAGAACAATAATATTTCCTTTATAATTAACCATATTTTGGGCTCGAGGTCTCTTGAAGAAAAAACCACAGAGATATATAAAGATAAAGAAACTAAAATTTCTTCATCAATTCGAGAACATATGGGTCTTCTACTCGTTACAATACTTCTGTATGTTGCCTATCTTTATGCTTCTTTAGTTTATAAAATGGATCAGATATACTGGATTTTGCTTTTATTATTTATCGGAGTCTCACTCTCAAAGATCATATATGGTGAAAGGAAAGCAAATCAAAAAGATCCTATAAGATTGCTGGTTTTTTACGTAATCGCATGTGCCTTCATTTTTGTACGTTACCTTGTTCTTGACTATCCTATTCTTCCGATTTTGAAAGGAAGTATAATTCTTGGAATATTACTGATATTTTTGGTTTTAGGAATAAAATGGTTGCAGCGCAAACAGAACTCAGATAATTGAGTTTCCTATTATCGACATACATAGATTCTTGAAAATAAAAGATGTACTTATAGGGATTTTCATGAAAAGGATTTCTCGCATAATAGCTCCTCTGACTATCATTTATTTATCTCTTATTTTTATACCGATAGCGTATGCAAATCCAATCACGATTGATTATTTTCATCAAAAAGGTTGCCATGATTGTGAAATAACTGACCCTGTTATCGATCAAATAGAAGCTCAATATAATAATAGCATCATAATAACACGGATTGAAACCAGCACTGCTGATGGTTTTAATTAGTGGAATAAGTATGGTTTTCTTGAAGTCCCGGCTATTGTGATAAACAATGAAACAAAGGTTCCTAAAGAAGAAATTACTGAAGAAAAGCTAAAAACTTTAATCGATGAATATCTTGCGGAAGAGGAAAATATTACTGAATATACCACAGAAGAGGCAACGAGAAAAGAACAGGAAAACGAGTATATAAGCACAAACCTGAATTTGTCATTTGCTTATTCACTAGGTCTTTTACAGGTTTTTCACCCTGCCTGATGGCCATACTGGGATTTCTGTTAAGTTTTACTGCAGGGACGAGCAATAGCGCCAAAAGCGGTATGATACGTGCAACTGTATTTGGATTAGGGCTGGTAGGTTCTTACTTAGTATTGTGTCTGTGTTTGCTCTCATTCCGAAAATCAATTCCCGATTTGGAAAGCTTTTCTTTTGTTACAGGCGTCGTTGTAATTCTTATCGGGTTAAACCTTCTGGGAATCTTAAAATCACCTGTTGCTCTGGATAACTATTTCCAGAACTCTGCTCGGAGATATGCGGGTACTCTGGATAACTATTTCCAGAACTCTGCTCGGAGATATGCGGGTACTCTGGGTGGAATTTTTTTCCTTGGGATATTATTTTCGTTTGTAAAAGTTCCCTGCACTGCTCCGATGCTCCTTGTGTTGCTCAACAAAACCATCACTAGTGGAACAGCAAATAATCTGATCCTGTTACTTGCTTTCAGCGCTGGAGTATTGACACCTTTTATTGGAATTGGCTTGATAGGAGGCTATACTCTATCTAAACAAATTCGTTCATATAAAATACACTTGAAAAAAATCAGCGGATTCGTGCTTATGTTACTTGGTTTATGGATAATGTTTTAAGCTTAATTTTGAAAAACACTTAAATAATTACAAATGTCCTCAAGATTATTAGTTTTACGATATTCAAAGAAAAATTATCTGTTGAAGGATGAGTAATATGATAACAATGAAAAAATTTAGATCAATATTTGTTCTGATTTTCATAGTTGTAGCTCTCTTTACTTCAGGCTGCACGGAAAAAAACCTAAGTGCAGAACAAATTGCAGCCCAGATGATGGATAAAGAGAACAGCACTCGAGATTATTCATATACAATGCACGTGACCACCTATCTCGGAGGAGAAATCAAGGAAACAGAATCTAAAACTCTGTTCAAAAAGCCTAATATGACTAAAAGTATTGTAACAGAGCCCGGTAAAGAAAATCAAACAATAATCGTTTCAGATGGGAAAATCTTGTGGAGTTACACACCAGATACCAATACGGTCACAAAAATAAAAATTTCCAAAGCTTCAGAACTTACGAAAAATGACTATACCAATATTATAAGTGAATTTCTTAATGATACTAATGTAACAATGCCTGGCGTTGAGAACATAGATGGAAGAAAAACTTATCTGCTGGAGACAACTCCAAAAGAAAACGATGGAGATTACGAACTGATATACAAGACAAAAATTTGGGTAGATCAAGAGACATGGATGCCTCTCAGATATGAGACTTATAACGGCGATGGAAGTCTAACCATGAGATTGGAAATTCAAGACTTGAAAGTAAACACCGAAATTCCGGACTCAGAATTTAAATTTGAGATCCCAAAAGGCGCAAAAATAGTGGACTTGGGGGAAATTAGGCCTCCTGAAGAATTAAGCCTTGAAGAAGCCAGAAAGAAAGCCAGTTTTAAGATTCTTACTCCAGAGTACCTTCCTGAAGGTTATGAATTCAATAATACAATGATCTACAATAACAGCCAATTCTCTCCGGAAAACCAGCGTTTTGAGACCGTCGAGCTGACTTACACAAAAGACAAAGCATTTATAGCTCTCGCGGAAACCGTCTCTATGAACCAGTCATCAGATGCTACAATTATGGGTAAAGGTGAAGATATTCAGATTAATGGGATAGAAGGAAAATATCTTTCTATGAGGAAAACGAAACTTTTGACGTGGAAGTTAGGAGATGTTAATCTAAGCCTTTGCGCTTCCCTGGAGAAAGACGAAATGCTGAAAATCGCGGAATCAATTTCAGAAAAAATATAAAACTCGTGATCTGCAGGAAAATAAAAACTAGAAAAAGATAAAGGTGAAACTGTGATTTGAATTGTTACATGAACAAAAAAGTGATAATAATTTCCTTTCTTTTTCTGTTTATCCAATCTTAACACTTACTCTTTTTTAAATTTGGCATATAAAGATTATTTTTTATATCAAGTAGTGTGCGAAAATTATGTAAAAATCAAAGTATCAATAATTCTGTATAGAAAAAACAGAATTTATAAAGGCAGAGCAGGGAAACTAAATATAAAAATATCTCTAGTAAAATAGTGATAATAAAATACTATAAAACAATAACAGAAGAGAGAAGCAGGATCAAAAACAAAATAAGTAAAAAATTGTTTAAAGCCCCGCCCGCAGGCGGAACTTGAAAAATCACTCTGCTGCAGGAGCTTCTTCTGCGGCTTCAAGGCCGAGAAGAGCTTTTATGGATTTGCTTCCATACTCAACGACTTTTGCATTAACCTGGACGACGTCAGAGGTAATTTCCTTGCCGCGTACCATCTTTCTCCTGCGCTGTCCTGGAAGCTTGGGGGTGTATCCCACACCTACTGCCATCAGAATTCTCTGCCTTCTGGAGCCCGGAAGGTCGGGTTTCATAACAAAACCACTACCATCACAGCCGCCGGTGATCTTGACTTTGTAGCCGGCCAGTCCGAAAATTGAACCGTCAACAACATCGCCTATTGACTTTCCGATTAATGCGTTTGCTCCAGCATCTTTTAAATCGATCTGGTAAGCACGCCCTTCCTTTGGGTCAGAAACTACAACTTTGAAATTAGCCATGTGAAATCCTCCAATATCAGATTTATTTTAAATATATTCCTTTGCCTTGCCTTTCCATCCGAAACTCTACCCGGATTTTTCCTGAATTCTTACCTGAACCTTCCATAAATTCTGAACATAATTCTGAATATAGTTATCATATAAGCATTATTTTGCCCAGAAAGGATTATCTTTTCGTTTCAGGGAGAGGAAAATCTCAAGAGTTTCCTTTTCATCAGTTGAAAGGGAATCATAGATCTCGTGCTCAAGAATTTTGGCATGCCTCTCAGGCACATTGATATAGAGCACGTCCTCTTCTTTGATCTGCCTGCCTACGGTTGCGCCTTCAATTGCCATTGCAACCTCTTTGCCTACCCTTGCAGACGGAATATTTTCTCCTTCAATCTGCAGACCTTTGATCTTGCCTACAACGTTTCCGTTTTCAAGCATAACATCCGCGTTTGTCCGCACGACTCCACCAAGTACTCTTATGCCGACAACTGCTGGTTTACTCTGGCGAAATACACATCCGGGAAGGATTTTGAACTTTCCAGGACGGATTATTGTTTCGAAAATCTTCTTTTCAGCCTGTTCCTGCTGCTCTTTTACATACTCCTGGTAATCTTCAACCAGGCGGTAAATCACATCGCTGGTGAATACCTTCACACTGCTTTCCTGCAGGAAATCTCTGGCGTCAGGATGAACTTTGACATTGAAACCTATAATCACAGAATATAACGGGTCTTCAACCGTAGAAGCCTCTATTACATCCCGATGTGAGATATCCCCAACTTCTGCTTTCCTGATAGGGACATCATCTTTCTGGAACTCATAGACAAGAGCTTCAAGAGAGCCAAGGGTATCGGCTTTGATCATGATTCCTACTGAGCCCGTATCAATTCTGACCTCATCGACCTCGGATTTTACCTGGGATACAACCTCGTCAAGGGTTTCTTCGGTAGCAACCCTTATTGGAGAGCCTGCAAGAGCACCTTCTAGACCAGGAGCCGAAATCTTTACACCAGCGGCGGCAGTAACCTTATTCACCTGTTTGAACTTGCTCTCGTAACGCATCTCAGAAAGTTCTCTTGGCTTTAAGAGAGCCCGAACCTTTGTTTGGATTGGTTTTCCGAGGCTTCCGATAACAACGGTATCGCCCTTTTTCAAAGTGCCGTCATAGAGAATAACGTCAAGAGTTGCACCAAGACCTTTTTCTTCCTTGACCTCAAGCACAGTTCCGACTCCTGGACCTTTGGCACTGTACTGTAGGTTTGCTTCAAGGAATTTCTGGGCCAGGCCAAGGAGTACCATCAAGACATCAGGAATTCCTTCACCTGTCATAGCACTTACAGGCACTACGCCCAGGGTTTTCTGGAAGTTTGTAACCCTGTCGTACCGTTCTGCTGCAAAACCTTGGTTGTATAATTCACCGATTACTTCGTAGAGTTTTGTCTCAAGCTTGCCCTGGACGTCTTCTGACTGTTTTTTGAAAGTAGCTGCAAAAGGCAGGTCTTTTTGTGAGACCCAGCCGCCAATCCTGTCGATCTTATTAGCAACAACAACAAAAGGAGTTTTGAACCGCTTTAAGATTTGCAGGCTTTCATAGGTCTGAGGCTTAAAGCCTTCATTTATGTCAACTACAACAATTGCAAGATCGGCAAGGGCGCCTCCCCTGCTTCTTAAAGTTGTAAAGGCATGATGTCCAGGAGTATCAATAAAGAGCAGCCCTGGAACTATGAATCTGTCCCGAAGCCTTGGATCTCCAAGTTTGTTGATAATCACGTCTATTGGAACTTCGGTTGCCCCGATATGCTGAGTGATTGCGCCAGCTTCTCCACTGACAATTGCAGTACCCCTGATCTTGTCTAGCAGAGTCGTTTTCCCGTGGTCAACGTGCCCCATCACGCAGACTATAGGAGTCCTCAAATTTTTCTTGTCGGCCATATGCAAAACCTCTCTCATTCCCGCGTCTTATTTGCTGCAGGTCCAGAAGGGTCCGGGTTTACCCTGACGGACCCATAATTGCAGGTCGGATAAACAAAGGCCTGGAATCGTGTCCTGAAATTCCAGGAACACAAAAAGGCTTTGATGCACCTGCTTTATTCGTACAGACAGACCTCATCGACCCTGGAATAGTTTCCAATTTCGGAGTCCTTAAAGTGAATTGCAATTTCCCTTGCTGCAGCTTCTGGAGAGTCGGAGGCATGAACTACATTTCTGCCTACATCAAGAGCAAAATCCCCACGGATTGTTCCGGGAGCTGCATCTACAGGGTTTGTGGCCCCATTTATAGCCCTCATAACCCGGATTGCATCTTTTCCTGCAACTACCATTGAGACTGAAGGTCCCGAAGTGATGAATTCGACAAGGCCTGGGAAGAAAGGCTTGGCTGCATGTTCACCGTAATGCTCTTTTGCAGTGGCTTCACTGATAACGTTCATCCTGAGGGCAACGAGCTTCAGACCTCGCTTCTCGATTCTGGAAATTATCTCTCCGACTAGCCCGCGCTGGACTCCGTCAGGCTTTACCATAACGTATGTCTGTTCCATGTGCACACCTTAATAATCCGAACAAATAAAACTGGCAATTCTACTTTTATGCTTTCTTCAACTGGATTCTGCCCTTCTCGGTCCATTCGGTACGCCTTGGAAGTCTGCCTAATTTGAAGTTGCTCATACACTTGGAAGAGTGCATGTAATAGGTAGAACCGTCTTTCTTGACATAGAGCTTACCAGTTCCGGGCTCCAGCATCTTCCCGCAGAAATAGCATTTTCTCTGTTCCATCAATCTCACCGCTTTCTTATCTGGTGGTCAGTTTCTTTGCTTCTCTTGAGGTCTCAAGAAGCATCAGGATGTCGCCTACGCGGACAGGGCCCACACAGTTTCTTGTGATAACACGGCCCTTATCCCTGCCTTCCAGAACCCTACACTGGATCTGGCTGGCTTCACCATGCATACCTGTATTCCCGATAACGTCAATAACCTCAGCAGCAAAGCCGCCGGTTATGCTTTCATCAGCCATAATTAGCACCTCTTGTTATCAGGATTATTTAAGAGCTTCAAGCTTCTGAGCAATGTCCTGGACGATTTCAGCTGCTTTTCCTGCATCTACGATTGCGACAGTTGCGCAGGACACACCAAGCCCACTGGCTGCACCGAGTTCTTTCTGGTTTTTGATGAAGATATAAGGTGCTTTCTTTTCTTCGGAAAGAGGAGCGATGTGAGCGACAATCTCGGCAGGCTCGATGTCTTCTGCGATCAGAACGAGCTTTGCATTGCCTCTTTCTATTGCTTTTGTGGCTTCATTGGTGCCTTTTTTAATCTTTCCAGTGTCTCTGGCAAGCTCCAGAGCTTCAAGTGCTTTGTTTGTAAGTTCTTCTGGAACGTCGAATTTAGCTAATTGTGCCATATAAGATTCTCCTTCGAAATTGCGAGTGTCGCAATTTTTCATCAATCATAGGTTTTTTAACACACATCTGTCAACATTGAAATCAGATATTTAATTGAAACATGAGAGACTTCAATGCGGAGAGTAAATGAGTTGAAACATAGATACTGCTAGCTAAATGCTGCAGATCGAACCTTAGAAGTACATGATCACCTATAAACTTTCTGCTTGAAAACGCAAGTCATAACCGAAAAGCAGAAGTAAATTGATAAGAGGTTCGTATATATAAAGCTGTTTTCAGCTCCCGGATAAAAACGGAATAAATACGTCATGGTTATAAGGAATGTGAGAAATTTTGATTTCATGGACACGGTCTACTATGAAGCTCACAAAAATCTTTATATTAACCTTACAAACCGCTGCAGTGCAGATTGCGTTTTTTGCATCCGTAATTTTGCAGACGGGGTTTACGGATATGACTTGAGGCTTTCAAGAGAACCGACAACAGAGGAAGTTATCGGAGCCCTTGAAGGACTGGATCTTTCAAAATATAGAGAAATAGTATTCACAGGCCTTGGAGAACCAACCCTCAGATTTGATGTGGTGCTAGCAGTAACCCGCTGGCTGAAAAACCGGAATATTCGAGTCAGGCTAGATACCAATGGACAGGCAGCCCTGATAAACCCGGGAAGAGATGTGGTCTCAGAACTGAAAACTGCAGGATTAGACTCTGTTTCCGTAAGCTTGAATGCCGAATCCGAAGAAAAATATAACAAACTTTGCAGGCCTATTCATAAAAATGCTTATTCTGCAGTACTTGATTTTGTTAAGGGAGCAAGGAAGGCAGGAATCAGTACAAGAGTTACAGTAGTTAATGTGCCCGAAATTGACCTGGAAAAATGTAAAAGGCTTGCAGAGGAGCTTGATTCTGGTTTTCATATAAGGGTTTTATCCGAAGCTGCAAGCAAAGAAATCTGAAAGCTGTTAAAAGTAAAATATTTAATAAATTTTCAGCAATATGACTAGAATTAGCAGGAGGTAACAAGTAGATTATACTTACAGAACGCGAGTATAAAAACGAAAAGACCTATACTGAGTAAATTATATTTCTGTTTGATTCAACATAAGAAAACATAATGGATTTAGTTATATAAAAATTTATTATAAAAATAAGGTTACCAAACGACTGTACAAAATATTGAATAAATACAAAAGTTCTTTTTCATTTTTTTGTTACTTATTTTAATTATACTACAAAAATATGAAAATCAACAGTCAAGATTTCCCTTTTTTATTTTGGAATTTAAGATTGAAAAGACTCAATGTATACAGTAAAGATGTTTTCATTCATTTCAAGTTCGCTTACATACTTATCCGCGCGTTCTTCAGAAATCCCACTCAAAGGATGCTCTCCAAATCGAATATGGCAATAGACGAACGTTTTTACTTGAAGGTTATGTTTATTTAATATCTTAATAAAATTCTTATCATTAATAGTTTGATCAGGTACCGTAATTATACAATAATTTCCTTTTTCGATAGATGTTGTATAATTAGTCCAACTTTCTATTTTTTCCAATTCATTCCTAACATCCACCACTTTGTCTTTATCTACCACTATGTAATACGTGTCTGGCATTGCATAATAATTATAATCTACATAATACATAGTCAAGTTGTAGTTCTCAAGGATATTTTTTGCTTCTGTTTTGGTAACCCCCTCTCTAAATTGAACGACTAAGCCACCTATATTGCCTTCATGTGGGGTTATTGTTGGAGTAAAAATTGTCATCTTTACAAATAATTCAATAAGGACTATGGAAATCAGAAAAACGATAAAGAATGTGATTTTTTTATTTCCTTTATTCATAACTACCACTGCAAAAATATTATGATATCAGTTCCGTAATATATCCCACATTCCGCAGTATTTTTTCGAAAACCAATATTTTTTCTGATAACGTTTTTGAAACAGATATAAATAATTTTGACTCTTTAAAAGATTTGGTGAAAATTGAATGATATCGTTTTTTGGTTTCTAAATACACCATATAGTTGCTTTCACCTCCTGCATAAAAGTCCAAGAAATTCATGTTGGATTAAAAATCGATAGCAGGAAAAATTATGAAATGTGAAATATTACTGCGGAAAGTGGGATATATAGTAATTTTCTCTACATATTACAGAAATGGAAGTTTACGTCTCTAGAGCTGAAATTTCAGATTTCCGAATTTTTGTGTTAATTTCCAGACCTGTGTTTTTCATCATCAAGGTTCTCAAAGTCTTCCAAGTTTTCCTCTCTTGGCCGTTTTTTGAAGGTTTGATTCTTCAGGTAAATCGCTACTATAAAAACCGCCAGTAAAAGGAATATTGGACATTTAAAGAAATTAAGCAGTCCCGAAAACCTTGGTGAACTTTCTGTGGAGGCGGAGTTTTCTGTTGCAGGATTGCCTTCACTTTTTATACTATCTGAATCCTTGGAGGCCGAAGCAATCTCAACCACATTTTCAATGCCTACAACTGCTGCCATATCTTCTTTTAACGGCAATCCGAGTCCTTCTTCTAAAAGGAAACGATCCCCAAAGAGCCGTGCAAAAACTGTCGAGTTCCGCTCAAAAAGATACGCTGCTCCATCATCGCTCGCTGCGGCAATGACCGAGCTATCACGAGAAATGTATACGTCATTAATATTTCCTCCGCAACTGCAGTTCCAGAACTCATTCCCATCGAGATCGAGCACATAAAGCGTATCATCCCAGCTTCCGGCTGCAATGAATGAAGAATCCGGCGAAATGACAACACTGTAGATGTCGTCTTTTGCCTTGTAGTCCCAGAGTTTTGTGCCTGTGCTGTTAAACAAGTAAATTTTATCGTCAAAGCTTCCTGCTGCCAGATAGGAGCCATTGTTTGCCAGAGAAACACTGCTAATCCAGTAAGCAGGATGGTGTATCCAGGAAAACTCCCCTTTCTGATTAAGAAGATAAACGTTATAATTGGAACCTCCGGCAGCCACATAATTGGCCTGTGGAGTGATGCACACACTATTGATTACACTGCCTGTCCTCTGTTCCCACATTTTATTTCCTTCACTGTCAAAGAGGTAAATGCAGTGATTGGACCCTCCGGCTGTAACATAAGAGCCGTCCTTGGAAATGGCTATACTGCGGATGGAATTTTCGGAATCAAAATTCCATAAAAGCTTGCCTTCTCGATTAAAGAAGTAAATCTTGCCGTCTTCACTGCCCGCTGCCACATATGAACCATCGGAGGAGATCATAACACTGTTCACACTTCCCCCTGTTTCGTAACTCCAGAGTAATTTTCCCTCCCTGTTAAAAAAATAGACTTTCTTATCGTTGCTTCCTGCAGCTACACGAGTTCCATCGGAAGAGATTGATACGGTGTAAACAATATCTCCAGTGGTATAATTCCAGAGTTTCTCCCCATCGGAACTAAAAAGAGAAACATTATGATTAAAATCCCCGACTGCAAGACAATTCCCACTGGAAGAAAGAGAAACCGTATTAACTATGCATCCTGTTTCACATTTACAGAGCAGGTCAAAAGCCCTGAATTCCGAAAGATTTACTTCCTCGCTACCCAGAGTAACGGTCTCATCTGCAGCTCCCAAATCTGCAAACAGGCCGAAGAGCAGACCCAGTGCTATAAATAACCATATTCCCGCTGACTGTCTCATAATAGCTATAAATAGGAGTTAATTCCACATGAATTTTTTGTAAGAGTGCAATAAGAGTATAGTATTTAGAAAGAGTATTAAGAAGGAGGGGAAAAATCCTGAACGATGGGATCTTCATGTCCCAAAGCACCGATTGAGAGAAACTGAAAGAGGTAGACAATCAAGATTTTCATGACCGACAACCTCATATTGCGTGGTTTTGTTCAAAAGAACTTACTAATCTTTCTCTTAAGACTCACTAATCTTTTTTATTCATTAATCAGTTAGAGGGTCAGTTACTGAATACTGCAAACCAAAATATAACCCTGAGATCTGACAAGATTTATTAAATCTTGTCCGTTTTTTAGGTTTGGTTAATAATTTATTACTATATTTCAGCCTTGACGGTTTTCGTTACTCTTAAAGCACAACTGTCTCACTATTTTAGACACTTTACTTGCCTTTTACTGTAATATAGCCCTGTCTGGTTATCGAACTACTGCCAGCGGCATTAGTTACATTTAAAGTAACGTTATAAGTTCCAGGATTTGTAAAGGTGTGCGTCGCATTCATTGCATGTTTTGAATTAATTCCATCCCCAAAGTCCCACAGCCAGGAAGTAGGTGCACCTGTACTATTGTCAGTGAACAATACTTTTAACGGTGCTGTTCCTGAATTAGGGGATGCAGAAAAGTCTGCATCAGGTCTTTTTGATCCGGATTCCTTCTTCGAAATAGTGCACATGTAGATATCCGAGTTTTCAAGTCCATTGCGAGAATCCACCCATACAATCCTGTCCCCGTAGATTGAACGACCCGACGCTGATCCGCTGGTAGTGATCTGAGTCTCCTTTCCAGTGGGGAGATCGTACATATAGATATCAGTTTTCCAATTGCGAGTATCGGTATATACTATTCTGTTACCATAAATGGCAGGCCAGCCTACTCGTCCGCTAGTGATTTGAGTTTCCTTTTTAGTGGAAAGATCATACATGTGGATATCGAAATTCCCATTGTGTTCATCCTGCCATACAATTCTGTCCCCGTGAATTACAGGCTTCTGCTTCCATGATTCAGTGGAAGTTATCTGTGTCTCTTTGGAAGTAGACAGATTGTACATGTAAATATCTCCATCTACCCATACTACTCTATCATCGTATATACTAGGAAAATACTTATAGTCGGATTCACTAGTAGTAATCTGAATCTCTCTGGAAGTGGAAAGATTATACATGTATACATCGGATTTTCCATTGCGGAAATCAATCCATGCAGCCTTATCCTTATAGATAGTAGGAAGCCACTTATCTGATTTGTTAGTGGTTATCTGAGTTTCCTTAGAAGCGGAGACATTGTATACGTAGATCTTATTTTGATTTCCATTACGCAGATTATTCCACACTATATTGCCACTGCCAATATCAAGATCGTACTGACTAGTTTCACCGGTGATTATTTTCATTTCCTTGCGAGTGTTGAGATCATACATATAGATATCCCGGTTTCCATTGCGGTTATCCTGCCATACTATCCAGTCATTGTAGATATCAGGGCCACCCGTGATTGATTTGTTTGTTGTAATCAGATATTCGGTGAGAATAAGCTCCCCGTCTATGCGTTGCGCAGGAGATACTGTTACAATAGACGATTTTGAGGCAGTGCCCTTTATATTATCTACTGTCAGGTTAACAGTATAGGTTCCAGGATAGGTATATACATAAACTGGACTTTTTTCTATAGAATCAGTAATTCCGTCGTCGTTGAAGTCCCATAACCATGATGTCGCATTTTTAGAAAGATCTGTAAATTGAACTGAAAGAGGAACCTGGCCAGCTGTAGCATTAGTTTTGAAGTCTGCTAACGGAGGAACTTCAGCTTCCTGTAAAACTACTTCCATATTTTTTGATGACTTGTCTTTTCCGTTACTCACGGTTAAATTGACAATATAAGTTCCCGGGGTCGTGTATGTATAAGCTGGACTTTGGTTTGTGGAGTCAGATATTCCATCACTGTCAAAATCCCACTCCCATAAAATTGCATTTTTCGAGAAATCTGTAAACTGGACAGCAACTGGGGCAAGATCCTGTGTAATATTTGTGCTGAAGTTTGCAATGGGAACTACTGATTCCTGTGATATTGATACAGATACGAGCGGGAGATAGTCCGTATAATTCTCATTAATTTTATAGGGTAAGTCTCCAATTCCATCTTCATCCGAATCTACACAGTTCTGGGAAAATCCAGTTCCATTAGGTTTTGCCCAGTAATTACCACCAAGGTAAGGGCCGCATACAATATTAGTACCTGAGACTTTTGTGGTATTCCAGGTAGCAAAAAATATTCCGGTTTTATTGCTTATTGTCTTTGCAGTATAATAGTTGCTCTTGTAGTTGCCGTCACCGTTAAAGAAATTGACAGTATTGTTGAATATAT
The DNA here is from genome assembly GCF_002495725.1 of Methanosarcina sp. UBA411. Lineage (NCBI taxonomy): Archaea > Methanobacteriati > Methanobacteriota > Methanomicrobia > Methanosarcinales > Methanosarcinaceae > Methanosarcina > Methanosarcina sp. UBA411. The sequence continues at coordinate 216,159 of NZ_DAGK01000012.1, forward strand.
TATTATAAAACCAATTAGTCCCATTATATGGAACCTCATAGCTGACATCTTCGACATAGACTCCATATTGATTGTTTAGCTCCACCCTGTTACTAGCTACCAGATTGCCAGACGAATCGCTTTCGAAAAATATACCTATATTGTTGTTTGAAATATTATTATTTAATAGTGAGTTTCCTTCATTTAAAAGTGAGTCTCCTCCTGTCGAATCTCCAATATAAGCGGGAACATAAGCTGGACCGCTCAAGAATATCCCTATATTGCTATTAAAGATTGTATTATTTAAGAATGAGTTTCCCTTTAGCGATGGCCCAACCATAATTCCTTGACCATTATCAGTTAGGGTATTATTACTAATTGTACAAGACCCTGACATCATATGCATACCTGAACTACAATTTACAATTGTATTATTTTCTATTTTAGTAGAATTAGATTCATAAAGGGCAATTCCCATACCTCCCGAGCCAGCATTCGGATCATTTGAAATATAATTCTCGAGAATTTTGTAGCCGCAGCAGTTATTCAACGTTATCATACCTTTTAAAATAGTATTATTAAGCAAAATAAAATTACCTGAATTAAGTAAAAAACAACTACCCCGTCGTTGAGAAACATCAATACTTCCGTCAACAATTAGATTGTCAGAAATTCTCAGATTAGAAATCACGGCGTCTTCAGGGGCAGATATAAGGATACCTGAATTCAAAATTATATTTTTCACAACTGTGAAATTATGACACACTTTAGCATCAATGCCCAGTTTTAAAATGTTATTTTTAACAGTACAGTTTTCAATGGGGTCTTGATAACTATATCCCATAGGAAATACGTATTTCCGTAAAATTAAACCTTCTTGTATACTAAACCCACTTATAGTAGTATTGTTTGCACCCATTTTAAATGCCCGAACAATAGTGTTCTCAGGATCCTCAGATTCAGAAAGAATGCTTATATTTTCTTTCATTACATCCACACTTTCGTTATAATTTCCTGGACAAACTAAAATTACATCTCCATGATACGAATTCTTCACTGCTTCCTGAATCGATTTGAAATCTGCACCTGAGCCATTACTATCTACTGTAATCTCCCTGGCGGATGCAGGGCTATAAGCCAAAATTATAAGAAAAATAGCAACCGCTAAAAGAATTGTGAATTTATTTACCCACACCCATACTTCCCCCTTTAAACCAGAAATATCAAATTATAGAGCTCTTACAAAGACCTAAAAATTTAGCTATTTAAGAGTCAATAGTCCTTATTTTAGGACCTATATATAATCTTAATCATTTCTCCAAAGAATGTACAGCATGTTGAGAATTTATTTTACATTTAAAAGGTTAAAATCCATTAGTTTTGGGTTTCAACGGTTTTTAATTCTTAGTTTTTATATTAATTAAAAGAACTAAACATTGGAAGTTCTCTCATGACACTACTGTTGACTTTCACGATTAATGGTGAGCTTCAATAAGTTGTGGGCAAAGAGAAATCCGCTGCAGCTGTTTTTACCCAGCTTACTCTTCCAAAGGAATAATATATAAAAATCCGTTGCAGAATCATCGCAACTGGAAAAGTGCCAGAAAATGGAAGAAATATAGATACTTTCGGGAAAAAAAGCCTGAAGAATCGCTAAATTCAGCGGAAATACTGACATTACTTTTTCCTGTGTCCCTTACTTTCAAAACCTGAGGTTACTTGCCTGTCATGTTGACTGCCCTGAGAGCAGGGCTCCAAAATAAATAAAATTGAGGGGATCCATATCAATCTCAAGAAATGTGATAAATATTGTTTGCTTCAGGCATTTCGACTGTTGACCGTAAGATCCAGCTCGGTTGATGAAGGAGGTTTGGCAAGCGGAAGATAGTCGAAGTCACTTCCATTAATCTTGAATGGCAAATCACAGATCCCATCGGAGTTTGAATCGTTCGAGACCTGAGAGAAGCCTGTTCCTTTTAGATTTGCCCAGAAATTCCCTCCCAAGTTTGGCCCTCCTATGATACTTGTCCCTGGTGACTGTGTAGTATTCCAAATATTTCCTTCGGAATTCTCGGCTATCACGTTTAAGTTATTATTGAAGTAATTATTATAAATACGGTTATCTGCGCTGTAATCCTGCAGACAAATTCCAGATTCGTTACTCTCTATTATTGTATTATTAGATAACTCGTTGTTTTGACAGTTCTCTCTCAGAAATATGCCTGTGCTGCCGTTTGAAATTGTGTTATTATAAACCCTGGAATCGAAGACAAAAGTTAGATAGATCCCATTTTCGCAGTTAGAGATCCGGTTGTCACGCAGGATAGTTCTTGCCTGAACATCATAAATGTCAATGCCGGTACTGCAATTTATAATTTCATTCCTTGACACGAGATTGTTTCCACCGCAGCAAGCAATACTTATTCCTTCACCGTTCGAAAGCCGGTTCTGGAACATTATATTGTCCCAGCAATGAGCCCCAAGAACTAGATTACTCTCTTCTATAGTATTATTTATCATTAGGTTCTCACCGCACCCTTCATCAAGCCATATTCCGTTGCGGAAAAAAGTATTCTTTAAGAGTGTACTGTTCCTGGATGCCTGCAGGTAAATCCCGTACCTGTTATCAAAAAATATGTTGTTCTCGATTGTGCAGTTGTTAACCTGCTCCAGGCAAACTCCTGCTGCAGGACAACCGAACTCATCCCATTGGGAACTGGACATACTCGACCCTGAACTGGAAGCCTGCTCTAGATCTGCATTCTCGGAATCACTTGACTTATTACCGACATCGACAGAGTTTGCAGAGCTTGAAGCGTTAAAGACACTGGAAACCTCCCCTAATCCGGTTATATTGAAGCCGCTGAGAGTTACATTACCAGCCTTAACCCGGAATACGCTGGAATTTATATCTCTGGCCCTTACAAGCACATTTTCAGGGTTCTCAAATTCTGAACTGATCTTTATTCCTGAAACGTTGACAACAATATTCTCCTGATATTCTCCGGCTTTCACAATGACGAGATCTCCGGCCGTAGAATTATTTACTGCAGCCTGGATCGAATTACCGGGTTCTACATAAATAACCTCTGCACTTCCGATGCCTGCCGAAAGCAAAGATAAAACAACAATCAAAATGACAATCAGCGCGGTACTGAACCTCTGTCTGCTGCTACAATCTCCGATAAGCACGATTCCCAGAACCAAACCCCCCAGAAACTTTACATAGCCCATCCGGCTTAGAATAGGATAACTTCGAGCCGACAATTATCGCGTATAATGAACAATGATTTGTTAATATACGATTAATTTGTTAATATACAGATGAAATTAATAATTTATATATCAATTGTTTTCTCGTTTTTAAATATCACTTTGTCTCTACAAGAAACCTAAAAGATTTCGTATAGAGATTCTCACCTGCTGCCGGGTTCAGAAATCTACCTGTCTATATGTGAAGAAGCAGACCTTAGAGGCCTGAAAAATTCCGGAGTGAAAGACTGGAAGATTATGAGGAATGCAGAGCTGTGCTGGAGTATGTTGAGAAATAAGAAACCAATTTCTTAAAAAATGAAATTTAATTAAAATTAAAACTGGTAAAGTCGAAAATTTCCCATACACAAGCAGATTTTCCTATACTACTCCTAATAAGAAGTTACTTCACAAAAGCTTTCATTATCGGATTTTTCCCATTTCATGAATTCGAAATTTTTTTAGCCATCGGTGGAGTTATCTGGAACCATTTTCTGTATCCAGAGTAAGTTTTCAAGCAACAAAACTATGAGGCATCTACTTGAAAGTGACTTCAATCCCCTTAAACAATAATAGAACCATAAATTTAGAAAAATAAATCAATTATTCAAAGATAACAGTAAAAATAGATAGACATCGGTTCGAGGTAAAGTGAATCTATAGGATCAGATGTTAATCTTGAGAGATATTTATAGGTATATTTTTTTCAAACTGTTTAGAAAAGATCATTTGAAATTGCTTTGAGTCTCTGGCAGACAGCATAAGAAATTATTGATATACTCAGTTTTTCCTTTCTCCAAGCTTATACTATTTTTTGTATGTTTTTCATTTTATGCAGCCGCCAGCTCAAAATATAACGGATCTATGGAACTGTCAATTAATTTTAAAGACAACTCTTATGATTCGTTATCCATCCCACACTACTACACCATTCTTAATTACTTGGAAATCCCGGCTGCAGCGAATGTCAAAGTTGCCAATATTGCCAATATACATTTTATTTTCCTCCACTCGTTTAGTAGATTTCATATTTTTCTTTGCGTACTCTTTCTTCTTTGCGTACTCTTACGCAGTCACCGGTTTAGAACAAAACGAATTAAAGATAGTTGTCCATAACTTTTCCAAAGGTGGCTATGCCAGTGAGTACAAATAGTCATATAATTTTAAAATATATAAAAGTATTAGAATAAAATTTTCTAATTATTAATATATATCAATATCTGGGTGATTGTTAGTTAAAAATGTAAATAATTATATTAAGCCTGTTTTATAGTTTGTGAGCTTTTGTTTTCTTTATGAGGCCTGAATTATTTAACCTATAATTAATTAGTTAAGCAAAATCAGAGTTACTAATGGTAAAATTGATTCTATTTTGGATCTAAACCCATTAAATGCTTCAAAATGTTGAATTTTATAGAGATCAAACATACTTGGATAAAAAGTTACCCTTATCAAGAAATATTTATTGAAGCTAATAATATAGAAAAAAAATCGAAATAAAGTCGCAAAATGCAGCTTTACTTAAACTCAATGCTTGTAAACGCTCTTATGCCCGTGGATATGGCCCTCTTCGTGGGATTGCTCGATATGTTCTCTTTTGAACCTGATATACGCCTCATTGATTTCATCCAGGCAAACTGTGCAGACGTTTGCTTCTTTTTTCACGATTCCTTTTGAAAAAGCGGGAACCTGCAGTTCCACAAGATAAACCCTGCCTTTTCTTCCGCACAAAGCGAATTTGTTTCTCCTGCAGGAGATTTTGTTTTTATTGATGCTTAAATAATTTTTCAGGGTGGAATCCAGGCAGGTCCCACAAATACCTTTCCAGACACCGTTGGGGTAGAATAATTAATGGAAGAGGGAAAAACTCTAATAAGTATACAATCCGATTTTTGATTTAGAAGTTACAGTTAAAATAATCAAAATAGATAATATATTAAAAATAATATAGTAGATAAGTAGGTTTTGCGAGAAATTCTGTTGATTAAAACATATCTGCGAATGTTAGTGCTATGGCAATTAATTCTGGAATATATTTTGGGAAATTAGATTAACATAAAAGGTTTCAAAGTCTATAAGTGATCTAAAATTAAATTACCGATTCGCTAAGTTAAATAGTAATCTTTGACAAAAAAACTGGCTATTTTGTCTTCTAATATGTTGCTTGCCTTCAAGTGTGTTATTTGTGCTCTCTGGGCCAGATGATACTCTAATTTCAGCCATAAAGCCTGCACTGTTACCTTGCAAAGTATTATTATGAGATTTCCCCAGCGTAATATCAAATGAATATCCAATTGATCTGACGGTATTATCAATAAGTTTATTGTTATTTGAATCTCTAAGACTAATACAGAAATAGTCATCTATAACTGCATTTTTGCTCAGTTCATTGTTTGAAGAATTTTCGAGGCATATACCATCCCAATTTCTTGATATATTGTTATCTGTTAGCTTATTATTACTTGAATTTTTGAGAAGAACCCCGTTTCTATACTTTCCCCACTTGAACCAATTATAATTTACTTCATTATTTACCAGTTTATTTTTTCTGGAGTTTTTCAAGTAAATTCCACACCCATTTTGAGATGCATTGTTGTTTTCAATTGTAATGTTTTCAGCTTTTTCCAGATAAATTCCATATTCATTAGAACCCAGTTCATTGCCAGCGATAATGCCATCCGATCCAGTATAATATATACCCGCCTTGCTTGTTCCTATCACATTGAATCCGCCAATTGCTACATTATCAGCAGCTACATAAAAAACATCCTTTTCTGGATCTGCAGCCTGAATTATAGTCTCAGTCGATTCTCCAGGCTTCGAGAGTATAACCAGAGATTTGTCCACAACCAAATTTTCCTTATATAATCCCGGATAAATAGCAATGATATCGCCGGAACTTGAATTGTCTATTGCCTGCTGGATCGAGTCTCCTGGATGTACGTAGACATCGATTGAATCCTCGCTAATATTTTCAAGAAAATTGCTTATTGAATTATTGCTAACACTATCAGGAGAATTATTGGAATATATCCAGGGTACAACTGTAGAAATCAGAGAACTAATAAAAGATTTATTTTCTGTATCCTGACCTTTAATTTCATTGCCTTTAATCTCATTATTAGAGGTACGATCGGAAGAATTCTCCGGTAAATGATCCGCATCTGAATTCCCAATGTTATCTCTCAAAGTGCTATTATTTGAGCCAGCAAGTTCAAAATCATATCTCTTATTCAAATTTGCAATATTATCAGTTAGAGTATTATCTCTTGAGCTCCCTAGGTCAATACCCACATCCCTGTTTGAATTTGCAATATTATTATTTAGCAAGCTGTTACTGCAATTGAATAACTTAATTCCATCACCATTATAATTTGCAATATTCCCATTTATCTTGTTTTGTGTAGAAGAACTGAAAGCTATGCCGACATTTTCATTAAAACTTGCAGTATTGTTATTCAGTTCGGTATTGGTTGATTCTTGAACATCAAGTCCATTACCATTAGAATTTGCCACATTATTACTTAAATTATTGTTAGTGGACGAAGATACTATAATGCCAGCGATATTATCCGTAACAATGTTATTCGATCCACCGTTATTGCTTGAGTTCTCCAGAATGACTCCAAAATAATTATTTGATACGATGTTGCTGTCAAATTTAGAATTGCTTGTGTTGCGCAAATAGATACTCAGGAAGTTATTTTTGAGAGTCTGATCTTTTATTGATATATTCTGACAGTCAATACAATAAATAGTCCCGGCATTTGAAGTCGAATTTAAACTGATATCCGAGACATTTACAAGATAGTAAATAGGTTTTCCATTTACAGTATTAGTAGTATCGATATTGTTCTGCATACTTGCATTTCTATATTCAGCAACATCAATCGCAAAATTATATGTGTTGTTGACCATCGTGTTATTAATAAGCGTATTGTTGCTTGCAAGCTCACTGTCATCTGGAGACAATCGGATTCCCGCCCAGATATTGTCTGATGCTGTGTTATTGATCAGTATATTGTTGTTAGCATTCAAGAGATGGATTCCTATCTCATTAGCCTGTAAATGGCTATTTGCAATAGTGTTATACTGCACGCCGTCCAGATAAATTCCACTTCCTGAGCTGGAATTTATCAAACCAAACCCTTTAATAGTCACGTTGTTAGCAGTTACATGGAAGACATGATCGCCAGGATTAAGAGCTTGAACGATTGTGTCTTCCGGATTTCCCGACCTTGAGACTATTGCTAATTTTTTATCTACGACCACGTTTTCTATATAAATTCCTTTATTAACGAGTATTGTATCTCCATCAACAGAGTTGTTTAAAGCTTGCTGTATGGAGGTATAATCTCCGTTCCCATAAATATCAACAGTAATTGTATCTGCAGCAACGATATTTGCAGATATTACCAGAAAAGAAAACGCGATAACAAGATAAATTTTAATTTTCAGTTATGTCACCTTCTTTGGTGGTTTATTACTTCCAAATTAGACAGTTATTTTCAACCTACGAAACAGCGAAGAGCCTTTTTTTATTCGTTTTTTGTAAAACATTTGCCTATCCTATATCGATGAAAATATAATGGGTGATTAAGGTCTCACCCATGCTGCCATAGCTCCAGTCCAGTTCCTTTTAATTTATTTTCATTTGGTTCCACCTTCTTTACGTTATTTTCAAAGGCAAAACACTGATTTAAATACCTTAAGATACAAAATGTGCTTCGCCTTCGAGCCGATATGGAAGTCCTGCAAGAAGCCTTCAATTTCTCGGGGCTTTCGTATAGTATGAAAAATTCAACTTTTCCCCATACAACTGTATGATTCTTTGTTATAAGTTGTTTATGGCCGAATTATCATCTTATGCTAATAAGATGATTTTTAATCAAAAAGGATAATATGGAAATAAATAAAAAAGGTAATTCTTAAACAAGGAATATAGAATTGATGACATTAATCATTAAAAATAACGATTTATGATCTTCAATGATGGGATAGGAAAAAGATTATCAAAAATACTAACTAGAGAGAAGTATTTCACGAACTCACTATCAATTTTAGTAAAATGATGATTGATTTCTTTTTTGTTTAAATTTAATAATTTTTAACAAGCTAGATCTCGAATAAAATAACTGCCTTCAAATAAGCAAACAGGTTGAATTATAAAAAACTCTATCTAAATTAGCTGCAAGAGATTGAAAAATAAAATCAGTAGAAGTGTATCAGAAACTTAAAAAAATAAGAAAAGAAAAAGTAGAGCCCGCAAAAAACAACTTTACTCAAAACTCAATGCTCATGAACATGCTCATGCCCGTGCCCACAACCCGAGCTCTCTATCTGCTCTTTTTTAAACCTGATATAAGTCTCATTTATGGATTCCAGGCAGTTTGTGCAGACGTTTACCTGTTTTTTTACAACTCCTTTTGAAAAATCAGGAATCTGGATTTCCACAGGGTAAACTCTGCCTTTCTTACCGCACAGAACACATTTGTTTCTCCTGCAGGATATTTCGTCTTTGTTAATGCTTAAATAGGTTTTCTGGGCGGAATCGAGGCAGATCTCGCAAAGTCCTTTCCATAGACCCTCGGGATAGGCGAATTTGAGAAGGGGAGGAAAGGTCCTAACCGGAATAACGATCGGGAGTGCACGTCCGCAAAGATCACAATCTGTCATTTCTCATACCTCCTTAGATCAGTACCTTTGCTGCTTCCATTGCCCACTGCAAGAAAGGCTCAGGCCAGAGTCCCATTGCCAGTACACCAGCCGCTGCAAGCAGGAGGGCTGCTGCATATGGAAAAGGCAAGCCAATCTTTTTGCCTTCAGGGGGAAGGAAGTACATATACCTTACAAGCCGTGCATAATAGAACAATGAAAGGGCACTGTTCAGGATTGCAATTACCGCAAGCCAGGTCATACCTGCCTGAATGGCTGAAGAGAAGAGCACGATCTTGGCCATGAAACCGGAAGTCAGAGGGATCCCTGCAAGGGCAAAGACAAAAACCGTCATGCAAAGGGCTGCCAGCGGCATTCTCTTTCCAAGGCCCCTGAAGTTATTCAGGTGGTCGGGAACTTCCAGATCCCCTGTTCTTTGAGTAGTTATCATCCAGACAACTGCAGCGGCTGCAATAAAGGCTCCTCCTTTCATAAAGGCATGGGCAAGGGTATAGAAGATTCCGCCTGTAAGCGCCATTGGGGTCATTACCACAAAAGCCATTGCAATATATCCTGCCTGAGCCAGAGAAGAGTAAGCAAGCATGCGTTTTACGCTGGTCTGGGACACTGCAACCACATTTCCGAAAGTCATGGTTACGACTGCGAGGAGTGCAAAAGCGAATTGCCAGTCAGGCTGAAGGGCAGCAAGGGCTATGAGGAAAACCCTGAAGGCTGCCACGAAACCCATTTTCTTTGACCCGGCTGCAAGCAGGGAAGAAACAACTGAAGGGGAACCCTGATAAGCATCCGGAGCCCACATATGAAAAGGCACAAGAGCCATCTTGAAGCCGAAGCCTGCAATAAGCAACACGACTGCAACAAGCCCTATCGGGTTTTCTGCAAGGAGGTAGACATTTTCAGCAATCAAGGGAATACTGGTAGTGCCTGTTGCTCCGTACACAAAAGAGATCCCAAAGAGCATAAGTGCTGAAGAAATCGCGCCTATTACAAAGTATTTTATGGCTCCTTCGAGGGACTTTGGATTCTGTTTCTCAAAGCCTGCAAGGGCATAGGTAGCAAAACTTGCCAGCTCAAAGGCGCAGAAGAGCAGAATAAAATCGTTTGAAGATGCAACGACCATCATCCCGAGGGTTGCGAAAAGCACAAGGGCATAGAACTCTTCGGTATGGTCACTGTTTTCATTATACTTGATTGAAGCAAGCGAAACGATCAGGGAAACTGCCAGGAAAACCAATTTGAAGAACTGGGAAAGGGCATCAATGCTGACCGTGCCGGAAAACATTGTAGCTTCGATCCCGAAACTCTGTACTGTCAGGCCCAGGGCTACAAGGACTCCCAGAGTTGCCAGGTAACCCAGCACGTTCTTGGTCCGAGGGGACATAAAGACCCCTATAAGCAGTATGATCAGGCCGGTTGCAGCGACTGCGATTTCAGGTGCAAGGAACATTAAATATTCCATTTCTTACACCCCCAGGGCAGCCGCAAGGCTTACTATTGCTTTCGAATTCGTAATCATCATATTAAGCACCGGATTCGGGTTCCAGCCAAAATAGACCACAAGCAGGGCAATTATTGCCATGGAAAAGGCCTGAAGGGAATTGATGTCCCTGACATCTCCAAGCTTCTCATTATAAACCCCGAACATTGCCCTCTGCATTGCCCAGAGGTGGTAACCTGCAGTAATTACTATTGCTAACAGGGCAAGCAGGACAAACTGTGGCAGGTTAACGTAGCTGAAGGCGAGCACCAGGAATTCAGCAATAAAGCCGGTTAATCCTGGCAGGCCAAGGGATGCCATAAACCCGAACATCATAATCACAGCCAGGTTCGGCATCTTCTTTGCAAGCCCGCCAAGGTTATTGATTATCCTTGTACCCGTGTTTGTCTGGATTGCTCCTGCGGACATGAACAGAATGCTCATAATAAGCCCGTGGGAAAACTGCTGGAACATAGCGCCTGAAACAGACAGAGTAACAAGGCCTGCTGAACCCAGTATTACAAATCCCATATGGCTCAAGCTGGAATAAGCGATCATGCGCTTGAGGTCTTTCTGTCTCAGAGCCACAAGAGCCCCATAAAGGATGCTGAAAGCCCCGAGGAAGCCCAACAGCATAATTATCAGCCTGGGACTGCCAGTGTTCGGGAGCATTGGAAGTGAAATCCTGAAAAGCCCGTATCCTCCGATCTTAAGTAAGATAAAGAGTACACTGCCTGCTGTAGGGGCTTCGGTATAGGCATCCGGCAGCCAGGAATGGAAGGGAAAGGTGGGCAGCTTTGTCAGGAATCCGAAGATTATTGAAAGGAAGATTGCATCCCTTAGCAGGCCTGATTCGAAGAACTGGAACTGTGAGACCAGCTCTCTTATATCAAAGGTGGGAACCCCGGTCTGCTGCCAGGAAGCGTAGAAGAGCCCGAAGATCCCAAGCAGCATTACCAGAGAGGCAACATGCGTGTAAATGAAGAATTTGTAAGACGCATGAACCCGCTTTTCACCTCCCCAGATATTCACCATGAAGAAGAGAGGAATGAGAGTAAGCTCCCAGAAGATATAGAAGACCAGGAAATCAAGGGCTACGAAAACTCCTATAACGGCAGCCTGCATGCTAAGGATCAGACCGTAGAACCTATTAGGAGCTTCCCTGTCTTCATTCCAGCTGTAAAGGATCAGGAACGGGACAACTATCGCGTTCAGGAGAATTAGAGGCATGGAAATGCCATCAATTCCAACGGAATATTTGGCGCCTAGCGATGGAATCCATTCTATCGACTCAAAGAACTGCATGGCAGCCGTACTGCTGTCAAAGTTCAGGTAGGCATATAGAGTAAGCCCGAGAGTTGTAAGGGACCCTAAAAAGGCCAGTCCTGCAGCCTGCGTTTTCGTTTTTGTGAAAAAGGTCACTGCTGCGAAAATAAGCGGCACCAGAATCAACAATGATGCGACCGGCAGCATCAGAGTACCTCCAGAATTAATTTAACAAGTATTATCAGCAGGCTTACACCCACAATTACTCCAGTAGCATAAGTCTGGATAACCCCGGTCTGAACTCTCCGGAGCTCCTCACTTATCCCAACTGTAAGGATTCCGATTCCTTCCACGATGCTGTCAATGATCACATCAAACACCTGCGAAAGGAAAGCAATGATTCCGTATACGATTCCGAGAGAGAAGAACTCAGTATAGATTTCGTGCTGGTAATAGCGCTTGTAAAGCAGCCTGTAAACCGGATTCTTCATGGAAGCAAGCGGCCCGAGTTTAATTATCCTCAAATAATAGATAACGAAAGAAATTGCAAGACCTACAATAGCGACCAATAACGGAAGCCACAGGACAAAGAGCGGTTCGTGCCCTGCTGCCTCTACAAGCTTGTTTCCGCCTATGCCGGCAAGGTCTCCTATATCCAAGTTTACAAAGCTGTTGGCAAAGGTTTCCTCAAGGAAATTCATGAAACCGGTTCTTGTCAGTGAGCCGAAAGCAAGGGCAAAAAGTGCAAGAATGGACAGGGGTATAGTCATAATGGCAGGAGATTCGTGCCCGTGATAGTTGCTTCTCGGCTCTCCTGTAAAGGTCATGAAGATCAGCCTGAAGATGTAAATGGATGTCAGAAGAGCGGCTGCAATTGAGAATATATAGGGGATCCAGTTGCTGCTGTGTTCTCCAAAAAGATATGCAGCTTCAATAATCGGGTCCTTTGACATGAAACCGCTTGTTCCTATTGAGGTTCCGGGAATCCCGAATCCTGCAAGTGCAAGGGCTGCAACTGTCATGGTAACTGCGGTAATTGGCATTACCTTTCCTACGCCTCCGAGTTCTCTCATATCCTGGGTGCCAACTGCATGAATTACACTACCTGCACAGAGGAAAAGGAGCGCCTTAAAGAAAGCATGGTTAACAAGGTGGAAAATGGAGATTCCAACAGCTTCAAGTCCTATTGCCGAACCAAGGCCAAGGCCAAGCATCATGTATCCGAGCTGGCCTATGGTTGAGTAAGCAAGCACACGCTTGAGGTCGTTCATTACGATGCCCATTGTGCCTGCAAAGAGCGCGGTAAAGCCTCCGAGGTAGGCGACTACCATAAGGGAGTCAGGGGCTGCAATAAACATCGGGAAGGTTCTTGCAACCAGGTAGACCCCAGCAGTAACCATTGTTGCGGCATGGATAAGGGCTGAAACCGTTGTCGGGCCTTCCATTGCATCAGGCAGCCATACATGCAGAGGGAACTGACCGGACTTTCCTATGGCTCCTCCGAAGAAGAGCAGGGTGATAATAGTAAGGTGGCTTACTTCAAAACCGAAAATGTTTGCCTGAAGTGTAGACAGCTGAGGGATATAGCTGAAGATTTCATCAAAGCGGAGCAGATACGTTCCGTCCGAAAATCCTCCTGCAAGTTTCAGGAGATCGGAAGTCAGTACGATTATTCCGGTAAGAAACATTACGTCTCCTACCCTGGTTGTCAGGAAAGCTTTCTTAGCAGCCGCTGCAGCCGAGGGTCTTTCGTACCAGAAGCCGATCAGAAGATAAGAACACAGTCCTACAAGTTCCCAGGAAACAAAGAGCTGAAAGATGTTGTCCGAAAGCGCCAGGGAAAGCATTGCCGCAGTAAAGAGTGCGGTTTCTGCAAAATACCTGGACTCTCCCGGGTCACCGGACATATAGCTAACCGCGTAGATATGGATCAGCAGGCTCACGAAAGAAACCATTGACAGCATTACCGCGGCCAGAGGATCAATTAATATTCCGATGTTGAGCACTGCAAACCAAGAATATGACTGGCTTATAACCTCGCTGGGGTTTGCCAGCAACCTGAGAGTAATTATTAAAGAGATTACGAAAGAGGTGGCAATTGCCAGTATAGGGACTATTGCCCCACCTGAAGGCATTTTCCTACCGAAGAAGAAGGTGATCACAAAAGCCAGTGCCGGAAGCAGTGGGATTAATAATGCAAATTCTTCCAGAGCCGTTTTTACCACCTCAGGATCTTGAGCTCATTAAGGTTAATTTTATCGTGCATTCTGTAGATTGCCATCAGGATTGCAAACCCGACCGCTGCTTCGGCAGCTGCAAGGGCAATTGAGAAGATGGCGAAAACCTGACCGTCAAGTGTGTCCGTGTAACTTGAGAAAACTACAAGGTTTAGGTTTGCGGAGTTGAGCATGAGCTCAATGCACATAATCATCCTGATGCCGTTTTTGTGTGTCATTACGCCATAGAGCCCGATTGAGAAGAGCAGGGCTGCAAGCCCCAAGTAAAAGTTTAAAGGAATCACCGGTTACCCTCCCCTTTTGCCATGTAAATCGCTCCTATGAGGGAGGCGAGCAGGACAATTGAAAGGACTTCAAAAGGCGCTACGTAATGAGTAAAGATCAGCATGCCTATGCCCTCTATATTGCTCTGGTCAGCCGGGTTTTGGGGGAGTTCGGAAACTGTGTTCCAGGAGGTCCCAAAAGCCCCGACTACCACAACCGCTGTAAAGAGCAGAGCTACGAAAAAGGCTAAAGGTTGATTAATCCTCACCGGGTTCACCTCCTATCTCGTGCTTTGTCAGCATAACCGCAAAGAGAATGAGCACTCCAATTGCTCCGATGTAAACGAGCACCTGAATAACTCCCAGGAACTGGGCATTCAAAAGGATGTAGAGAGCTGCAATTCCAAACATGCACATGATCAGGGCAAGCCCGGCCCGCACAATATCTTTTGCAATTACCACGAAGATTGCAAAGAATATCGTAGCAATAGCAAGAATCCAGAATACGACCATTTCCAGAGCTGATCCGATTGTTTCAAGTCCAATCATCTCTCGTCACCTTTCTCAAGATCGACTTCCCTAGCGAGTTTTTCAGGGGTCATAAGCATGTCTTTGTGATGCCATTTAACGAGACCTTTAGTGTATTCCTTACCGCTTGAAAGCGCGCCTTTCGGACACTGATCGATACATAGCCCGCAGAAAAGGCAGTGCCCTATGTCAATCTGAGGGAACCAACGCTGTTTCTCACTGCCTGGCGCAATCGGAGCTTTTACGATCTTGATTGCGGCATTGGGGCAGGTATTGGCGCAGATACCACAGCCTATGCATTTACTTTTATCAAGTATCTGAAGCCCCCTGAACCGGTCGGAAAGTTCGCTGGGTTTTTCCGGATACATTCTGGTTACGGGAGGTCTTGTGATATTTCTAATTGCATACTTAATGTTTTTAAGAACCATGATCTCACACTCCCAAGTAAAGTCCAAGCCCCACTGCCCAGACAAGGTTCAAAAGAGCAAGCGGAAACATCTTCTTCCAGCTAAGGTCAACAACCTGATCGATCCTGAATCTCGGAACCGCCCATCTGAGTCCTATAATTACCATAAGTACGAAGATAGTTTTTATAAGCAGGAAACCTGTTGGGGCAATAAGGCCAAGGAAAGAATTGTTTGCAATAAAGCCTGGTACGTTCCAGCCGCCAAGAAAAAGAAGGGCTACGAGGAAAGAACCAAGCACCATATGCATATATTCGGCAAAGAAACCGAGCCCGAAACGCATTCCACTGTATTCCGTAATCCAGCCTGCTATGATCTCTTCTTCGGACTCATTCTGGTCAAAGGGAAGCCTTCCCATATCAGCCATAAGGGATACGAAGAATACAAGGCATCCAAGGGGCTGGAGGAAAATATTCCAGTGCAAGCCCTGCGCACTCGTAATATCTACTATGTTAAGGGAGCCTGTCATGACAGCCACACTTATGATGGAGATTCCAAGAGGTACTTCATACCCTACCATCCTGGCAAAGTTTCGGAAAGCTCCAAGCAGGGAATATTTACTGTTCGAGCCGTAACCCACCATGAAAATCCCGAAAATGGATAAGGCAGACACTGCTTCGATGTAAAGTACGCTGATGTCCATCTCGGTGACCGCAAGCGGATACTCAACTCCATTAATGAAGACCGCACCCACTGGAAGAGCAACAAGCACAAGAAAAACAGAACCTATCATGAAAATGTTAGCATTATTAAAAAGTAAACTATCGGCATTCTGGGGCTTTATGTCTTCTTTAGTAAAGAGTTTGATTGCATCGGCTACAAGCTGAAAAATCCCATATTTTCCTACGCGGCAGGGGCCCACCCTTGACTGGATATCGGCAGAAAGCTTTCTCTCGACCCAGACAGCTCCCATTGCTGCGAAGAAGATAGCTCCAATCAGAACAAGACCGACTATTCCACGAATCCAGGGAATTAATGGAGCTATATAATCAGGAATCATTATTGTCATCAGAATCACCTATCCGCTTCACTGGTACAACCGTCCATGCTGCCCGAGATTGATGCTACATCTGCAACAGTCGTGCCTATGATAAGGGGAGGCAGAGCTTGAAGGGTAGGATAGTAAGGGCCCCGGATTTTTACCCTGTAAGGCTTGTCCGAACCATCGGATATCATGTACATCCCCATTTCTCCCCTGGGGTCTTCCACTCTATGGAAGACTTCTCCTGCTGGAACTCTCATTACAGGCGTTCTCCTACCATACAGACTATTTTCCGGGAAGAGAGGGCCTTCTGGAATCTGGTCTAGGCACTGTTCCAGGATATAGATACTTTCCCGGATCTCGTTAAGCCTGACCTGAACTCTTGCAAAACAGTCTCCTGCGGTTTCGGTGCAAACCTTGAAATCCAGATCTTTGTAAACCAGATAAGGCTCGTTTTTCCGGATATCGAAGGGTACGCCGGCTGCACGTAAAACAGGCCCTGAAACCCCGAGATTCTTTGCGGCATCTGCAGTCAGAACTCCGACTCCTACAGTACGTTCCCTGTAGATCCTGTCAGTGTGGAACATTTGCTCGAAATTATCGACTTCTTTTTCGAGGCCGTTCAGGACAGAGAGGGTTTTTTCTTTAAATCCATCCGGGAGATCGTCGCGTACTCCTCCGAATTTCAGGTAGCTGTGAGTAATCCTTGCCCCTGTTATCATATCGATAAGGCCCACGACATTTTCTCTTTCCCTGATCGCGTACATGAACATGGAGACAAATCCGAGAAATTCTGCAAATTCCCCTATTCCCAGCAGGTGGCTCTGAATCCTTGTAAGTTCTTCAAGAATAACCCTGATATATTTAGACCTCTCAGGCGGTTCTATATCCAATAATTTCTCAACACTGCCTACAAAACACTCTTCGTTTACAAGAGCTACAAGGTAGCAGATCCTGTCCACGATTGTGATTCCCTGGAGGTAGGTCTTGTTCTCCAGAATCTTTTCAATGCCTTTATGAATGTAACCCAGTTCGATGTCAGCATCAACGACTGTTTCCCCTTTTAACCTCAGGTTTAGCCTGAATGGACCGGGCTGCATGGGGTGCTGAGGCCCCAGGTGTATTATCATCTCGTTTGGTTCAAGACGTTCTTCCATTTTTCCCCCTCACACCAGATTTCTGGCCGTTTTATTCGGAAAGCCCTCGTAATCTTTCCTGAGAGGCCATTCCCCAAGCATATCTTCCGGAAGTAGCAGTGGCTTTAGGTTCGGGTGATTTTTGAACACAATCCCGTAAAGTTCGTAAGTTTCCCTTTCGTACCAGTTTGCATTCCAGTATACCGACACAATGGATTCGATCTCCGGATTTTCCCTCGGAAGTATGGCTTTCAGCATCAGAACGACAGGATGATTGTATGAAGCGATATGATAGACAACCTCGAGCTCATTCCTTTTTATGTAGTCAACCCCGCAGACTACGCAGAGATGATCGAATTGAAGAGAATCCTTTAGATACTGGCAGACTTCTTTTACTTCGTCCTTATCCACGTATGCCCTGGCGCGGATTTCGGATTCGGCAATTGCTTCGGAAATTGCCTCAGGAAATCTACCTGTTAATGACTTGAGAATTTCTGTGACATCCATAATTTTCCCCCAAATAGTTCTGAAATTTCAGAATTAAATTTCAGAAAAAACCCAATAACCTTAATTCAATAACCTTAATACTCCGTGCCAAGGTCTTTTTTGGCCTTTATTTTATCCTGGAGTTCCACAAAGCCCTGGAGCATGGCTTCGGGCCTTGGAGGGCATCCTGGAACGAAAACATCGATTGGAAATATCTCATCAATGTTCTGAACCGTACTGTAAGACTCAAAAAACGGGCCACCACTAATCGAACAATCTCCAATAGCGATGACCCACTTGGGAGAAGGCATCTGTTCCCAGAGTCTCTTCAGAGCGGGCAGGTATTTCTTTGTCACGTAACCGCTGATGAGCATGACATCGGCCTGTCTTGGAGAGTTTCTCGGAATAATCCCGAAACGGTCAGTATCATAGTGGGCACAGCCCATAGCAATCATCTCTACCCCGCAGCAGCCCATAGGCTGGGTCATGAACCACATTGAGTTTTTCCTTCCCCAATTGATAAGATCCTGAGCCTTAGTTTTCTTGAGGAAGTCACTGATTGCACTCGCAGTCGTTGTGATAACACCAGGGACTTCTTCTACAGAGGTCTCATCTGATGTACTCGTTTTTTGCTCCTTCACTTCACCCACGTAAGGGCCCCCTTCTTCCAGAGATAAATATATCCAAATAGTAGTATAAAAATAAAAGCAAACATTTCAACTAATGCAATTGAGGTGATCCCGTGCCCCTTATAGACTGTAGTCCAGGGGTAAAGGAAAAGCACCTCTACATCAAAGAGCACAAAAGCAATCGCATAAAGGTAGTACTCAACATTGAACTGGATCCTTGCAGTTCCTGTGGGAACCGAGCCCGATTCGTATGTAGTATATTTGCTAGCTGCCTTGCTCCTCGGGCTCAGTTGCTTTACCATAAACATTGTCATTGGTGGCATGAGAATTGCAATGACCAGAAATATTGCAACTGGTATGTAGCTATCAATTATTCCAGACATTAGTATCACCTGTCAAAGTGTGGCAACCTGAATTGAAGCGTTACATGACATGGATTGTGGGTTTGGACAAAAAACTGTGTCCGAGCACCCTGGTTTGAGGGAAATCATTTTCAGTCCAGACACAGGCCCTTAGAAATGTCTGAATCCACAGATCCTCATTTTAATAAATAGGATTCCTGCGTAAAGACATCTGCTTCCGGGTTCTGAAAATATAGGTTCATTTGCCCGGAAATTATGGAATTAATTGCCAGAAGTGCAGGAGAGATCCTGCATCAGGCAGCATAGGTATAATTGAGTGAAATTAGTATGATTAATAGTTAAGATTACAGGACTCCATATTTAGTCCTGCAAATGAGTAAGGCGTTGTCTACAGATATTTGCTAGATAATGAATAATATATAAATATATAAATATTAAGTATAAATAATTAAAAATTCGTCTTTAAAAATATGGATATGTTTAAAAAATTGGAGCAAAATCACTGTCCGCTTACTAAGTTAGATATTAATTACAGAAATGCTACTCCCTCCGAGACATCCAAAACATCAATAATATAACAGATAAAATATAATACATAGTAAAATATAATACATAGTAAAATATAATACATAGTAGATATAAGTGGGCTTCATGTGAGTACAATTAAATATATATACATTATAATTATTTTAAATTGAATAAAACATTCGTATATAATACGAATAATCGTGAGAATTCCCAGAATAAAAAGCTTTTCAGGCCTCGCCAAAAATAAAAATAATAAAAGGTTGAAAAATAGTCGAGATTCTCTTGCCACAGAATCTGAAATGAAAGAGTCAATTTTTACTTTTTGCTATATATAATTAAAATTGATAGCAAAGTCCGCAGCAACATAGTATAAAAACAGAAAAATTATGTTACCGAGTACGAAATAAGTCGCCGCACTTACGGCAAAGAGAATACAACACTTCTTAATATAATCCGCTGAGTATAATCCTGAGAACACACAGTACCAATACATTATAATAAGTCCTTTCATGATAGAAAAGCTGGTGGAATCGCATGAAGATTAATGATAATTGTGTAGGGTGCGGCCAGTGTGTTTCTTTTTGCAAAAAAGGAGCAATAGAAGTAAAAGGAAAGGCACGAGCTACTGACGCCTGCGTAGACTGCGGAATCTGCGTTCTCTACTGTCCTGTTAAGGCCATAGAGGTGTCAGCGTGAGAGCGATTGTAATTGGTGCGGGACTTGGAGGGCTTTTAAGTGCTGCCAGGCTCTCAAAGGCAGGATACCAGGTAGACGTTTTTGAAAGGCTTCCTATAACCGGAGGAAGATTTACAAACCTCAGTTACAAAGGCTTCCAGCTTTCAAGCGGAGCTTTCCATATCCTACCTCACGGACCTTCAGGCCCTCTGGCCCAGTTTCTTAAGGAGGTCGAGGCTGATGTGGAGATCGTGAGATCAGACTTAACAACCGTGCGCGTACCCCTGAAAAAGGGTAGTCTAGATTATGCTAAAGGCTTCAAAGATATTTCTTTTTCTGATTTTTCCACACTTCTCTCACACAAAGACCGCCTGAAGATCGCCCTTCTTATAGTAAGTACACGAAAAAACCACCCGACAGGAAGCAGTCTGCAGGCCTGGATCAGAACCCAGTTTAAGGACGAATGGCTTGTAAAATTTGCAGACTCGTTCTGCGGCTGGGCATTGAGCATGAGAAGTGATGAAGTCCCTGTAGAGGAAATCTTCGAGATTATCGAAAACATGTACAGATTCGGTGGTCCAGGCATTCCTATTGGAGGATGCAAAGGAGTGATCGATGCTCTGGAAAGTGTAATTACTGCAAACGGCGGAGAGATTCATACTAAAACTGAGGTTTCAAAAATCCTTTTGGAAAACGGCAAAGCTGCAGGCGTGCTCATTGGGGAGGAAGCCTATAAAGCAGATCTGGTCATTAGCAATCTGGGACATGTTGCAACAGCCTGTCTTTGCAGGGAAGCTCTTGCAGTAGAGAAAGACTCAGAATACCTCAAAAAACTTGAAACCCTGAAACCCTCAGCCGGCATAAAGATTTGCCTTGCTGCAGACGAACCGCTAGTAGGGCACTCGGGTGTCCTTCTGACCCCATATGCAAGAAGGGTAAATGGGATCGATGAAGTTACACATGTTGATCCTAAACTCGCTCCGCCTGGAAAACACCTTACAATGTCCCATCAATACGTAGCTCCAGAGAATGTGAAAAATCTCGAAGCCGAAATAGAATTAGGGCTTCAGGATCTTAAAGAAATCTTTCCCGACAAAAAATACGAAGTTCTGCTCATTCAGTCATACCATGACAACTGGCCGGTAAACAGGGCAGCCTCAGGTACCGACCCTGGCAATGAAACTCCGATTCCCGGGCTCTACGTTGTAGGGGACGGAGCCAAAGGAAGAGGAGGCATCGAAGTCGAAGGTTTAACTCTCGGTGTAGCTTCAACCATGAAGAAAGTCTTAGGCTGAAATTTCAAAAACAAAACCCAGCAGGTGTTTTACCATTCCACCAAAAAATTCCAGTTTTGTAACCTACTCGAAAAATGTTTTCATCCCTGTAACCAACATCTGCAGGAACCATTGTGGGTACTGCGGCTTCAGGCGGGAACCCGGACAACCGGGTGCCAGGCTCATGAAGCCCGGAGAAATCCTTCCTGTGCTTGAAAATGGGGTAAAGGCAGGGTGCACTGAAGCCCTTTTCACCTTCGGAGAGGATGCTGAGGAAGTTCCAGAATACAGGAAGTGGCTTGAAGAACTTGGTTATTCTTCCACCCTGGAATACTTTTGTTTTCTCTGTGAAACTGCAATCGAGATAGGAATTCTCCCTCATACGAATGCAGGAATCATGACGCGTTCGGAGCTGAAGGCTTTAAAGCCTCTCAACGCAAGCATGGGCCTCATGCTTGAAAGTACGGCAACCCTGGAGGCCCATAAAGACTGCCCTGGTAAAGTTCCAGAACTCAGGCTTGAGACCATCCGTGAAGCCGGAAAACTCCAGATTCCCTATACTACAGGTCTCCTTGTAGGGATTGGGGAGAAAAGGGAGGACAGAATAGAGTCCCTTAAGGCTATTGCAGACCTCCACAGGGAATATGGGCATATCCAAGAGGTTATAATCCAGAATTTTGCCCCAAAACCCGGAACAGCAATGGAAAACTTTCCTGCACCTACGGTAGAGCAGATGATTGATACTATAGTCTTGGCAAGGCAGATTCTCCCTCCTGATGTGGCAGTGCAGGTTGCCCCAAACCTTATAGATCCAAAAGCCCTTATCGCAAAAGGGGTAAGTGATCTGGGAGGTATATCCCCACTGACAATTGACTGGATTAACCCTGAAGCCGAATGGCCGGATGTAAAGAACCTGAAAGAGAAACTTGGTCCTATTTTGCTCAGGGAACGCCTGCCAATTTATCCTCAGTATGTAAAAAAAGGGTGGTATACGGGTAGGATAAGCGAGCTTATAGAACTACTCGCGGATACTGACGGTTACAGGAAACAACCCTGAAAAGGGCACGCGGAGAAATAGAAAAATGAATAACAGGATTCCCGAAGATCTCATAGAACGTGCATACCAGGGGAAAAGCACAAAGGAAGATGGGCTTCTGCTCCTGGAGCTACCTCCTTTAGAACTCTTCAGGTTTGCGGATGAACTCCGCTCCCTTGCAACAGGAAATATAGTTACTTACGTAGTAAACCGGAATATTAACTTTACCAGCCGATGTGTAGGAACCTGTGGATTCTGTGCGTTCCGGACAAATACAGGCCGGGTTCTCAGCCTTGAGGAAATTCTGGGAAAGGTCAGAGAGGCAGAACAGGCAAATGCTACAGAAGTATGTATTCAGGGCGGGCTTCTTCCTGAGGTAGGCCTGGATTTTTACCTTGGGATTGTAGAAGCTATAAAAGCCGAGTTTCCTGAAATGCATATTCACTCTTTTTCACCAATGGAAGTATACCACGCTGCCCGTAATAGTGGAATCACGGTAAAAGAAGCCCTTTTCAGGCTCAAGAAAAGTGGGCTTGACACAATGCCAGGAACTGCAGCCGAAATTCTTTCAGACAGGGTGCGGGAGATAATCTGCCCTTCGAAACTAAAGACATCAGAATGGATTGAGGTGGTTAGGCAGGCACATGCTGCAGGCATCCCAACAACTGCAACAATGATGTATGGGCATATCGAGACCCTAGAGGAGAGAATCGATCATATGTTGATTATAAGGGAAATCCAGAAAGAAACAGGCGGGATTACTGAATTTGTGCCCCTACCTTTTATGCCCTATAATAATCCAGTAGGGGAAAAGATGATTAAAGAAGGTCGATATGCCACTCCTGGACTTGAGGATCTGAAAACTTATGCAATTTCTCGTATTCTCCTCTACGGACATGTAGATAATATTCAAGCAAGCTGGGTGAAGTTAGGGAAAAAGTTTGCTCAATTCGCCCTTCACTGCGGCGCTAACGATCTTGGGGGTACGCTTATGGAAGAAAGCATTTCCAGATCGGCAGGAGCTTCTAATGGAGAACAGATATCTGTAGAAGAACTTGAATGGATGATCTATGGAGCCGGTAGAGTTCCAAAAGAGAGAAACACTCTGTACGGAAGAGTTAATGAGCTGGTCTCAAGGAATCCGAAGAGATCAGGGTGCAGAGCCAAATGAGAATTTATCCATTGGGGTAGAAATATTAGCTTAAACAGGAATGATCGGGATGTACATGAAAAAACCGACAGCAATACCCGATGATGTCCTTGAGAGGGCACATCAGGGAAACTGTACCAAAGAGGATGCGCTTATCCTGCTCGAAGGAAGCCCATTTGAGTTATTCGAACTTGCCGACACCCTGCGAGCCCATGCCGTAGGCGATACCGTCAGTTATGTCACCAACCAAAATATTTACATCACAAATAAATGCGTAGGAAACTGCGGATTCTGTGCTTACAGAACTGAAAAAGGGTACATACTGAGTGTGGAAGAAATCCTGGAAAAGGTATGTGAAGCCAGAAAAGCCGGGGTTGTCGAGGTTTGTATCCAGGGAGGATATATCCCTGAAATCGACATGGAGTTCTATCTTGAGATTGTAGAGTCAATAAAAGCCGAGTTTCCTGAAATCTGCATTCATGCTCTGTCCCCGATGGAAGTAAACTATGCGGCGGGAATTTCAGGCATGCCCGTAAAAGAGGCTCTGCGTAAACTTAAAGAAAGCGGTCTTGATTCGCTTACCGGAACCTCGGCCGAGATTCTATCAGATAGGGTGAGAAAGATAATCTGTCCAGGAAAAATAAATACTCAGCAATGGATAGATACTATAAAAACCGCTCATAAAACCGGAATTTCCACGAATGCAACTATTATGTATGGTCATGTGGAAACGCTCG
Source organism: Methanosarcina sp. UBA411 (assembly GCF_002495725.1). Classification (NCBI taxonomy): domain Archaea; kingdom Methanobacteriati; phylum Methanobacteriota; class Methanomicrobia; order Methanosarcinales; family Methanosarcinaceae; genus Methanosarcina; species Methanosarcina sp. UBA411. The sequence goes on from NZ_DAGK01000012.1 coordinate 240,296, forward strand.
AAGAACGTCTGGATCATGTATTCACTATTCGAGAAATCCAGAAAGAAACAAGAGGATTCACAGAACTTATTCCGATGTCCTTTTTGCCCTATAATAACAGGATAGGAGAAAAACTACTGGCATCCGGAAAGTTTGCAAGCACAGGACTTGAAGACCTGCAGCTCATTGCCATTTCCCGGATAATCCTCCACACTTATGTAAACAATATTCAGGCCACCTGGGTTAAGCTCGGTAAAAAACTTGCTCAATTCGCCCTGCACTGCGGAGCAAATGATCTGGGAGGCACGCTTATGGAAGACCAGATCTCAACAGCGTCCGGAGGAAATCACGGAGAATATGTGTCTCCCGCCGAATTCGAATGGATGATAAAAGGGGCAGGAAGAATCCCTATGCATAGAGATACTCTCTACAGGAAGGTAGAACCAGACTTCCCTAATAGAGTAGGCACCCTTCCCAGTTTAGGAAAAACAAAGATAGGCAGTAAAGAGTAACCTACCCGAGTTGCCGCCCGAGTTCCGTCACCCGAGTCCCGTCTCGGGAGGACGGAGCCCTTTTCGCTTCGCTCAAGAGGGCTGAACTATAATGAAGATACTAAGCTGAGCCAAGAAGACTGAATTGGAATGAGGATGCTTAGTTGAGCCAAGAGGGCTGACATATAAAATAATGTTAATTTGCCTGAGAGGGCAAGTTTTGTAAAGTTACTGACTTTTTCATGTTCCCTTTTCAGTAAGATTAATGATCTAAAATGAGCCAGAGCCGGTTAAATCGCCTGCAAGCCGGAACCAGAAGAAAAATGAATTTTCGGCCACAGGGGTTTTAATCAATTATATAAATTTCAGTGAATTAAGTTTAAGGTTTATGTTTACTTATGTTCTAACTTAGATTTTCAGGAGTTCAGATGAAAGCCGTAATCCCCTATAAAAAATCCAGCGCAAAATCCAGATTGTCCCCTGTCTTGACTCGGAAAGAGCGAGAAGAGTTCGTGGAACTGATGCTGAATCAGGTAATAGACACCCTTAAGGAAGCCGGGATAGAAAAAATCGATATTCTCAGTCCTTCGATGTATGGACTTGAGAATATGAAGAAAGCCAATGTGCTTCTTGACAAAGACGATCTGAACGAGGCTCTTAACAGGTATCTTGAGCAGGCTGAAGAGCCGGTTATGATTGTTATGGCTGATCTTCCCCTTCTTTCTTCTGAGCACGTAAAAGAAATAATTTCGACTAAAAAGGATATATGTATCGTCCCTGGGAAAGGGGGAGGTACCAATGCTCTTTTTATAAAGAATCCCTCGAGCTATAGGGTAAGGTATTATGGTTCGAGTTTTCTGAATCATTGTTCAATTGCAGTCGAATTCGAGCAGAACTTTGAGATATATGACTCTTTCTTCGCAGGTACTGATATTGATGAGCCCGAAGATTTGGTAGAACTGCTTATACATGGAAGAGGAGCTGCTAAAGAATATATAAACGAAAAATTCAGGCTTGAAATAAGCAGGGGAAGGGTAAGATTGGCTCCAATTTGAAGTTACCAGCGTGACAATAGTTGAATAGTTGGAAAATTTGTTAAGTAAGACCTATTTGTGATCAGTTTAGCTTTTTTCCTTACCTCCTTAAAAAATATAAGAGATTTGAGTTATATCTTGATTGGCTTATATACCATCACATTTACTCTTTTAATTTTTTGCTTTCAAACTACTTATCAAAAACTCAGCAAAAGTTTAAAAAATAATTTAAAGATACTTGCTCTCGAATGCAGATTAACAACTATTCTCTGGTAAGTCTCTACTCACAGCAAACTACAGGTATTCAACTTAAGTAAACTCAGAACATCAAGCTTGAATTATTAATTTTTTTATTTTATTCTGATGATGTGTCAAAGAAAATATACAATATGCCATTATGAATTACGAAATATCCTCCCGATTTTGCATCATGAATTACCCTTTCATTCATATCTACAGCAGCATCCACAAGGTCCTTAAGTGAAGAAATCTTAATCTGAAGAAAAGATTTCCTGTCTTCTGGGAGTTCTCCTTTGCTGATGAACTCTTTAAAAGATGAATTTTTGCTTTCTTTTTCCAATTTTTCGATGTATGCCTGATCAACTTTATTCATTTTCCGGAAAGGTATGAGCACGCCCTCAAAAACCGCACTTAGCAAAAATAAAACCAGAGGGAATTTGATCGTTGATAGTGAAGGAGATTTTTTAATCATGACACTTTTATACTTATCTTCGCTGAAACTCAGATTTTCAGGCATCTGATAGTATGTGGAACTGATGTTGACAGGTATAGCAAAATTTTTTACATCTTTAACGCTTTCTTCGTTTATTTTCCCTTCATACTGGATAATGGTAACAATTTCTGTCGTTGGACTTGAGGAATAGTTCAACTGATCCTGCACTTCCTTTACCATTAATTGGATTTCAGGCACGTCAATGGTAAAATTCGAAGTAAGAGAATCTCCATTTTTCATCTTAGCGGTTATTGAATCGCCAACCGGGAAATTTTTCTGCCAGAAGATTTCCTGCTCTTCTCCGAACCCTTCCCCACATTTTGCCACAATCATTGTCTTAGCTTTTACATTGAGATCGGCAGAATCTTCGGCTTCAATGCTGTATACGAAAGAAATGTCTGCGGTAGGAGATACTGAAAAAAAATAAGCCGGATTTCCCATTACAAGCCTAGTACCTTTCGGGTAGAGAGAGTTGGACTTTGTTACAGGGGCTGAATATGTATAACTGCCAAGCTGCGTATAGGAAGTAACATTCTTTTCTTCATATGATGCCCTGGTATATTCCTCATGCATCCAGAGACCAGAAAGAATCATTCCCAAAAAAAATATGAAAAGAAGCATATTCGCATTGTCTATTAAAATGTTTTTTAATTTAAAGAATACAGTTTTCACCGTTTTACCACCATCTTCTAGTGATTATTCCATGTGTGTTATGCAGATATTCCATCATTGATAGTCGATACTTTTCCATACACTTACAAACTTTCATTACTCGATACCTTAGTTTTACAGTGTATACGTTTTGATTCCTGCAGACAGGTAAGTTTATATTACTCACAAGGCTATAAGCGTCAAATTCCATTAGAGCATGGATTCCATAGGTTTATTCCAGATGGAATGCCATCTTCCACTATGCGACCAAACGGCGGAGCTTTATCTTTTTACTTTTTTTGCCAATGCTTGATTTTTGGTACCAAAGAGGAATTAAAAGTAGTGTAAATAGAAAAGTATATAATCCAACCTCTACAATAGCAGGAAAGTAAGGGCTTATTTCTGCAAGTCTAACTACCCAGTAGACCGGTAGAACATAAGGTACCGAGCTGATCGTTGAAGGCGTGTTTTTCGGCGCGATAACCTGAGTCTCATTATCCGGAGTAACCACTCCGTACCAGGAATTAATCGCAATTCTCTGTCCCGAATCTTCAGGTGTGAAAACGTATACCATAGGAAGAGATCTGGAATTCTCTATCGTGTTTTCTCTCTCAAGAATTATAGGTCCATTCGTTCCCAGATTGGGTATGACTATCCCTGTAGAGATAAGCCCGGTTATAAGAATGATTGCTGCCAGTCTTTTCCCTTTTATCATATAATAGATTCTCCTGGCCATTTTCTTCCGTTCAGTTTCGAATTTTCTAGCACGTGCAGGGTTGCTGTACAGAATCAAATTTCTTATTTCCTCGATGACGAGCAAACTTGCAGGCATTATGATTGTCAAGAGAAAAATATGATTATTTTTTGAGATCTCGGGAAGATAGCCTACAAATGGGATAACAAATATTAGTCTTCCCACAACATCTGATGCAGGCACCTTAAAATCGTCTTCTACATTATTTGCATCCCCTTTTGTCTGGAAGATACGCTCTTTTCCTTCTTCTAAGGAAATTATTCGGTGAGTGATGAAACTATTAGGTTTATCCCCTGGATCTTTAAAGGCTATAACGTCCCCGACAACAAGGTCATTTGGATCTACGGATCTTATAATAACCATATCTCCAGGTAGCATTATCGGGGTCATGCTTCCGCTCAATACAATCATGGGTTTCTCTGACCCTGTAAAGAATGGAATTAAAGCACTGACTAAAAAAACTATAATGAGCAGAAAAATTGCTATCTGGAAAATTTTTATTTCTTTCATTATTCTGTTTCCGTTCTAGAGTTATTATCCCCATTTTTATCTAGAGGTTTAGATACAGAAATCTCACCTGTTTTTACATTCTGATCATCTACATTGAACGCAGTCAGAGTAATAGTATAATTTCCTGCTGTAGAGTAAATGTGCACAGGATTTTGCTCAGTTGAGGTTGATCCATCTCCAAAGTCCCAGTTCCATTCTGATGCATTTTCGGAGAAATCAATAAACTGAACTGTCAATGGAGCCGAACCGAGTGTGAGGTTAGTTGTAAAGTTTGCTGCAGGAGGAGACGGTGGCAGGACAGTGATTGAAGAGAAAGTTGAATTCGTATTATGTACATTGCTTACTGTAAGCCTG
>NZ_DAGK01000012.1:245032-329371 GCF_002495725.1 Methanosarcina sp. UBA411
ATCCATCTCCAAAGTCCCAGTTCCATTCTGATGCATTTTCGGAGAAATCAATAAACTGAACTGTCAATGGAGCCGAACCGAGTGTGAAGTTAGTTGTAAAGTTTGCTACAGGAGAAGCTGGCGGCAGGACAGTGATTGAGGAGAAAGTTGAATTCGTATTGAGTACATTGCTTACTGTAAGCCTGACTGTGTAATTTCCTGCTGTAGAGTAAATGTGCACAGGATTTTGCTCAGTTGAAGTTAATCCATCTCCAAAGTCCCAGTTCAATTCTGATGCATTTTCGGAGAAATCAATAAACTGAACTGTCAATGGAGCCAAACCGAGTGTGAGGTTAGTCGTAAAGTTTGCTGCAGGAATGATGTCTTCACTATTATCTTGATTACTATTATCTTGATTACTATTATCTTGATTACTATTATCTTGATTACTATTATCTTGATCTTCACTATTGTCTTGATCTTCACTATTGTCTTGATCTTCACTATTGTCTTGATCACTATTGTCTTGATCTTCACTATTGTCTTGATCTTCACTATTGTCTTGATCACTATTGTCTTGATCACTATTGTCTTGATCTTCACTATTATCTTGATCATTTGTTGTGCTGCTAGAGCCTGAAGCCATGCTGTTTTTGCTGGCTTCAGTAAGGTTAATGATCTTATTCAGGGTAACATTTCCTGTTTCTGCTGTAGAGGAATTATTTGTTAGATTATCTACTGAACTTACATTGTCAGGAGAATAGTCATTTCGGCTTATACTACCGTTGATTTTCTGGAGTTCTTCGTCGTTTCCGAGAAGGCTGAAATCAGATAGTCCAATCAGCTCGGCTATGTTTATTTCAGCACTAGTTTGTTTCATATCACCGAGAGAAGCAGATGTACCTGTAAAGCTGGGGAAAGTGCTGCATGTGAAGGAGAGAGAAACTAACACTAACCCCAAGAGTATTATTTTATTAGATGTTCTCATTTTTGACCATCACTGTGATTCCTAATATGAACTAAGCGAGCTAGAATTCCAGAGTTTAAATTTTTTAGGTATGTCTAAAATACATGATATTATTTTTAAAGTGAATACATTAACTGTGTATATTAAATTCTTTTGAAGTATCAGTCTTTACATAAATTATTTATGATTAACTATAAATAAACTCTTATGTTTATAATACACAATCATTATCATAAAAAGTTCTCAGTATATTATCTAGAGGATGTATTAATTATATATAATTAATTTTTAGAAATTTATTTCGAAGTTTATAATTAATTAGTAGGTTTTACTATAAAAGTAAATAGAATAAGTAAGACAAATAGGGATTTCATTAAGAGTCTCACAGTCCAAAGTTAAGGAATTTTAACAGGACTATAATTATAATATTTATGAATAGAGTTTTGCGTGAACACCTTAACTTTTGAGGAGGACTTCACAACAACCTGCAATATCTGAAACTAAATATGACTGAAGACTTCAAGATAACTGTCTTGAATTTTTTGTAAAAACAGCAAGACAACTACTATATCTTTGATTATTTGTTTGAACAAGAATAATGTTTTAGAGAGATATAATGGCCAAAGCAGAAAGCGACTTTCTGGAAATCGAAGCAAATCCCCAGAGTTATCAAGCACAATTATCGAAAAGCGATATTTTTGGAATTCTTCAGAACGATAGGCGAAGAAGTGTCCTGGAAATTCTCCGTGAGCAGGGCAGTCAGAGCGTACGCTCTCTTTCGGAAGAAATAGCCCGCCTAGAGTCTGGGACAGATGACCCTGAAAGTAACCTTCGAAAAAGCATATACGTTTCACTGATCCAGACCCATATTCCTAAAATGGAAAAACTTGGAGTCATCACCCATGACAGGAAACAAGACAAAGTAGAACTTCTCCCTATAGCCCACGACTTTGATATCTACATGGAAACTGTCGAGAAAGGCGATATACCTTGGAGCCATTTCTATTTAGGCCTAAGCATTCTCTCTGTTGTCGGCAGTGTCACAATCTATATAGGGCTCTTCAAATGGGTTACAAGCTCTAAGTGGATGCTCTTTACAGATATGCTCTTCCTCTTCTCCTCAATAGCCCACATGCACTACGTTCGCAAATTTGAATAAACTCTTATTTCGCTTGGACTTTCCTCTTTTTTCCCACGAATTTGCCAACGTCTTTCGATAGCGGTAATCTCCCATTAAACGAATAAAACCTCTTTCCCATTGTCTTACTCAAACTCTGTACTTCCTGCGGCAGTCAGCCTTCACTCCGCCTCTTATAACCCCATCCTTCTCTCAGGAATAATATATAGGAATTTGATTCCTGGATGAAAATCAATAGAATCTCTTTGAAAAACTCAAAAATTTATCATTATAGGTCATTTTCCGATAACCTTATTCTCATTACATCTCATTAACGGCCTGTTATCACCTCCAAAACCACAACCTCTCCTGATGACGTTAATCTTTTATTACCACATTGAATTTCAGTTAATCCGCCAATAACTATATTAAAACGAATCCAAGGGAGGATTAGCTCATATTTGCTAAGTTTAGGGAGTCTCACTGGAACCCTTAATGGTTTGATACTTCAGGTTAGGATTCTCATCTCCAGTGACACTCTGGAAAGGCAAGTGAGTATTACTGACAGAAACTGGAATAGCAATAACTCATTTAGAAAGAGGATAAAGCATGCTTAACAAAAAAGTTCTTTTGAGTATACTTATCATCGGCGCGGTTGTCGCTACGGCAGGTGCCGCAACATGGGCAACTTTAGAAGACACTTCGATAAGTAATGACCAGATTACAGCTGGAACACTTACTTTAGATGAAACTGCGATTAGCCCTGTTACTATAGATAAAGTAGCTCCTGGTGATTACGGCACAGAGACACAAACAGTTACCATTGGTGGAAATCTCGATGGACTTCTAACAATAGATGTTGACAATGTGGTGTTCCCCCCCGCTGCTAATGATACCGCTCCTGAGCCGCATACTTCTCTATTGAGCAATAATTTTGAAGTTAATATCAAGCTGACAGACAACAACGATGGTCTAATAAAGTATGTGGCAGGGTCAGAGGATACTTATGTTCTCCTTACTGATTCTCTTCAATTAGCTGCTGAGCCAGTAACAAGTGGTTCCACATACAAAATTGTAACTAGCTGGCGGATTAAGCCAGAAGCTGATAATGGAATTCAAGGACAGAGCCTTTCTTTCACTGAGGCATATAAACTTAACAGTCGAAATGGTATAGATAAATCGTGAGCTACGTAGAATTCCTGAAGTAAAATAAATACTTGGGTATTTAGCGGCACTCAAAAAGTGCCGTGAGAATACCCTCTATAACCAGCAAATCATTTTTTCAGCCATGGGTCGTGAGTAATTGACTTCTTTTACTTGAAAAATGAAAGAAGTATAATATTATTTTGCACAAACGAGCTCAATGCTTCAGATTCCTCTGGAAAATTCAAAATTTTATATCCTATTTTTGATGTCTTTATAATCTGTTATGAGATACGGGCAACAGTGAAGAGCCATTATTTTTATTCAATAATCTAAATATGTAATGTGTTTACTAAGCTGCGAACAAAAATCATTGATTCATTGATATTAATGTTTATTACATCTGGAGCGCAGAGAGTTACGAATACCCTGTCCTTGACAGGCTGTCCGATGATTACTAATAGTAATAACTGAGTTTCTTCTTTTTCGATATAGGGAATTTAGATGACTTTTTTACATGTATTTGCCCTAAAATTGAATTGTCGGACAGCCTGTTTAGGTTGGGGATGAAGTGAACTCTTGCCTCTTATTGGTTTCGTTTAAACCTCAGTACCAATACTTTTTGTAAAATGAGGTTTCTTGATGTCATGGTTTCTTGATGTCATAGCTATAGAAGTTGGTAATGCAACTCTACAATAAGTGCCCGCAATGAAATAACCTATGCAACATATAATTATTGTAACCTTAATTGGCGGCCTTGATAGTAAAAATAAAAACATCCAATCGGAAATATGCATAGTTTATTCTGTGACAGGGCTTAGATCTTTAGGATTCCAGTGAAAGCCGTAATCCCCTATAAAAAATCCAGTGCAAGATCCAGATTATCCCCTGTCATGACTAGAGAAGAAAGAGGAGAGTTCGTAGAACTTATGTTGAATCAGGTAATAGACACCCTTAAGGAAGCCGGTATAGAAAAAATGGCTCTGTAGAAATCCTCAACAAACTTATTTCCACTAACTTCAATCTAAATTCGAAAAGTGAAACTGCCAGCCCGTTTCAGATTTAGGCATATCATTAATGAGTTTTTACAAAGCCAGATTTTATTCCTTTTACCTAAAATTTACAAAATAGCTATAAATTATTGAAACTTAAGCTTCTTTTTGACCTCGAAGTTAATATAGTGAAGTACTAAATATTTCTGTGTCTGACATGTCTCAGAAGATAAACTTCTTTAAGCTTTTGGCCTCGATATTGCTTTGCCAGCTTGCAGGAGCAATTGGCGCGGTATTTACAGCCTCTTCAGTTGAAAACTGGTTTCCTTTACTTGAGAAGCCGTTTTTCAGCCCTCCATCATGGGTCTTTTCTCCTGTCTGGATTCTTCTTTATACGCTTATGGGAATTTCCCTTTATATTGTCTGGGAGAAAGGAGTACAGCAAAGAGAAGTGAAAATTGGATTACTCATTTTTGGTATACAATTAGGTCTTAACATCATCTGGTCCTATCTGTTCTTTGGTCTAAGGTCTCCATACTATGCTTTTATTGAGATAATTCTGCTCTGGTTTGCTATTTTATTAACAATAATTCAGTTTAGAAAGATCTCAAAAACAGCTTCTTACCTATTACTTCCTTATATCTTGTGGGTAAGTTTCGCAATGCTGCTAAATCACAGTCTTTGGCTTTTAAACTCATGAAGATAATTACAAATATATTACAAAAAGTTACTAAAGTAGGCTCTGTAGCAATCTTACATTTATAGTATGCCAAATATTTTGAAATGGGCTTGTAGCGTCAAGTTTCTAGGTTAAATGAATCTAGTGGAAACGAGTTTAGATAGGATTTCTACAGAGCCAAAAAAATCGATACTCTCAGTCCTTCGATGTATGGACTTGAGATACACAGGTAAGCTTAGAAAACAGATGTAACTAAACAAAAACACTCAAAGACAAAATATCAACCAGCTACTAATGCACCACCCATACATTTGTCTGTAAAATTAATAACTAATTTATCTATCCAAAAACTTTAAATAAACAATATTCAGATTAAGCTACGAATAGAAAACTCAATGATTCATTGAGATTAATAGTTTAACCATTGAATAGAGAAGTTAAGATATTACAGAGTCAGTAAAATCTGAGAGAGCTATTTTCAGAGGAGACCTATGAGATCTTTTACAGATGAAGAAAGAGAGATTATAAGAAGGAAAATTATAGACCAGGGCAAAGGTTGCTTTGCAAGATATGGAGTCAAGAAAACTAGCATTGAAGATCTTACCAAAGACCTGGGAATTGCAAAGAGTTCTTTTTATTCTTTTTTTAGCAGTAAGGAGGATCTTTTTCTACAGATATTTAAAGACGAGCGAGAAGCCCTAATGGATAGCTTACTCGAAAATTCCTTCCTGAAATACAGGACAGAACCTGATAAAGCCGTAAGGGCTTACCTTCATTACTTGCTGAATATTGTGAATAACCATCCAATCTGGAAAAAAGTTTTCATAGAGAAAGAGTGTGCTGAGCTGACAATCTTCCTGTCTTCTGAAGAAAAAATTAGAAATATCCATAGAGAAAACGTGGAAATAATTTTGCCTTTTTTTGAAGAGTGGGCAGATGCTGGTCTCCTGATAGACAAAAATGCCAGACTTCTTGCCGAAGCCACATGCGCGGTTTTTTCACTCACACGATTCAGGAATGAAGTTAGAGATGAAGATTTTCCGGAGATTATGGATTTTTTTATTGATCTCCTGGCAGAAAATATTGTAAAAAAAGACATTTAGAGCTAAATAAAGCTATGAGGAGAATCTCCTTAAGGAGGAACAGACTTTTTGAAAAAAAACATGATTACTATCAATAATATGTATAAGGTGTTTGAATGAAACACATTTTATCTGTTTGTCCAGAGTGCAAAAAAGTTATTGATTCCACTTTGTTTGAAGAAAACGGCAAGATGATGTTGAAAAAAATTTGTCCCGAACATGGAACATTTATGGACATTTACTGGTCGGACAGCAAACTCTATGATAGGTTCAGATGCTATTCTTATGTCGGCAATGGAGTTTCCAGCAAGTCTACTCTTTTTTCCGGTGGCTGTCCCTGGGACTGCGGAATTTGCTCCAAGCACAAAACAGGGACTTTGCTTGCAAACATCGATGTTACCAATCGTTGTAATCTCAATTGTCCGGTGTGCTTCGCTAATGCTAAAGAAAATGGCTTTGTATATGAACCAGACTTTGAACAGATCAGAGAAATGATGCTGACTCTCCGAAATCAAGAACCTGTTCCCTGCTATGCCGTCCAATTTGCTGGAGGAGAGCCTACGGTCCGAGAAGACCTTCCGGAAATTATTGAAACAGCTCGAAAACTCGGTTTTTCACAGGTACAGATTGCAACTAATGGTGTCAGGCTCGCAAAAAGCCAGGAATACTGTGAAGCTTTGAAGACCGCAGGGCTCCATACTGTATATTTATCCTTTGACGGAGTCTCCGAGGAACCATACAGAGCAACCCGTGGATTCAATGCCTTTCCTCTAAAACAAAAAGCTCTTGAAAACTGTAGGCAGACCAGCCTGAACAGTGTTGTGCTCGTGCCCACCCTGATAAAAAGAGTTAATGATCATCAAGTTGGAGATATTGTCCGCTTTGCGGCCAAGAATGGGGACGTAGTGAGAGGGGTAAACTTCCAGCCAGTAGCGTTTGCAGGTCGCATTGACCAGACCCTGCGCAAAGAACAAAGAATAACAATTCCCGATTTAGTAGCACTCCTGGAAGAACAAACAGAAGGAGAAATTCCCAGTTCAGCCTGGTATCCTGCATCTGCTGCAGTCCCCATCATCAGATTCGTGAGTGCGGTGCGAAAGGCTCCGCTTCCCGAGTTCACGGTGCATCCTCTCTGTGGAGCTGCTACTTATATTTATGAGAGCGAGGGAAGGCTAATTCCTATAAGTGAGTTTGTAGACGTGGATGGGTTCCTTGAGTTCCTTGAGAGCGTTACTCCAGAATTTGAGGGGCAAGGTTCTAACGTAATGAAACTTACAAAAGTTCTTTATCATATTTCGCGCTATATCGATGAGGCAAGAAGCCCAAAGGATCTTAAGATAGTTTCCCTGATAAGTAATTTTCTAAAAAACGGCACAAGAGAACATGCTGCCCAGTTCCATCGAAAATCCCTCTTCCTCGGAGCTATGCACTTTCAGGACCTCTACAACCTGGATCTGGAAAGGATCAAATACTGCGGAATTCACTATGCTACCCCTGATGGCAGGGTAATTCCCTTCTGCACTTATAACAATTTTCACAGAGAAGGAGAAGAAGCAAGGTATTCAAAACAGTATAGGAAAAATATGGAATTTGAGGGAGAAACCCTAGATGTTAAGGAAAGAGAAGCAGCTTGATTTCTTCTTTCCTTATGCTATAAACTTAGGGCTGCTACTTGAGACTTCAGGCAGGTTTTATCTCGTTTCAGTATAAAAAGTGAAATGTAACAACTTTTCATAAAAGCAAAAATATAATTAATGATGGTGTAATACAAAATATTTATATTAGAGAGAAAATTAACTGGAAGAAATTTTTATGCTATCTAATACATTGCTCCAATAGAGCTAGTAACCTTTAATTGGATGAATACATTAATTGTGGAAACTATTCGAAAGGTAACCATATCAATGCACAAATGTGAACTCGGGCCGGATCTTCCTGAGGAAAAAATTTATAGATGAAGATTAGACCTCGGAAAGTCAAAAAATCTGTTCATTGACCGAAAAATAAAACTTTAAAAATAGAACGATTAAAAAGAATTTTCAGGACTCTATTGAAGTTATCAGTAGAAAATAATGTAATAATGTGGCATTATATAATCATAATTTACTATATATATGAAAGCATTTGCAAGAATGTGGGTACCTACTGATTGAATATCATAATTTACGTTTAAGAGTTACAGGTGAGCTGGTGAGCATTCAAATAAACAAATATAAATGTGGATACTGTGGTGCCTGTGTGGGAGTCTGCCCTAAGGGAGCACTTGAACTTGTAGAGACCTGGGTTGAAGTAGATGGAAATACGTGCATATCATGTGGGATATGCGATCGCATCTGCCCTGTGGGAGCAATTGAGGTAATAAAATGAAGGACATGTATGATGTTTTAGTGATAGGTGCCGGTCCTGCAGGTTCCATTGCTGCCAGAACCGCAGCCGAGAAAGGGCTGGATGTACTTTTAATCGAGAAACGTCAGGAAATAGGTGATCCTGTACGCTGTGCCGAAGGGGTGGGCAAAGAATATCTCAAAAAACACGTGGAAATTGACAAGAAATGGATTTGCGCTGACGTTAAAGCTTCCTATATTCACGCACCGGACGGAACAAGGATAGTAATGGCAGAGGAAATCTCTGGTGGGGAAGTAGGTTACGTCCTTGAGAGAAAAGTATTTGATCGGACCCTTGCAGAACAGGCTGCCGAAGCAGGGGCAGAAGTGAGAGTAAAAACCAGAGCAACTGGTCTGATCATCGAAGACGATTATGTCAAAGGAGCTAGGCTCATGCATCTCGGAAAAGAATATGATGTGCGGGCCAAGATAGTGATAGGTGCTGATGGGGTCGAATCAAAGGTAGGCAGATGGGCAGGCATCGATACTTCCTTAAAGCCGATAGATGTAGAAACCTGCGCCCAGTACCTTATAGCTGGAGCGAATATAGAGCAAGATCATTGCGAATTTTACATAGGAAATGAGATCGCACCGGGGGGCTATATATGGATCTTTCCGAAAGGTGCAGGCAAAGCCAATGTAGGTATTGGAATTCTCGGGAGCAAGACTGGAAAATTCAAGCCAAGACCTGTAGATTATCTTAACAGGTTTATGGAAAAAAAATTCCCCGATGCCAGGATAGTCGAGATGGTCTTCGGAGGAGTTCCGGTTTCGGGAAGCATTGAGAAAACTTCCACTAACGGGTTGATGCTAATCGGAGACGCTGCCCGCCAGTCTGACCCGATCACCGGTGGCGGAATTCTCAACGCAATGGATGCCGGAAAGCTGGCAGGAGAAGCTGCGCATGCAGCTATATCCGCAGGGGATGTTTCCTTTGAAAAACTCGAAGAAATTTATGAGAAGCCGTGGAGGGCAACCATAGGGCATGAAATCGACATGAGTCTCGTCGTGAAGAATTGCTTTATCAATCTAAGCGATGAAAACCTGAATTCGCTTGCACATTCTCTGAAGGATGTAAAATTTGAGAGAATGAGCCTTCTTGACCTGCTACAGGCTCTCTTTAAAGCCAATAAAAAACTTCTCTGGGATCTTCGAGTACTTTTCAAAGACGCCGCAAAAGAAGTGGTAAAGAATAAAATGTAACGTCAAGTAAGATGTAACCCAGAGTAAGATATAATGCCTGGAAATCCAGGCATCTTCCATTTATTAAACTTCCTTTTTAGCCTACCTTACAGAAACTTCCCCCATCCGAAGCCATCCAACATTTTCCTTGGCAACCTAGCCCTTATCTTTGGTAAACTGCCGGAATTAATCTCATTTTACTTTTTTGAACCTAAAAACAACCGCCAAGGGCACTGAAAACTCAATCCGAACTATACGACCGCGGAAAGTATGGAAAATACGAAAAAACTGGCACCTATCTACAAATAAAAATCCGTAGAAATCTATCCCATAGATCAGCTCTTTTGGCTCAGCTTAGTATCTTCATTATAGTTCAGCCCTCTTGAGCGAACGAAGTGCGCGAAAAGGGCTCCGTCCTCCCGAGACGGGACTCGGGTGATGGAACTAGGGTGATGGAACTAGGACGATTACTTTTTCCAGAACTCAGGCGTAAAGAGAAGAATTACAGTGTAGACTTCAAGCCTACCAATCCACATATTTGCAATCAGGACTACTTTTCCGAGAGCAGGAATTGGATCAAAACTGCCCATCGGGCCTACGACATTCAGACCTGGCCCGATATTACCGAGCGTAGCTATGGATGCAGTAAATGAAGTTATGATGTCCATACCCAGAAACGAAAGAACCAGGGAGCTTGAGAGAAAGACAAGCAGATAGATGACAACAAATGAAACAATCGAGTTGACAATCTCCTCGGGCACTTTCTTATTGTTAAATTTGACGCCTTTAATGGCTTTGGGATGAAGGGCTTTGAACAGCTCTACCCGGCTGTGTCTGAGAAGGATAAGAATGCGCACAACCTTGATACCTCCACCGGTAGAACCGGCGCATGCTCCAATAAACATCACTATGATAAGTATCATTTTCGCAGATTGGGACCAGAGATTAAAATCTGTTGTCGCAAACCCTGTACTTGTTATGATTGTAACTACCTGAAAGATTGCAAATCTGAAAGAATCAGGAAGGCTTGTGCCAATATCCCTCCAGAGCAGGAAGGTAAGAAGCCCGCTTGCTGCAAGGACAAGAAAAGTATAGAATCGAAACTCTTCGTCTTTAAAAAGGAGATTTTTGTCTACGTATATTGCTCGATAGTAGAGAGCAAAGTTTGCACCGGCCACGAACGTAAAGAAAGTTATTATGTATTCAACAAGAGGGCTATTAAACTCTCCAACACTCAGCGCGTAGTTCGAGAAACCCCCGCAAGCCATTGTAGCAAACATATGGTTAAGCGCGTCATAAAGGGAGACTTCCGCAAGCAGGAGAGAGACAACCATAAGGAAAGAAATTAAGAAATAAACCGTCCAGAGAATTCTTGCGGTTTCCCTTATTCTTGGCTTCAACTTGTCCTCGGTAGGCCCAGGCGCTTCAGCCCGGAAAAGCTGGCGGCCTGCAACCCCAAGTTTGGGCAAGATTGCGATGAAAAGCACAATAATACCCATGCCACCAAGCCACTGAATCATGCCTCTCCAGAAAAGGATACTTTTAGGATGGCTTTCAATATCAGTAAGAATTGTTGAACCTGTAGTGGTAAATCCAGACATGGATTCAAAAACAGCATTCAAGGGAGAAATCCCATCCATCATAAAAGGAATTGCTCCGAAAACAGCAGCTGCAAGCCAGCCCAGAGCAACAATGGCAATACCCTCCTTGCGCATCCATTCATCTTCTGTTTTATAATAGAGCAGGAGAAGACCTGTTACGAGGGTTATGAGAATCGAAACCAGAAAAGGAGTTAAACTTTCCCCGTAATAATAAGCAACTCCGAGGGGGATTACCATGAACAGTCCCAGGAGCCTGAGAATCCCACCAAGCACATATAATATAACTCTAAAATTCATTGAGGATCATCTGTTTTAAAGCCTGTTAGACTTCTTTGAATTTTTCGTATTTAAACTTTACTTAAAAAATTTCTCAACCGCTGAAACTGCTGAAGATAGTGCAAAAACTATTACCCTATCTCCTTCCCGAATTATAGAGTCTCCTCTAGGTATGATAATATCATCATTATGAACAACGGTAGTAACGATCGCATCTTTAGGAAACTTAACTTTGTCGAGAGATTTCCCTATAATTTTTGAGTACCTTGAAGTCGTATACTCGATAATTTCTGCCTTTTCGCCTTCCAGCGTGGTAAGCTTTTCTATACCTTTTCCCATCGTGAGCTTAAGGACTTCATTTACTGTTGCTTCCCTGGGACTGACTGCCATATCAATTCCAATCATTTCAAAAAGAGGTATATAGTCCGGACGATCAGCTCTTGCAATCACTTTTTTTGCTCCCATTTGCTTTGCCAGCAGTGAACACAGAAGATTTTTTTCGTCATTGTCCGTAACTGCAAGCACAACATCCATGTCTTCAATATTTTCTTCCCTCAGAAGGTTGACATCAGTGCCATCACCGTTTAAAATAAGGGCATTTTCCAGAATTTCAGCCACTTCTATGCAGCGACTTTTCCTGTGCTCGATAATCTTAAGGTCGGCATTCTCGTCTTTGTCTATCAGTTTAGCCAGATAAAATCCTACAATGCCGCAACCTATGAGGAGAATTCTATTTCTGTGAGGCTCCACGTTCCCGAAGATACGGTCAAGTTCCTCCAGGGCCTTAGTCTTGCCTACAACTACCATGTGGTCATTTGCGTTAATAGTGTCATTCCCATGGGGAATAACTATCTCTTGCTTTCGAAAGATTGCACTTACAATGCAGCAATCATCAAGCTTGAGATCCTGGATCTGCATTCCTACAAGTTTGCTATCAGGACGGACGGCAAATTCCATCATCTGAACTCTTCCTCCGGCAAAGACTTCCGTATCTATGGCTGACGGGCTTGAAAGTACCTCGGCAACCTCCGACGCAAGTGCAAGTTCAGGACAAATCATGATATCGACCCCAACCTGAGCCCTTGAGGTTATAGGCACATCGATATAATCTGGGTTACTTACCCTTGCAATTGTCTTTGTATCTCTCCAGCCGGGATGAGACTTTATGATAAGTTTCGCAGTCATGCAGGCAACAATATTGACTTCGTCAATTCCGGTGACCGCAACAAGAATATCCACATCGTGAATAATATCGGCGAGAATATCCGCGTTTGCACCATTTCCCTCCAGAACCTGAACATCGAGTTCATCGGCCCTTCGTGCAACTTCCTCATCTTTCTCGACAACGATTACATCATGTGTGAGGGAAAGAAACTTTGCAATATGATATCCAACCTCGCCTGCCCCTATCACTATTGCTTTCATAAGATTTCCTCAAAAAAAGCTTGATTTGAGGTAAATTGACCTGCTTGCTTAAGTAGTATTTGGAAAAAGAAAAACTTGAGCTGGATATATTACTAAGGAAAAATCTTTCTGTAGATTAATATCTCAGTATTCAGAGTGTTTAATGCCTAAGTTTTTCTAAAAAATTGAAATTATATGGAATTGTAAAATAACCTGATTTTTCGATCCTGATCCTTTATTAAAAGTCTGCCATTCCCAAAATTCAATTAATGAGCTGAGGCAAAAATCCCAAATTGCTTCTCTGAGTCTTGTGGTCTTAATAACCAATTGGGCTTCAGATAATGAATCAGCCAGCGTATTGTCAAAGTAAGGTGATAACTTGACTTTTATATAAAATAGACATTTTCATATAGGAAAGGAAATAATACATTCTATAATCATTGTTGCCTTTAGAAAACATAATATGGGATATTTTTGAAAAATAGATCTTTTTAAAGATTAACTTTATAATCTATTGTGGGGAGGAGTCAGTATTAAGAGAAGAAGCAAGACTGATATTGCAGAAGAGATTTTAAGAGTAGCAATGAACGGGGCGAATAAAACTCACATTGTATACGAGGCAAATGTCAACTTTAATATTGCCTCGAAATATCTGGAAATGTTGAACAAAAAAGAACTAATAAGGCATGAGAATGGTTTTTTCATTACTACTGATAAGGGAAAAGTTTTTCAGGAAATTGCTAAAGAACTAAAACTTTAAACTTATTTTTACTAATCTTTTATTTTTTATTACAATCGGACATGCAAAGCCTGCGCTTATTTATAGAGCTCATTCTAAAATCAATTTTATTTTCAAGCAAGATTTCAGAACTATTTTCCTAAAGCTATTTTCCATCACCATAAACATTATTAATAGTTCGGAATATGAGATTCAGAGTAGCAATTTTGAGTTTTGGGATCAGCTTATCATAAGCGTTCGAGTGCAAGAGCCCCAAGGAACGCCATTGTTTCAAATATCTCTTTATTTTCCGGAATTAAAGCCTCATCAGGTTTGTCAAAGATGAAAGCCATAATCCCAAAAACTGTTCTCTGAGTTTTAAGAGGTATATAATATCCCTTTCCTGCAGGAAGATTATCTGTTCCGTGGCCAGCTGGCTGACCATTTTTGTAAGCCCATAGGGCAATTGCCTTTTCTTTGTCGTCAAAGGGATACAAAGCGTCACCTGCTCCTATCTGGAGCCCTGACGGGCCGGGTACAAGTACTGAAAAGATACCTGGTGCAAAATTATGCATTTGATCAGCAAGAGTTTCGAAGACTTCTTGCCTTGTTTTTGCCTCCACAAGTCCACGGGAAAGGCCTGACGTTGCTTCTACTTCGACTTCGCTTTGCCAGATCTGAGGTAGAAGATGACGCAGTCGGGTTGCAAGACTACTGATTATGAGGGCAATAGCAACGTACCCGATAAAAGCGATGAAATATTCCCAGTCATGGACAGAGATCGTATAGTAAGGATGGACAAAAAGGAAATCGAAGGCAAGAATGCTTACGAATGCCGTAAACAGAGCTACTCTGCGCCTGAAAAAGAAAGCAGACACAATGACTGGAAAAAGCTGGATTATCAGCAGATTTGAAGGCCCGATAACTTCTCTAAGGAGAAAATTGACACCAGCCACAGCTGTGATCAGGATGATACTGATTACATATTCCGCTGTGAAATAGAGTGGGATTTGCCGTTTAAGAGATATGTGAGCACTGCTTCCTTTTGGCTCGTACAAATGGACATCAATGCCGTGTGACTGCCGGATCACCCTGTATACCGGAGAGGAAAATATATCTAGTCCATGTGGTTTTCCGAGCATTATCATGCTGACATTGCTTCGCCGGGCATAGCGTATAATCTCTTCAGCTATATCGCTTCCACGATACCGAACTATCCTCCCACCAAGTCTTCTACCTGTCTCAAGAGCCTGATTCAGCCAGGTACGTTCCTGAGAAGATAAAGCCCTATTACCACCGACATCTACCGAAAATACAATAAAATCAGCATCGAATCTGGCTGCAAGCCTGGATGCTGCCCTTACCATATGTTCTGCCGTCGGACCTGGACGGATACAGGCAAGAAGCCTTTCTGCTGCCGGCCATGGTCCCTGGATAGCCCGTGTCCTCATGTAGTCTATCATTCTTTTATCGGTATATTCCGCCATATATCGCAAAGCAAGCTGGCGGAGTGCAAGGAGGTTTCCGGTTCTGAAGAAACGCTGGACAGCGGCTTCAGCCATATCCTTTACATAGACCTTCCCGGCTTTGAGACGAATATTCAGTTCTTCCGGAGTGATGTCAATTAACCGAACCTCATCTGCATCAGAAAAGAAAGTATCCGGAACAGTTTCAGACACTCTGATGCCTGTTATCTGGGCAACGGCATCATTCTGGCTTTCAATATGCTGAATATTGACAGTCGTATAAACTGATATTCCTGCTTGCAGAAGCTCTTCTACATCCTGATACCGTTTCACATGTCTGCTGCCTGGAGCATTGGTATGGGCTAACTCATCAACAAGGACAATTTGGGGGTGGCGGCGGATAACCGCATCGAGATCTATTTCCCTGAGAATGAGATTCTGATATTTGACGGAGACTGCAGGAATGACTTCAAAATTATCTACCAGGGCATTAGTCTCAGGTCTATTATGAGTCTCTATGTAGCCGATTACGACATCTTTTCCTTCCCGTTTCCGCTGAAGGGCATCTTCGAGCATTGAATATGTTTTCCCAACACCTGCGGAGTAGCCAAGGTAAACTGTCAACGTCCCTTCATTTGATTTTTTCTCATCACGGCGAGCAATGAAGAGTAAATCTTCAGCTCGCGGTCTGCCTTCAGCCTCATCATATCGATCGCGTTCCATAGTCCCCTCATTCACTGATCCATCTCATCAAGCACCTTGTTGAGAGAAAGCACATTAACGTAAGTTCCGGCGAATGGGGAATTGACAGATTCTGCAAGTACGAGCGATCTGAGCTTTTCTTCCGGTAGATTTCGTGCCTTTGCCACGGCAGGCACCTGTATCAGTGCGGATTCTAAACTGATATGCGGATCAAGCCCGCTAGCAGAAGCCATAACCAGATCCGAAGGTATCGGGCTGGCAACCCCGGCTTTTTGGAGTGCATTTGTTCGGTTGTCGACAAGCTCCAGAAGAACAGGATTTGTCGGGCCAAGGTTTGATCCTCCGGAAGAAGTTGCATTATAACCGCTAGCTGATGGCCTGCTCTGGAAGTACTGAGGTGCAGTGAAATTCTGACCAATGAGTTTTGAACCTATAATCCTGTTTTCATTATCGACAATAAGGCTTCCGTGAGCTTGATTCGGAAAAAGAAATCCGGCAGCAAGTGTCACTATCATGGGATAAACAAATCCTGTGATGAGGAATAACACTGTGAATAGTAATGTGGCTCTTTTGAAAGATGTCATGCCAATACCTCCTCAGATATGTAGTAATCCGGCCAATACCAGATCAATTACCTTGATTCCAATAAACGGAGCGATTATTCCTCCAAGGCCAAAGATGGTCAGGTTGTAGGCAAAGAGTTTCGATGCCGGCATAGTCTTGAACTTTACCCCGGCGAGTGCAAGCGGGATCAGCATTGGAATTACCAAAGCATTGAATATGACTGCCGAAAGGATGGCAGATTGGGGAGTTGCAAGGCCCATGATATTCAGTACTTCAAGCTGCGGATAGATTCCTATAAGGGCAGCGGGAATAATTGCAAAGTACTTGGCAATATCATTGGCAATAGAAAAAGTTGTCAGAGCTCCCCGAGTCATCAGGATTTGTTTACCTATCTCGACAATGTCCAGCAATTTTGTAGGGTCGCTGTCCAGATCAATTATATTTGCAGCCTCTCTTGCAGGCTGTGTGCCGTTGTTCATTGCCACAGCCACATCGGATTGGGCAAGAGCAGGAGCATCATTTGTCCCGTCCCCGGTCATAGCAACCATGTATCCTTCATTCTGATAGTCCCTGATCATTTTGAGTTTGTCGTCAGGCTTTGCTTCTGCCAGATAATCGTCTACTCCGGCTTCTGCCGCAATAGTGGCAGCAGTGAGATAGTTATCGCCTGTGATCATAACCGTCCTTATCCCTATCCGACGCAGGTCTGCAAACCTCTCCTTAATACCTGTTTTCAAGATATCCTTGAGGAAGATAACACCGAGAATTGTCTCGTTGCGAGCAACTACAAGGGGTGTCCCGCCTGCAGACGCGACTCTATCTACCTTCGCCTTCAGGTCCGACGGAATGACACCCCCGCGTTCCAGAACAGCTTTTGCTATTGCATCTGAAGCACCTTTCAGATAAGTTGTATCTTTGCATTGTGCACCACTAACTCTTGTTGCGGCAGAGAACGGTATGAAAGTGACATTTTCCGGAGAAACTGGAGCTATTCCTGTTTTTTCCTGAATTAAAGCGATAATACTTTTCCCTTCAGGAGTATCATCCGCAAAAGATGAAAGCAGAGCAGCTTCAGTCAGGTCATCAAGTGACTGATTATTTACTGGCAAAAACTCAGCTGCCTGTCGGTTACCTAAAGTGATAGTTCCCGTTTTGTCCAGCAGCAGGACATTTACATCTCCTGCAGCCTCAATCGCCCTTCCTGAAAGAGCAACGACATTTAACCTGAATAACCGATCCATTCCGGCTATTCCAATTGCTGGAAGCAGGGCTGCAATGGTTGTGGGCGCTAAACAGACGAAAAGTGCAATCAGGACTGTGAGGCTGGCAGGGGCACCCCTTCCGCTTGAGGCAGCGCTGTATGCAGAAACCGAATAGGTGCTAACCACAACCGCGAGAAATACGCCTGTAAGCGCAATGAGCAGAATTTCGAGAGCTATTTCGTTAGGAGTCTTCCGCCTCTCGGCACCTTCCACCATTGAAATCATGCGGTCGAGGAAAGTCTGCCCAGGATCAGTAGTAATTCTGATAATAATCTCATTTGCAATAATGGTAGTTCCTCCGGTAACAGCACTCCGGTCACCCCCAGATTCACGCACAACTGGGGCTGACTCCCCTGTAATTGCGGCTTCGTTGACCAGTGCAGCCCCTTTCACGACTTCTCCATCTCCAGGGATTACTTCATTTGCCTTTACGAGGACCAGATCGCCTTTCCTGAGGTCAGAGGAAGATATCTCGACGGAAGAAGCGTCGAAAGATTCTGCTTTGAGCTTTCGGGCTGGAACGCTGGTTCTTGATTGGCGGAGGGATGCTGCCCTGGCTTTTCCACGTCCTTCAGATACTGATTCCGCAAAGTTGGAAAAAAGCACTGTTAGCCACAGCCAGAAAGAAACAAAGCCCGTAAAGAAGGAGGCTCTTGCGGTAGCAGAAAAAAGACTGATAATGAAACTAATAGTGGTCAGGATACCTCCTATTTCCACTAGCAGCATAACCGGATTCCCAGCCTGCTGGCGCAGATCCAGTTTAAGTACCGCACTGATCAGTGCTTCACGAAGAAGTTTCGATTCAAAAGCACCTAAACTGGGGTATCGTTTTCTTGGCATTGCTTCAGATCCCTCCTATCATGGTCAGGTGCTCGGCGATAGGCCCCATTGCAAAGAGAGGGAAAAATGTAAGAGCGCCGATAATCAGGATTACCAGGATCATCCAGATCGAAAATGTAACTGAGGCAGTGGGAAGAGTTCCTGAGCTGGGCGGAACTTTTTTCTTCTGCGCTAGCGATCCCGCCAATGCCAGCATGGAGACCGCCGGGACGAACCTGCCTATTACCATTGCTAAAGAACCTATCAGTGTGTAAAACGGATTTGATGCATCAAATCCGGCAAAGGCGCTACCGTTATTTTGAGACATGGAAGCAAAAGCGTATATCAGTTCAGAGAGCCCATGAGGACCAGGGTTCTTCATTAATTCTTCAACGTTTGGTAGAACCAGTGCAATACCCGAAAGCAGGAGAACAAGGACGCCAGGAACAAGGACAGCTATGACAGCAGCCCTCATCTCAAGTACCTCTATCTTTTTTCCAAGGTATTCAGGGGTTCGTCCTATCATCAATCCTGCAATAAAGACTGAAAGTACCACAAACCCTATCATGGTGTAAAACCCGGACCCAACTCCTCCAAAGGCGACCTCTCCGAGAAGCATCATAAACAAAGTCACTAGACCACCAAGAGGAGTGAGTGAATCATGCATGGAGTTGACTGCCCCACACGATGTTGCTGTGGTAGATGTGGCAAAGAGTGACGATCCAAAGAGTCCAAGCCTGACTTCTTTTCCCTCCATGGATATTCCGGAAACCCCAAGCTCTTTTACCAGAGGATTGCCTGTCAGTTCTGCAGCGTAAAGTGTACAGAAACCACCTAAGAATAATACTAACATAACAGTATAGATCATCCATCCCTGCCACATTTTACCTGTCATTCTTCCAAAGACAAGAGGCAGAGTTACAGGTATCAGGAGAATAAGAAAAACTTCTATCAGGTTAGTCAAAGATGTCGGATTTTCATAAGGATGTGCAGCGTTTGCATTGAAAAATCCTCCTCCATTGGTACCGAGTTCTTTTATTGCTTCCTGTGAGGCTACTGGCCCCATTGCAATTGTCTGCTGTCCTGTCGGGCCGTACCCTATAGCCTGGGCATATGGGTCCAGATTCTGGATGACACCCTGAGAAGCCAGTATTAGGGCGAAAATGAAAGCTATCGGAAGAAGAATGTAAAGGGTACAGCGAGTGATATCCACCCAGAAATTCCCTATCCTGTCGGTAGACTGGCGGGTGATTCCCCGCATTACTGCAATAGCTATGCAGATGCCTGTAGCAGAGGAGAGAAAGTTTTGGACTGTAAAACCAGCCATCTGGGTAAGATAGCTTGCTGTTGTTTCACCGCTGTAGACCTGCCAGTTTGTGTTAGTGACAAAACTGGTAGCAGTGTTAATTGCAGTAAAAAGATTAAAAGCCCCGAAATTTTCTGGGTTGAAAGGAAGAAAACCTTGAAGAAGAAGTAGTATAAGGAGAATTACAAAACCAATACCATTGAATGCGAGCATATCCCGGGCGTAGCCCTTCCACCCATCTTCTTGGTCAGGATCTATCTCGGAAAATCTGTAGATTGTTTTTTCAATATGGCCCGGAATTCCTCGGGACATATATCCGGTAAAGACCCGGATAAAGAAACTGCTGAAAGGTAATGCCACCCCGGTAACGATAACCAAAAAGAGGATAAGCATTAAACCATCCAAGGTTACATTTTGTGTTATCATATGGTTCACGACTGTTATATTCAGTTGAAACAGGAACCTCTTTTCATATAGATAAGAAATGAAAAACGTAGGGTGACCAAGATTATATAATTATTCTCCTTGGTAAAGAAATTTAATTTGTAGATAACTTCGAAAATTCAGCCATCCAGTAGATTACGTAGAAACAGTTTATTTACCGGGAGAGAAATGCTTTAATTTCCTAAGCTAATAAAAATAAGAGGATTTTCCACCAGCCATTAAAGAGAGGGACAGAATTAAAATGTGTCTTATGAGAAAGAATTAAATCTGAAGTTTCAGGAAAAACCTTTTTTTAAAGCCTTGAGTAGTTGTTCAGGCTTTCAGGTATGCAGAAATTAATTATAAACGCCAGAAGGAGCAGAATTTTCCTTAAAGCATTAAAAACGGTTTTGTTGCCTATAAGGAAGCTCCTGCTCTTAGAAATTTATCTAAAAAACTTTTCGATTTCCAACATTGCAGAAGCCATAGAAAAGATAACCACCCGATCTTGTTTTTCAATTACAAAATCCCCTCTTGGGACTATAGTATCTTTTCCCCTGACCACCATATTGATGAGAGCTCCTCTTGGGAACTTTACTTTGTTTAAAGGTTTCCCGACAATTTTCGAGTTTTCAGAAGCCGTATATTCTATGATCTCCGCTCTTTCGCCTTCAATGGTAGTGAGGGTTTGTATTCCCCTGCCCATGGTAAGCTTAAGAACCTCGTTTACAGTTGCTTCCCTGGGACTGACTGCCAGATCTATACCGACCATTTCAAAGAGAGGCAGGTAGTCCGAACGGTCAGCCCTGGCAACCACTTTCTTTGCCCCCATCTGTTTTGCCAGCAGTGAACACAGAAGATTTTTCTCATCGCTGTCTGTGACTGAAATAACAACGTCCGTATTCTCAATGCCCTCTTCCCTGAGCAGATTGAGGTCAGTGCCATCCCCGTTTAAAATAAGGGCATTTTCCAGTGTCTCGGCCACTTCTATACAGCGGCTTTTACTGTGCTCGATAATCTTAAGGTCGGCATTCTCCTCTTTGTCTATCAGTTTAGCCAGATAAAATCCTACAATGCCGCAGCCTATAATAAGAACTCTATTCCTGTGGGGTACCTGGCTTCCGAAAATATTGCCCAGATTTTCCATAGCCTCAGGTTTGCCCACAACTACCATGTGGTCATTTGCCTTGATTACGTCGCTTCCATTAGGAATAATTATTTCGTGATCTCGAAAAACCGCACTGACAATGCAGCAATCAGCAAGCTGGAGGTCTTGCATCTGTTTTCCTACAAGCTTGCTTTCGGGACTTATTGCAAACTCAGTCATCTGGACTTTTCCCTCGGCAAGCATCTCGGCATTTATCGCTGAAGGGCTTGACAGGATCTCAGCAACTTCGGAGGCAAGTGCAAGTTCAGGACAGATCATAAGATCGACTCCAACCTGAGCCCTTGAGGTCACAGGCGAATCTATGTAATCCGGGTTGCTGACCCTTGCAATGGTTTTAATTTCCTTCCATCCGGGCTTGTTTCGGGCTATTAGCTTGGCGGTCATGCAGGCTACAATGTTAACCTCATCGAGACCGGTCACAGCCACAAGCAAATCAGTATCTTGAAGAATTTTTGCTAGAATTTCAGCATTTGCTCCGTTTCCTTCAATAACAAGGACATCAAGTTCGTCTGCCCTTTTTAATGCTCTTTCAGATTTTTCAATAATTATTACATCGTTTTTTGGGGAGAGAGCCTTTGCGATGTGATAACCTACTTCTCCTGCGCCGATAATTATAACCTTCATAGCACACCTTCAGAAAAACTGTTTTTAACTAATCTGATATTGTGAAACCTGGCGGACAAAAAACAATAGGTATAGGATAAACCAAGATATAAGTTGAAAGAAAAAACATGGAAAATTAATAGAACATATATAAGACACGGCTGTAAAATTCGGTCCGATAAATTGTTTGTGATAAAATTAAGCAGCGTGTTACCATCTCTGGAAATTAAGTGTTTTGCAAACCGAATTTATAAGACCCAGTATCTTTTTAGAACTGAAGACTAAAGATTTAGACTTAAGCAGCTATATATAAATGTTTTTAGATTTTGCAGAAATAAAAAAATTACAAACTTTAACGAGTCCTCAGGAAATAAAGTGAAAAATAAAGTAAAAAAGAAAAAAGTAGAAAAGGGATGAAAAAAGGCCTCAAGAAGGGAGAATAGGCTGCGGCTAAAAGCTGCTTTTAACCTTCAAAGGCATCCTTTACTTTCTCAAAAAAACCTTTGTTTTTCTTAGATTTCTCAGTGGACTTCTCGTTCCTGCCGTTTTGATCTCCCTCTGGATTCTTGCCGCTGCTCAGAGCTTCGAACTGACGAAGAAGATCCTTTTGTTCATGAGTAAGTTTTGTTGGAGTCTTGATTACAACCCTGACGAGCTGGTCACCTTTTCTGTTCCCGTGCAGGTGCTGAATTCCTTTATCCTTAAGCCTGAATACGGAATGGGTCTGGGTTCCTGAAGGGATGTTCATCTTGACCTTTCCATGGAGGGTGTCGACCATTACATCCGTCCCGAGTGCAGCCTGAGTAAAGGAGATCGGAAGTTCGGAAATTACATCGTAATCGACCCGCTTAAAGTAGGGATGTTCCATTACATGAAGCACGACATAGAGATCTCCGGATGGAGCACCAGGTTCTCCTGAGTCTCCTTCTCCGCTGAGCCTTAGATGCATACCTGAATCAGCACCAGCAGGCACATTTACTGTTATTTTCCTTGTATTCCGGACTCTGCCTGTACCACTGCAGACCGGGCAGGGAGACTCAATAATCTGGCCCTTGCCGTGACAGGTGTTACAGGTGGTGGTGCTTACAAACTGCATGCCCAATCCGGAACGAGTGGTGTGGATTTGCCCTGTGCCGCCACATGTGGGACAGCGCTTCGGGCTTGTTCCGGGTTTGGCCCCGGTTCCGGAACAGTTTGAACACCTTTCCGTTCTCGGAATGTCGATATCTTTACGGACTCCAAAAGCTGCCTCCTCAAAGGTGATGTACATGTCATACTGGAGATCAGATCCTCTCCTCGGCCCCATAGGACCGCGTCTGCTTCCCCCACCACCGAAAAACATTTCGAATATGTCCCCGAAGCCGCCGAAATCTGCACCACGGAAGATATCTTCTGCGCTGTATTGCCCGTTTATTCCGGCATGTCCGAAGCGGTCGTACTGAGCACGTTTCTCATCATCTGAAAGAACGGCATAAGCCTCGGAGATCTCCTTGAACTTATCCTCAGCCCCAGGTTCCTTATTTCTGTCAGGATGATATTTTAGCGCAAGTTTTCGATACGTTTTCTTTATATCCTCGGGTGAGGCATCTTTGGATAATCCGAGAATTTCGTAATAATCACGTGTTGTGGCCATCAGGATTCCCTGTTATTTTAAAAAAGATAAAGCTCCGGAGCCTGCAGCAGCAGGTTTCCGGTAAGGCCTGAGAATCTCCAGGCCTTTTTTATTACTTAGTTTTACTTTATTTACGCTTTTCGTCGTCAACTACCTCATAATCAGCGTCAACGACCGTTTCTTCAGGACCTTTTGCATCGTGGCTTCCTGCTTCGCCTGAAGCCTGCTGAGCCTGCTGCTGGGCTTTCTGGTACATTGCAGTGGAGATCGGGTATACGGCTTCCTGAAGAGCTTCAGTCTTTGTCTTAATGGCTTCGCTGTCCTTACCTTCAAGAGCTTTCT
Source organism: Methanosarcina sp. UBA411 (assembly GCF_002495725.1). Lineage (NCBI taxonomy): Archaea > Methanobacteriati > Methanobacteriota > Methanomicrobia > Methanosarcinales > Methanosarcinaceae > Methanosarcina > Methanosarcina sp. UBA411. The sequence goes on from NZ_DAGK01000012.1 coordinate 268,824, forward strand.
TAAGATCCTCGATTGCGGCATTTACCTTTGACTTCTGGTCTTCTGTGGCCACATCTCCGGCTTCCTTTAATGTCTTTTCCGCAGCATTGATCAGAGCCTCGGCATTGTTCCTGGTCTCGACGTCTTCTTTGCGCTTTTTATCTTCTTCGGCATGCATTTCCGCATCTTTGACCATGCGCTCGATTTCGTCATCCGAAAGTCCGCCCGGCTTCTGGATGGATATGGACTGCTCCTTACCGGTTCCGAGGTCTTTTGCACCTACATGCAGGATCCCGTTTGCATCAATATCGAAAGTAACTTCAATCTGCGGGATGCCTCTCGGAGCTGGTGGAATACCATCCAGAGTAAAGCGGCCGAGAGTCTTGTTTTCGGAAGCAATTCCCCTTTCTCCCTGAAGGACATGAATCTCTACTGAAGGCTGGTTATCAGCTGCTGTTGAGAAGATCTGACTTTTCTTCGTTGGAATTGTCGTGTTTCTCTGGATCAGCGGGGTTGCTATGCCTCCGAGCGTTTCGATTCCGAGAGTCAGAGGAGTAACATCAAGCAGCAGGATGTCTTTAACTTCGCCTCCTAGCACACCGGCCTGGATGGCTGCCCCAATTGCAACGGCCTCATCAGGATTGATGTTCTTGTAAGGCTTCTTGCCGGTAAAGTTCTCCACAAGCTCGACTACTGCAGGCATCCTTGTGGCACCTCCGACCAGAATCACTTTATCGAGATCATTTGGAGTAAGTTTTGCATCACTGAGAGCCTGGCGCATAGATACAAGGGTCTTTTCAAGAAGGTCCTCGGTCATCTTCTGGAACTGGGCTCTGGTCAGGTCGACATCGAGGTGCTTTGGTTCCCCATCCGGACCAACTGTAAGGAATGGAAGGTTGATATTTGTACTTGCAACTCCGGACAGCTCGATCTTGGCTTTTTCCGCAGCATCGGTTAAGCGCTGGAGTACGGCTTTATCTTTTGAGAGGTCAATTCCTTCGGTTTTCCTGAACTCGGCAAGTAAGTAGTTAACAATACGCTGGTCGAAGTCGTCTCCTCCGAGGCGAGTGTCGCCGCTTGTGGATTTTACCTCAAAGACTCCGCCTCCGAGCTCGAGAATGGATACATCAAAGGTTCCGCCACCCAGGTCGTAGACAAGAATTGTTTGTTCTATATCTCCCTTGTCAAGCCCGTAAGCCAGGGAGGCGGCAGTGGGTTCATTGATAATTCTCAGGACTTCAAGACCTGCAATTGCCCCTGCATCCTTTGTAGCCTGTCTCTGGGCGTCGTTGAAATAGGCAGGGACTGTGATAACAGCCTGTCTGATAGTTTCTCCAAGATAAGCTTCTGCATCGGTTTTGAGCTTCTGAAGAATCATCGCGGAGATTTCCTGTGGCTTATACTCCGTTCCCTGAAGAGTCACCTTGTAATTGGCGTCTCCCATATGCCTTTTAATGGAATAAACAGTATTTTCAGGATTCGAAACAGCCTGTCTTTTTGCAACCTGGCCTACAAGTTTCTCTCCTTTTTTAGAAAATCCGACCACTGACGGGGTTGTCCTTGCGCCTTCGGCATTAGGGATCACGACAGCTTCCCCGCCTTCCATTACTGCCATGCATGAGTTAGTAGTACCAAGGTCAATACCAAGTATTTTTGCCATGTTTTATCCTCACTAATTACCTGGTTAAATTATTAATTATTCAGTTAAAATTTATATTTAATTATAGAGTTAGACAAATTTTTTTAGACAAATCATTAAGTTAAATTATTTATTAAGTTATTTGGTAAAGTTAGAGTAAAGTTATTCAGTATAATCAGAAAGTAAGTTATACCTGAATTCAGGAGTAGATTTTCTCCTTACTTCTCGGCTTCATCATCAGGATTTCTGGCCACTGAAACCATAGCAGGCCTGATAACTTTAGAGTTAAGAGCGTATCCCGTTTTATAAACATCTACTATAGTATTGTCCGGGACTTCAGAGGTCTCGATATGTTGAACTGCCTCATGCCTGTGAGGGTCAAATTCGCTGGCTTTTTCACTCTCAATCTTCTCAATCCCGTACTTTTCGAGAATCGAGAAAAACTGCTTTGAAAGCTGTTCGATTCCACTGACGATCGAGCTCATGTCCTCTGCAGTTTTTGCAGATTTAAGGGCACGATCAAAATTATCCGTTACTTCAAGGAAGTCAAGAAGTACCTGCTCAAGCACAGCTTTCCGGTTTTCCTCCATCTGGCGGGCGTTCCGTTTTCTGAAATTATCAAAGTCTGCTGCAAGCCGGAAATACTTATCCATAAGAAGCTGTTTCTCCTCCTGGCACCTAGCTTCAGGGCTTTTTTCAGCTTCCGGACTGGCAGAAGCCTCTTCGGGTTTTTCCAGTGCTTCATAAGCCTCTTCCGCCGGAGAACCAGAGTTTTGGGCTTCAGAATTTTTAGCCCCAGCCTGGGTATCTTCTTTAGAATCTTTAGTTTCATCTTTATTGAATATTCTCATTCATCGAACCCCATCAAGTAAGTACAACGGTTTCGCTCGTCCTGTGATCTGTGATTGTTTGTAATTCTATAAATACTTTTCGGGCATTGGGAATACTTATCACTTAAAAAACAAACGAAAAAGAAAAATCAGTAAGAGTGGTTTTGAAGTTTATAAAAGAGTACTTTGAGCATTACAACGCTTGCAATCATGGAAGCCGCGACTGCTGAAATCACCTGGTCCCACCCTATGGCTGAGATTCCTCCACCCAGTGCAAACTGCACGCCGCCTACAAGCGACACAAATACAAAGGAAAATCCAAAACCTGCAAGAGCTCCTCCGATAAGGGAACTTAGGATGTCCAGCCCACGTTTTTCATAAAAAACCATGCCTGCAATAAACATTACTGCAAAGATCAAAAGTACGACTGCGGAAGGCAACGGACTTTCTTTTGTGGAAAAGATATCAAAGAGCCCGAGCCCCATATCAACCAGGAATATACCCATGAAAACCGAAATCGCAAGAGTTTTAACAAACGGGTTTTCAAAGATCGACTGAGAGTTAGGGTTTATGCTGTTAATAGTACCAGGCACCTTATGTTTTTGGATGTTTAACTTTATGGTATAAACTGTATAATTTATATAAACTTTTACATATTGAATTTAGTTTTTAATCCAACCGTTGGGCCGCAACCGTTGAGTCGCAACCGTTGCGCCGGTTGATCACGCCATTGTTAGGGGTTTTCGATTTAGCAAGATTTTTCGCTCAAGCCTTTTTTGAAAAGGCTTGTGATCACGCCGATAGGGTTTGAGGATAAGGTTCTTATTAAACCCTAACGTTGCCAGGGGTTTTCGCTCAAGCCTTTTTTGAAAAGGCTTGGAACAAAAAGTAATATATAAATTACCGAGTTTCTCCTTTCCGATGAAAATCCTGATTGCAGAATTTGCTGTCGGCACGGACATTGAAAAGTCCCTTATCCCTGAGGGAGCAGCTATGCTAGAAACCCTTGCCGAAAGCTTTACCCGTCTCGGGCATGAGGTTTACTACCCATCCGCAGGCACGAAGATCTGTGCAGGCACGCGTGTTGAATCCACAGACGAAAGTTTCAGGCAGGTAATTGAGAGAAAAGCAAAGGACTGTGATGCAGGGCTGGTTATTGCCCCTGATTCCATGATTCCCGAGTTGAATGAAGTTCTTGAAGAAAATACCGTAAACCTGGGATGTTCCCCTCAATCGGCAACCTGCTGCGCGGATAAGCTTATGTGCACGGAAATCCTGAAGAAAGCCGGAATTAAAGCCCCTGAAATCGTAAAAAAGGCTGAAGAAGGCAAAAAGTATGTTACAAAGCCCAGGTTCGGCTGCGGCGCAGAGGCAACATATCTTGTCACAGAGTTTGATAACAACGAGGAACTCGTTGCAAGCGAGTATGTTAAAGGAGAAACCCTGAGCGTAAGCCTTATAGCAGGAAAAAAACCGCTTCCTCTTACTGTGAACCGCCAGTTCATAGAATTTGGCGAAAAAGAAACTGAAGCTGGAGAAAATGGGAAAACAGGAGCCTTCGGTATAAAATATAATGGAAGCCTTACCCCTTACCAGACTCCAAGGCGAGACGAACTCTATGAAACTGCAATCTCCACAGTTAAATGCCTGAACTGTTTCGGGTATGTAGGTGTAGATATTATACTTGCTGATCTTCCATATGTAGTGGATGTAAACCCCAGGCCCACAGCCTCACTTTTCGGGATTAGCCACGTTATGCGAGAGGAAATTGGAGACTTGCTTTTGAAAAATAAGTTTGGAGAACTGCCTGACTCGATACATATTGGGGGAGAATACCGCTTTTCAAAGGATGCGCTTGGGGAGCTTTTCGAAAAGGCTTGAGAGATAGGGAATAGGTCGAAAAGCCGAAAGTAAAGAATAATCGAAAGCTTGAAAAAAACATATTAAAAGGCTTAAAAATGAATTCGAAGATTATCGGGCTTGATATTGGAGGAGCGAATACTAAACTTGCCTCCTCGGATGGAAAGATTGTAGAACTGCATTATTTACCTCTCTGGAAAAATACGCGGCTTCCTGAGGTCTTAAAGGAAATCTCACAGCGACTGCAGCCTGAAAAAGTTGCTGTTGTTATGACCGGTGAACTTGCAGACTGTTTTGAAGACAAGGAACAGGGCATCCACTTTATAAAGTCCTGTGTTGATTCTGCCTTTGGGCTCTCAAAAGTGTCTTATATTAACAGCATGGGAAGGTTCCAGAGCGAAACTGACGAGGTAAGGGAACTTGCTGCTGCCAACTGGGCGGCTTCAGCCAGATTGATAGGAAAAGAAATAGGCGATTGTATTTTTGTGGATGTGGGAAGTACCACAAGCGACATTATCCCTATCGTATCAGGAGAACATAAAGCTGGGCTTAATGATTTTGAGCGACTGGTAAGAAGTGAACTTGTGTATGCAGGCACCCTCCGGACAAATCTTGCCTCACTTCTCGAAAAAGTAAAACTTGAGAGGGGCTGGTGCAGGACAGCTTCCGAACTCTTTGCTACAACTGCAGATGCTTATCTCCTGCTGGGGAAAATTGATGAAAGCATGTATACCTGTGAGACCGCTGATGGAGCAGGCAGGAGCAAAACCGATGCTATGCGCAGGCTTGCAAGACTGGTATGTGCCGACCTTTCCGAAATCCAGGAAAGAGAAATCTACGAAATTTCGGGCCAGGTAAAAGAAAAACAGGTTTCTATCCTCACTGAGGCAATTTCCGAAGTTGCGGAAAGGAACGGGCTTATAAAAATCGCAGCTGCAGGCCTTGGAGAATTCCTGATAAAGGAAGCTGCCGAGAAGCTTGGTTTCGAATGCATTTCGATATCTGGACGCTGGGGAGAAGAGATCTCAAAAGTCTTCCCGGCATATGCGGCTGCGAGACTGATTGCCTGTAAGCCTTTTTAAAAACAAGCCTTTTTAAAAAAGGCTTGAGCAAAAAAACACTGCTAAATCTAAAACGTCATGAAGGCGTGATCACAAGCCTTTTCAAAAAAGGCTTGAGCGAAAAATCTTGCTAAATTGAAAGTCCCGAAAAAGGCGTGATCAACCGGCGCAACGGTTGCGGTTCAATGATTGAGGTGAGAGCATCTGTGGATGAAAAACCTGAAAGGAAACCTATGAAAGTGGTGATTAAAGTAGGGGGAAGCCTTATCAAAGAGGCTCCCGAACTTGTAGACAGGCTGGTAAAGGAATTTGGTTCAGGAGGCCTGAAAACACCAGAAGAAGTATGTTCATCCGAAGGACTTCCTTATTCCATTCTCATAGTACCCGGAGGAGGCGTTTTTACCGATGCCGTAAGGGAGACCGACAAGAGTTTTTCCCTAAGTGAGAATGCGGCTCACTGGATGGCCATACTTGGTATGGAGCAGTATGCCTGCTATCTTCAAGATAAAAGCCGCGCCGTGGGAATAGATTCGATAGCTAGTCTGCCTCAGGGAGTTTCTATTCTTTTCCCATACAGGCTACTGAGAAATGAGAATCCTCTGCCTCATAGCTGGGATGTGACCTCAGATACTATTGCTGCCTGGGTTGCAAAGCAGACCGGGGCAATCTTAATAAAGGCCACAGATGTGGATGGAATGTTAAGGAATGGGAAATTAATCAGGGAAATTTCTGTTACCACTTGTACAGAGAATCACACAAGCTGTATTGATTTTGCCCTGCCGGAGTTTCTTCGAAAAAACCGAATGGAATGCCAGATTGTAAACGGAAAATATTCGGATAGAGTTATTCAGGCAGTGTATGGGAAGCCTGTGCTCGGTACTGTGGTAAAGGGGAATATTTAAATCGTATATCGTATATGACTAGGGCAGAAGCAAAGGTGTCCAAAAGCATTAATTAAATTCAGTTCATTAAATCTGCTAACGTTAACAAAGGTGCCCAGAGAAGCAGAGGCTCGATGCTTAAGGAAGGCGCCTGATTCATCGGCAACTATTACAAAATACTATTTGAAGTAACTATTAAGGAGAGAAAAAATGTCAGCACAAAAAGTTGAGTACTGTACTTCATGCGGAATTCGCCTTGTGGAAAAGGGTTATGTAAAGTTCCCCTGTCCAAAGTGCGGATCAGAAATTGGAAGATGTTCAAGCTGCAGACAGCAGGGTAATGTATACACCTGCCCTAAGTGCGGGTTCCAAGCACCCTGATTCAGGCAAAACCCGAATTATATTTAATATGCCAAATGTACCTTAATTCGATTTAAAAGATAAATAAAAATATAAAGAGGAATCACAATGGGTGACGTTGCAGCAAAAATTAAAATTATGCCAGAGAGCGTTGATACTGACCTTGCAGAGCTGAAAGAGAAGCTCAAGAATGTAATTCCAGCAGGAGCAGAACTTCATGGAGATATTGTTGAAGAGCCTATTGCTTTTGGCTTGAAAGCTCTGATTGTGACATTAATCGTTAATGATGAGGAAGGCGGAACTGAAGCTGTAGAAGAAGCCTTCACAAAAATTCCCGGCGTTGAAAACGTCCAGGTTATAGAAGCCTATCGTATTTAAGAGGAGAAGAGATCCGGACAATGCGTCCGGAAAACTATAATTTCATATTCTCCTTTCTTTAAAAGGGCTCGTAGATCAGGGGAAGATCGTTACGTTCGCAACGTAAAGGCCGCGGGTTCGAATCCCGCCGAGTCCATTTAAAAGCATTTAATAGCCCTAAACTCACGAGCTAGATCTGTTACTCAAGCATCCGCTATTTCTTTAGCATGTCAGATTCTAAATATTAAATTGTACAGTTTATAACCATCTATTTTTCTCCGGATGAAAAGACTCTGTAAACTTGCAGATGTCAGTGAATGCAATCGGATTCTGGCTTATCAATCTCAATCAAATTGTAACACTGAGACATTTTCCCACGAACTTTGGAAGAGCAGACAGTTACCGCACTGATGACAAGCATGTTGTTTAATCTCCAGACCCAAGGGATATGCCAGTGCCCGCAGAGCACAAGGTTCATACCTGCGCGGTCCAAGAGTTTCAGGATATCTCCCGTGTCTACAAGTAATTATCCCCTACCAGTCCTGGGAATTGAAATAAGGTGATGGTGCAGGGCAAAAACTTTGAAGCTATCTAATAAGAGAATACTCTCTATCTAGCCGTAATTTTCCCTTTCTATGTTCCCTTCTTCAAGCTTCGGCTGGGAAGAATCAAATCCTACCACAGTGACTTCGCCAAAGTGCCCAAAGTTCAAAATAATTTAAGGAAAAACGAGTTGGGAAAACAAGTTAATTGTAAGATAGCAATGTTTATTAAAGTCTAAATCTGATTGATTGTAAATGGACGACAAAGAGAAAAAAGATCTTAGAGGAGCCAACCTGATAAAAACTAAGTTTGAAGGAGCCGACTTTATAGAAGCTAATCTTGAAAAGGCAAATCTTATAGGTTCTAACCTTAAAGAAGCCAATTTTAAAGGAGCTAACCTTGGAAAAGCTAACCTCCAAGTAACCGACCTTCAAGGAGCTAATCTTGAGAAGGCTAATCTTCAAGGAGCTAAACTTCAAGTGGCTACACTTTGTGGAGCTGACCTTCAAGAGGCTAACCTTCAAGGGGCTGACCTTCAAGGTGCCGAACTGCAAGGGACTGACCTTCAAGAGGCTAACCTTCAAGAAGCAAACCTCCAAAGAACTGACCTTATAGAAGCAAATCTTGAAAGAGCTAACCTTCAAGGGGCTATATCTAATGGAGCTGATCTTCAAGAGGCCAATCTTCAAGAAGCTAATCTTCAAGGAGCTGAACTGCAAGGAGCTGACCTTGAAAAGGCTAATCTTCAGGGAGCTAATCTTAAAGAGACTAAACTTAAAAAAGCGGATCTTAAAAGGGCTAATCTCCAAGAAGCCGAACTGCAAGGAGCTGATCTTGAAGAAGCTAATCTCCAAGGAGCCGAACTGCAAGGAGCTAATCTTCAAGAAGCTAATCTCCAAAGAACTGATCTTAGAGAAGCTAACCTTGAAGGGGCTGACCTTGGTAAGGCTAACCTTGAGAAGGCTAAACTTAAAGAAGCTAACCTTATAAAAGCCAAACTTGAGGAGACTAACCTTGAAGAGGCAAAAATTAAAAAAGCTGACCTTCAAGAAGCTAAACTTATGAAAGCTAAACTTATAAAGGCCAAACTTCAAAGAGCTAACCTTAAAGGAGCTGACCTTCAAGAAGCAAACCTTATAAAAGCTAAACTTGAGGATGCTAACCTTCAAAGGGCTAACCTCAATGGAGCTAACTTTAATGGAGCTGACCTCCAAAGAGCTAATTTTAGAAAGGCTAATCTTCAGGGAACTAAACTTAAGGAGGCAAATCTAGAAGGAGCTCAGCATTTATCACTTGAGCAGCTTTCTAAAGTGAAAACACTTTATAATGCAAAATTAGATGAAAAGCTTTTCATAAAATTAAAAGAGAAGTATCCTGCCCTTTTTGAAGCATCTGATTAAGAGCCTATATAAAAAGGTTCATCACACGAGAAAATATTTACAATGTGGATATTCGCAATTTAACAGGTACTTGATATTATAGACATACTGTACCTTTTAACATTTCATTATTGACTTTTTATATGATGTTTGAGAAAAATAGCCACAGAGTAATTTAAAAGTCAAGAAAAGTTAAATCCCAGACCCGGTAAAATTCTAAACCTGTATCTTTAACAAAGATTTTACTTATTTTCAACGTTCTTTAAGAAAGAAACTATCACTGGATAACTATTGATTATTATCACTGGATAACTATTGATCATATTCCATTTTACGTGGCTTATGACTTACTAAGAATTGTAATGTTGAAATTAGTACAAGCTACAGGAATTATTCTATTAGAAAAGCAAAGAGATGCTTGAAAGCAATAAATAGATAAAAGGAATAGAAGTGAATTAAAATTTCACTGGCATATTCCGCTCTGCAGCTACGGGATACTCGACTGAAATAAAATGAACGCTATCTTTGTTCTACTGAATCAGTCACTAAAATAAAGACATCTTAAAATAAAAGATACCTTCCTGCAGGTTGAGAAATTCGAAGTAAATTGATAGATAACTCTAAATTGATAGGAATTCTGATAGATATTCATAAAGTTAGTTTTCCCTCATAAACTGCTTTAATCCATCTAATTTTAAATAGAGAGGGAAACTTTAAAAAATCCTGACAGAGATCATATACTTATTAAATAGAGGATGCATATAGATCAACGTACATATTTAAATCGAAATAATCCGGAAGCATAAAGCCAAAGGAATAAAGAATGGAGAAATGGGTAAAGCCCTCAAAAAATATTTTTAAATCTTAGACTTTGAGAAGGCAATGTGCATTTTTTGTATATTGGTAAATTTGTAATTTAAGATAAATAGGGGACTGGGAACTATTAAAAATAGTGATTTACCTGAGAAAACCGAAGAAATAGGAGAAACACGTAAAGGAAAAATCGCAGAGGAGTTTTCTCCAAAAATCCCCAACGTTTTCCTGAGATTAGGAAGAGAAGGAACAATTCTCTGTGCTAACAAGGCAGCTGATGCTCTTCTCGAATACTGGGGGATAAAAGAAGGAGAAAAGGTTCCTCAGTTGTTAAGACATGATATTAAAACAGTCCTCACACAGAAAGGTCCGAAAAATCTCGAAATTCAAACAGGAAAAACAAAGTATACTGCAGTACTTTATCCTTTTCCGGAAAAGGAGTATGTAAACCTTGAGGGATATGGCATTAGTTTCGGGGTTCTTACCGAAGAAAAGCTTCGTGAAAAGAAAAAACAATACCTATCTTTGAAAAACTTATACAGAGTATCCTTAATATGCAAAGACTTTCAGGCGATTCTGGAAGAAAGTGCCCTGCTTATTGCTAAGGGTCTTGGCATAGAATTTTCCAGAATTCTGGAACTCAAGCCTGATGGAACCTTTATCATGAGGGCAGGATATGGATGGGAAAATGGGGTCATAAACAATGTTAGCATAAAAGAGAAGTCTCAGGCAGAATATACCCTTGTTTTGAGAAGACCGATTATCCTGGAAGATATAGAAACCGAAACCCGCTTTGAATGCAGTGAATTTATCAGGCAATACAGAATAGTCAGCGGAGTAACGGTCCTAATAGGGAATACAAATAAGCCTTTCGGGGTAATGGAAGTTTACAGTCAAGAAAAGAGAGAATTTACTGAGGATGATATATACTTCCTGAACTCTACCGCTTTTTTGTTATCTGAGATCATAGAACGCCTGCAAGCTGAAGAAAAGCTCAGGATTCATCAGCAGGAGCTTGAAAAGCTCGTCGAAAAAAAGACCCTGGAGTACATTGAAGCAAATGAGAAACTTGTACATGAAGTAATTGAAAGAAGAAAAATTGAGAACAAGCTTCAGAACAATGTTCGGTTTCTTGAAACCCTGCTTGATAGTATTCCAAGCCCTGTATTCCAGAGGGATTTGAATGAAGTATACGTAAACTGTAATGAGAGTTTTGCCAGGCAGATTATGGGGCTTTCCAAAGATGAGGTTATAGGGGGATCTTTCCGGGAGTTTCAGAAGAGAGTTCCAAAAGAGCTTGCAGATATATATCATAAGGGTGACAGGATCCTTATTAGGAAAGGGGGAAGCAACTATTATGAAACCCAAGTAGTCTGTGCCGACGGTGTGCAGAGAGATTTCCTTTTCCATAAAGCCACTTACCAGGACAGCTCAGGGAAAGTGGCCGGAATTGTTGGTGTAATGCTGGATATAACCCAGCGTAAAGCAGCTGAAAAAACTTTCAGGATAAGTGAAGAAAGATATCGGATCGCTGTCGAGCAAACAGGGCAGCTTGTATATGATTATGATCTTGAATCCGGGCATATTGACTGGACAGGGGCAATCTTGCAGCTTACAGGTTACAGTCCTGAGGAGTTCAAACAAATAGAGGTAGGAGACTGGATAACAAATATCCATGAAGAAGATCAGGAAAGAGCATGTGAAGCCTATAAGAGCTGTATGAGAACTGGAGGAAAATGCCTTGAAGAATACCGATTCCAGAAAAAGGACGGAAGCTACTTCCACGCTGAAGACAGTAGTATTTACCTTTTAAATGAAAAAGGTCAGCCGTACAGAGCTCTTGGAGTAATAAAAGATATAACGGAAAGAAAGCTTGCCAGGGAAATTCTGGAGAGAAATGAGGAACGGCACAGAGTAGCTGCAGAACAGACAGGACAACTCATCTATGATTATGATGTAAAAAATAATCACATTTCTTGGGCAGGTGCAATTGAGAAGCTCACAGGATATAGCTTTGAAGAGTTCCAGGGTTTTACCCCTGACCTCTGGGCTGACAATATCCATCCAGAAGACAGGGAAAAAGCTGTAAAAGCTCATGAAAGATGTATGAAGAGCGGGGAAAAATACCTTGAAGAATACCGATTCCGGAGAAAGAACGGAAGTTATTTTTCTGTGGAAGACAGCGGCGTTTACCTCACAGATGAAAGCAGGGACATATACAGGGTACTTGGAGTTATTAAAGACATCACTGATAGAAAGAAAGCAACTGAAAAAATTAGAATAAGTGAAGAGCGGTACAGATCCTTTATGAAGAACTTTAGGGGAATAGCTTTCCAGGGAAATCTGGATTTTACACCCATTCTTGTAGAAGGAAATGTAGAGGAAATTACAGGATACCGTGGAGATGACTTCATCTCCGGAAAAGTAAACTGGCTTCAGGTTGCTCTGCCTGAAGACCGGAAAAAACTTTTTAATAATAATGAGAGATTGAGGAATGATCCACTGTTACTTTTAGAGCACGAATATCGCATAAGACACAGGAATGGAAAAATAAAATGGGTCCGCGAGGTTATGCAGAATGTTTCAGACCTTACAGGTACGAAAAGAATCCTGCAAGGTGCAGTTTACGATATAACCGAGCAAAAAGAAGCCGAAGAGTCTCTGAAGAAAATAGAAGAAATCCGTAAAAAAGAAATCCATCACCGCATAAAAAATAACCTTCAGGTCATTTCCAGCCTGCTGGAGCTCCAAGCCGAGAGGTTCAGCGAAAAAGAAGTACTTGAAGCCTTCCATGAAAGCCAGAACAGAGTTTCCACCATGGCTATAATCCATGAAGAACTGTACAGGTCAAGAAATAACGAGACTCTTGATTTCTCGGAATACCTTCAAAAGCTGACCGTAGATCTTCTCCGCTCATACAATGTCAGGAAAGAGGATATTCGAATGTGTCTGGATATTGAAGAGATTTTTATCGGAATGGACACGGCAGTTCCTCTTGGAATAATTGTTAATGAGCTAGTCTCCAATTCATTGAAACATGCATTTCCTGAGGGTAGAAAAGGAGAAATCCGGATAAAACTCTGCAGGACTGAAGGAAATGAAGATAATAAAAGTGAGAATAAAAGTATAAGTAATAGCACCAATAATATTGATGCTAAGAGCTCAGTTAACAAAAGTAGTCACTATTCGCTGGTAATTTCGGACAATGGGTTGGGCTTTCCAGAAAATCTTGATTTCAGGAATACTAGCTCTCTGGGGTTACAACTTGTAAACATTCTTGTTGAACAACTGGAGGGTACAATTGAACTTCAAAAAGGTACAGAGACTATCTTTAAAATATTGTTTAAGGAAAACGACTGATTATTCGGAGGTATATCCGATATCAAAGGGGAGATACAATGAAAAAAGCAAAAATTCTGGTTGTCGAAGACCAGAATATCGTGGCTCTTAACATTAGAAATAAACTGAAAAATCTTGGTTATACTGTTCCTGGCACTGCATCCACAGGAGAGGAAGCCATAAGAAAAGCTGAGTTGACGAACGCAGATCTTGTTTTGATGGACATTATGTTAAAAGGAGAAATGGACGGAATTGAGGCTGCCCGTGAAATTAAAAATCGGCTTCGAATTCCAGTACTATATCTTACCGCTTATACTGACGACGAAACTCTGGAGAGGGCAAAAACTACAGAGCCTGCAGGATATATCTCAAAACCTTTTAAGGAAGAGGATCTGCACAGTAATATAGAAATGGCTCTCCACAAACACAGAGCCGAAAAAGAAGCTGAAAAAGAAAGCGAGAAAACTACTGAGTAAATTTTTCATTACATACCTAAACATGTCATGTCTCCGTGAAAACCTTAGAGGAAGCCTTACTGAACACAGGAGATATGAAAACTGAAAAAGTGGAATTGAGTAGAGAAATACTATAAGGTATTGATGGAAGAATTCTCTAAAGTCCTTTCACAATAAAAAATAGACACTATTTTGATATCAGACAGGATGGGATTTTACATCAAAAACGGACTTTATTATTGAAATATATGACGTTTAGAATCAAGATATGTCTATCTCCAGATAGAAATCTAAAACATTGGATCTAAGTAAGTAATCTCTTTAAAAAATTTTATTTGTTTTGAAAACACATTATATACTTTCGTTTTTTAATCACTGAAACTCGCTGAAAGCTGGAAGTATGCCAGCACTCATTCTCAAAAATATATTTTCTAGAGCGGGCATTGGAATAGACCTATAGTTCGAATATTATGTTAACTTCAGAATATTCCATACTATCCATATCAGCGGCGGCAAGAAAAAACTATACCTGCGTTTCTGAATAGTCCACTTGAGTGAATTAAAACGATTATTCTTGACCCTAGTTCAGCCTTCTTGAGTATAATGAAAAGGGCTACGTCTTCCCAAGAAAGAAATCGGATGCCAAAGCGCAATCTGGCCTTCCTCTCAAGATGATACTCAAGTGAGACAGAAGTCATGGGCAGCAGTAAAATTAATAAAAAGGATTAATAAAAAGGGCTTACAATAAATGTATGATTTTTGGTGGTCAAAATATACAAGCCTGAGAGTGGGAGAGTATAAGTTTTTATTACCGGGACTTTCTGACTTGCAGTCTATTGTAATTACTTTGTTGAGGGGAAAAGATCGAGAAATCTAATGTGATTTATGAATGCTTAATTTTAGAGATTACTGGAAAAAAATAGTAAGTAAATAAAAAGTAGTGACGTGACTCTAAAAACGTAAAAATGGATGAAAAAATGGATAAACAAAAAATTCTGGTTGTTGAAGACCAGGCGATTGTAGCCATGAATATTAAAACCCAACTGAAAAATCTGGGGTATATAGTTCCGGGTACCGCGATTTCAGGAGAAGAGGCGATAAAAGAAGCTGAACTTACAAACCCTGACCTGATTTTGATGGATATTATGCTAAAAGGAGATATGGATGGGATTGAAGCAGCTCGGATTATTAAATCACGTTTCGGGATACCTGTAATCTACCTGACTGCATGTACGGATTTTGAAACCCTCGAACGAGCAAAGCTAACCGATCCGGAGGGATATATTTCGAAACCTTTCAAAGAGGGAGACCTCCGTAAGAATATAGAGGCTTTTTTTCTTAAAATCCGGGCAAAAAAGAAAAACTGAGAGGATTTTAGAGTCCAGGTTAAAAGTAATATAAATCAAGTTGAAAGTATAAAAAGTAAAGAATTATAAAAATTAATAGAAAGGAAGAGTCAGCACCTCTTTCAGAGCTTAAGAACTTTTGCTGCTTTCATAGCATTGAAAACCATAGTTTCAATATCCATTTTTCGTTCCTCAAGTACAATAAGGTCGTAATTTGCTCCGATTTCTGGCCGCTCAGGGACAGCAGTGCAACTGCCTGCAGGCCTATTGGAGATATCGTAGGTTCCAATTTTGCGGGCAATATCCATGATTTCAGTTTTGTCTAATGCGATCAAAGGATGGTAAATGGGAATCGCCAACTGATAGATTTCAGCATACATATTCGCAGCAGTCTGGGAAGCTACCTGCCCCAGGGAAGAACCGGTAATAATTCCGCTTGCGCCTTCTTTTTTCATGATCTCGTAGGCTTCTCGGTACATCATGCGTTTGCAGAGAAGACAGGTATTTTTTCGGTTGCAGACATCGATGAAAGATCTCAAGTTCGGACCGTGAGGAATCTCATAAGTCGTAAACTGACGTCCTGGAGCCCACTTTTGGAGCTGGCGAATACATTCAAAAGCTCTTTCTCTTGCAGCATTCTCGGCATATGGGGAAGTATTGCAGTATACAGGAATAATCATTACTCCGCGCTTCATCATAAGCCAGGCTGCAACTGGAGAGTCAAGGCCGCCGGACATTAAAACGACCATACTACCCTGGGTGCCAAGAGGAAGTCCACCGACTCCTTTGAATGTTTTCAGATAGACATAAGCCAGATTTTGCCGCATCTCAACCAAAACTTCCTTATCAGGAGAGCTCAGGTTAACTCTGGGATGCTTTCCTTCTTTTTCCAGGGCACTCCAGATTGCATCTCCGCAGGCTCTTCCTATGTCCACCGAAGAAAAGGAATGATTTCCGCTTCTTCTGGCTTTGACAGCAAAGGACTCACCTTCTAAAATTAGGTCTTTAGCCAGGGCAGCACAGACACTGGCTGCATTCTCAAGGGTAGGCTCAGTTGTCAATGCAGGGGAAGTTGAGACAATCCCAAAAACATCAGCAGCGGCTTCAGCCGCACGAGGATCCGTACTCTCGATAAATACCCGTCCCCATTCCCGCCGTATCTGGGAATATGGGATATCTCTCGAATACAGCATTGCTGCAATATTTTTTATAAGAATTTTTTCATACCAGTTTCGAACTCCGGTACTTTTAAGAGCAAGTTCGCCATAGCGGACTATAACTACATCAGACGAAATTTCAGGCCTTAAAGAAGAAGGGTCGGAACCAGGGTTACCTTGATTTTCGATATAATCTTCTAGTGTATGCTTGTTTTCTCTCGAGGTATTGGCATCAGCTTTAGGCTTTGCCTCGATCTCACTGGAATTGTCTGTCATGGATGCTTACGGTTAGGATGGCATGAAGTTTAAAACTTTCCGGATAAAGAATTTTAGTTGTAAAAGTAAGAAAGTTAATAAGCCAGAAGAAGAAAAATAATAAAAAGTTAATAAGCTAGAAGAAAAATTAATAAAAATAATGATAGATGAAAAAAGTTAACAATTCGGAAGAAAAAAGTTGATGAGCCATGGCAGTAGCAGAAAAAACTGATAAAAGCAAATCTTAACGGTATGCAGGTAAATGCATACCGGAAACGACCCTGGGTTTCAATTTTCCGGAGTTTCAAATTTTCGTGGAATTTGAGCTTTAGTCGGGCTCCGGAATACTCCATTCTTCACTACTATTTGCTCCTCCTTCATCAGGTTCGGGAACATACCAGTAACCTGAATCCTGGCTTTCCTGCCCCTCGCCAAGATCTAGAGTATAGTTACTGCTATTGCTTTCCAGGCGGTCATAGGGTTCAATTATCGTTCCTGACTGAGAGGACTCAATTGACTCAGTTATATTTGTACTCACATTTCCTGATACATTTTCTTCTCCTCCGTACCATCTTGAAGGCAGGGAGTAATTCAGAGTGCTATTATAATATTCAGGAAGGAAAAATTTAGTTCCTCTTTTCTGCAGAGCATCCACAAAACCGGGATCTACCTCATCGAGTCTTTCCTTGCATACAGCAGCCTCATCTAATTTCTTTAGACTATAAAGGGCAAACCGCTTGTTGTAAAGGGCCGAAGACAAGTTTGGATTGATCGCAAGGGCATTGTCATAACACATAATTGCTTCTTCAGTTTCTCCCATCATATTGTGGATGAATCCCTTGTTATACCAAGCTGTGATACAGTCAGGTTTAAGCTCTACCGTTTTGTTGAAACAATTAAGGGCTGCTTTATTGCTGCTTATTGTGAGATAAGTACAGCCCTGGAAATACCAGGCTGTAGCATTGTCTGGATTGTATTCCAGAGCCTTATTATAACAGTCAATAGCTTGCTGGTACTTTTCCAACTTGTAGAGCGCAAAGCCTTTGTTATTGTAAGCATCCACATTACTCGGATCTAGCTCAAGAATTCTATCGTAACAGCCTACTGCTCCCTCAAAGTCTCTGCTTTTCTCAAGGGCTTTTCCCTGTCTGTAAATTATCCCCCTGTCGTCAGGTGAGATTTCAAGTATTCTCTCATAACATTCAGCAGTTTCCTCATACCTGCCAAGCTCCTCAAGTAAAGAGGCTTTCTCAACCAAGACCTGGGAATTGTCAGGCTGAAGCTCGATAATTCTATCGTAGTCTGTAAGTGCATCATCGGATTTATTGGACTTAGACAGAGCAAGAGCCCGGCTTCTAAGAGCTTCAAGGTTTTCAGGCTCAGAATTAAGAAGCGTAGTGTAACAGGAGATTGCCTCATCATATCTGCTCATATTCGAAAGGGCAAGGCCTTTTCCAAAGAGAGCCTCTGAGTTGCTGGAGTTTATAGCAAGCACCTGGTCATAATAACTGACTGCTTCTTCGAGCTTTCCAAGATCACCTACAGTAGAGGCTATCCCATATAAAGCCGTACTTGACTGTGGATTAAGATCCAAAGCTTTCTTGTAGCATTCCAGAGCTTCCTCGCTTTTGTCTAACCTCTCAAGTATGGAGCCTTTTTCATACCAGGCTTCAGCACGTACAGGATTAATTGCAAGTACCATATCATAACAGGTAAGGGAATCGTTGTACATTCCGAGTTTATTGTAGGTTGAGGCTTTCCCATACCATGCCGCATCGTAACTTATCTCGGAGCTAAACAAGTTCAGATTTTCAGAAGGCTTGGAACTGTCTTCTGAATTTGTATAATCATAGTTCAGAAGATAGGACCAAAAACTCCCAGAAAGCACCTGAGCAGGATTGGCATCTACGCCATTATTTTTAACGCGCTCTGACACTGGAACTTCTGTTGAGCCCTGTCCTTTGTTTAACTTAAAGAGTGCAGAGGAATATCCGGGATCGATCAGGAGAGTCTGGTTATAGCAATCTGAAGCTTCTTCATGCTTTCCGAGCTCATCAAGAACAAGTCCTTTATTGTACCAGGCATCAGCACTGCTGGGTATAGCCTCAAGGACTTTGTTGTAACATATGAGCGAGCTTTCGTATTCTCCAAGCTTCGCCAGGGCAAAAGCCTTACCAGACAAAGCAAGGGTATAGTTTTCTTCAAGCTCGAGAGCTTTATCATAGCTTTCTACTGCATCTTCGTAGTCTTTAATTTTTGAAGAGTCAAAGCCTTTCTGATACCAGACTTTAGCATAGCTGGAATCCAGTTTCAGGGCTCGATCGTAGCATTCAATCGTTTCTTTATACCTGCCAAGTTTCTCAAGATCCAAGCCTTTCATATACCAGACGGCAGGATGTTCGGGCTCGGTTTCAAGAACTTTATCATAACACTCAATTGCAGATTCGTATTTCTCAAGCTTATCAAAAGATAGGGCTTTCTCGTACCAGATTTTAACTGTGGGGGACTTAAATTCAGGGTCGGGATAAGATGGAAGTTCAGAATCGTAAACGTTTAGCTGTTCGAGCGAATCATTTACCATTTCTTCAACCTGAATCCCTGTGTCCGGGTTAAGTGCCTTATCATAGCACGCTATTGCAGCATCATATTGGCCGATCTTATTAAGCAGAGAGCCTTTATTGTACCAGGCCTCAGAATTGCCAGGATCGTAGACCAGAACCTCATCATAGCACTGAAGAGCTTCGTCATTTCTCCCAAGCTTTTCAAGGCATACTCCCTTTCTCTGTAAAACATCAAGATTTTCAGGTTCTGACAGAAGAACAAAATCGTAGCAAGTAAGCGCCTCATCATAAATTCCCATTTTCTCAAGGTTGATTCCTTTATTATGCCAGGCGTCTACCATATCCGGATTAAAAGAAATTGCTTTGTCGTAACAGTCTGATGCATTTTCGTAATCACTAGATTTATCAAGAATTAATCCTTTCTGATACCAGAGTTCAGAATTGTCAGGAGTAATATTAAGAGCCCTGTTAAAGCATTCAAGTGCCTCAGGATATTGATCAAGTCCGATGTAAGCCATTCCCTGCATCTGCAGAGAACTGGATGAATTGGAATTCAGTTCAATAGATTTTTCGTAAGAATTCAAGGTTTCCTGATCAAGTCCCAACTTCTCAGAAGCAAGAGCTTTTCGGTACCACACCGTAGAGAGATAGGTATCGATAGCAAAACTTTTGTCATAGCAGTTGATGGCCTCAACATATTTTTTTAGCTCAAGTTGTTTGTTACCCTTATCATACCAGTTTTCGGAAGAAAAAGGAAAAGTTGAAAGAGCCGTCTCATAACAGTTAATTGCTTCGTCGTTATTTCCCAATTCGGCCAGAGAACGTCCTTTTCCATACCAGGCCAATGAGGAATTATTGTCACTCTTAAGTGCATCATTATAGCAAGTTATAGAAAGTTCATACTCTTTAAGAGAGTATAACGTATTTCCCTTATCAATCAGGCCTTCTACAGAAGCTGGGCACTGTGCCATTATTTCAGAGAGATCAGGAGTGACTTCAGTCTTTTCATTAATTTCAGTCTTTTCATTATTTTCTACAACCAGTTCCTGACCTGTAATAGCTCCTGCTATAGGTAAAAAACCTGAAAAGAAATATAACATCAAAGCAAGGAGAATAAAAGAACCAACAATCAAATTATTTTTATTAACTGAGCTCATTAAATACCCCGGTTTATTCTAATGAGTTCTTATTGAAACATTTCATAGAGAGTCAACTACTATCATTACATTCACTATTCTGTACTGCTTCTGTAACTGCATAAGTGCGAATAATTAAAGAATAAAAGTAACTAGATAAAATCTTTTTGCTCCCCCAATAAGTAATTTAAATAGTTTGAAGAGTCAATCTTATTCATTTTAACTTAAATTTAGGAGTTCTTACATATAAAATTTATGCAGTTTAAAAAGAACCCCAGGATTGTAATTATATTTAACGCAACAGTATATTATTGTTATAGAAATAATAAATAGAAAAATAAAAACGTTTAAACAGTAAAATAGAATTAATGATAAAAAATAAGATTAATAATTAAAGTATAACCTTAGAGTCCCGTAAATATGAAAAAATATTTACATTTAAACTCCTATTGCAAAATATGAAGAAGGAAGATCTTGATTTCTTCAAAAAATGGTTTCTGGATTATGTAGACCGATTCTCTTCTCCTGAAGCTTTTATCCAAGAAAACATTAATCTGAAAATCGAACATACGGCAAGAGTTTGTGAGAACATCCTTTTACTTGCTAAAGCGGAAAATGTAGGGGAGAAAGGTTGCAGGCTCGCTGAAGTAATAGCTTTATTTCATGATTTGGGTCGTTTTGAGCAGTTTATGAAATATAGGACGTTCAAAGACTCAGAATCTGAAAATCACGCCCTGCTTGGGATAAAAATCCTGGAAAATACTGGAATTCTTTCCCGTCTACCACCAAGAGAGAAAGTTCTAATCCTGAAAGCCGTGGAATATCATAATCGCATGGAAGTCCCCGAATGCACAGAAATCAGCAGGGAATTCCTTTTTTATTTAAAATTGATCCGGGATGCTGATAAGTTGGACATCCTGAAGTTTATAAGCGAAGATTACCAGAAAGAGGAAGAACTCAGGAACCCAGCTCTCGAATTCAATATGCCAGATACGCCCGGCTTTTCGAGAAATATAGTTGCGGATATCCTGAATAACAGGATGGTAAAGCTTGCAGATACAAAAAACAGAAATGATATAAAACTCCTTCGCCTGAGCTGGGTTTTTGACATTAGTTTTCCTGAGGCTTTTTCCCTTCTCAAAGAGTGTGGCTATCTCGAGACAATTCTCGACTCAATGCCCGAAACCGAAGAAGTGCAGATCGTACGCAGACATCTTAAGAGCTATTTAAAGAATTCAATTGAAACCAGGCCAGAAATAAAAACGTAAAAACAAGTGCCAGATAAGCCAATAAGCTCGAAAGAGTAAGGATTAGGTATACCGAAACATTAAACAAAAATTAGATTAACTGAGACAAAAAGAAGGAAAACATATAAAAGTTTCAAATATAGTTATTTAGGAAAGAGAAATCTACTCAGGAATTCATCCCGTTTAAATTCACCGCGGAATTCAATCCATATATCTTCTACGGTTTTCACCGCCCAGACTACGTCGATAATCCGAACGAATTTGGTTTCTTGACTGTTCTTCAAGCATTGATTCCAGGGAATCCTCCTTAATTTCTTCCTTTATATTTTGATCCTTTTTCATCATCTCTGCTCTATCTTGATCTTTTTCCTCTGTCATATTAAAATCATCCCTGCGTTCATGATATAGAAACACATTTGCCTTAATTTATATTTTCACGTAAACTTCCTGTTCAATTAGTCCAATAAGAGTTTATTCAGGCCCTTTCATTTTGGAGAGTTTCAGAAAGATGTTCAGGTTTTATCTGTTGCCTTAAGTCTATTGCCTTGAGTCCGGAAGGCTGTTCGATGAATTCAACCTCGAGCCCGGAAATTTCGCGCAACCTGGAGCATAAAGCCTCCATGCCTGGATTTTCCGTGGCATAGTGGGTGGCGTCAATAAGGCATAGGTCCTCATACTCGCGGAGAATGTTATGCTTAAGTTCGGAAGATATGAAAGCGTCAACTCCATTTATCCTAGCAATTTCAAGGAATTCAGTCGCAAAGCCACTGCCGCCAACAACCATTACCCGCTTTATACCCTCTTTTTCTCCGGCATACATGACAGGAGTTTGCAGGGTATCCGAGACATGAGAAGCCAGTTCAGCCGAAGTACAGGGTTCGACCTCCCCTATTCTGCCAAATTCCACATTTTCAATATTCTTTAACCCAAGCCTTGCAGCAAGCACATCATTAATGCCTCCTTCGGCCCTATCGTAATTTGTGTGCATGCTGTAAAGGGATATCTCGTTATCAAGGGCAAACCTAAGGGATTCAGCTAGGGGTTTTGAGACTTTATTTATCGGGTGGAAGATAAGGGTGTGGTGGGTAACCAGAAGATTTGCTCTCATTTCCGCAGCTTTCTTAATCACATAAGAATTGGCATCGAGGGCGACTGCAATTCTTTCTATATTAGTTTCCAGGTTCAGAATTAGCCCTATCCTGCCTTCATCAAAGTCTTCAGCAAGTTCAGGCGGCGCAATTTCTTTGAGAATTTCTACAACTTTTATAAGTTCCATGGAAAAAACTCCGATACCAGAAAGGGACTGCTACTTCTTGATTAGATTTGGAGATTTCCTAGACTTCCTTTCCTTACCCTTGAAGGAGCATGCAGCCTTAAAAAGAAAACGACTCTGATATAAGAAGTTTATTTGAGATTGTAAACAGTACAAAAAATTAAAATATCTTATGCCGAGATAACTTATAGAGTTTAGACAAATTTCTGATGAACAATAGAATTAGATTTAATAAATAATAATGAGTTTGAAAGATGTAAAACATAGGGGAGTACTGGGGCAAAATCAATGCATCAAATAGTTAAATATGGCTGGTGTCATACAGTTGTATCAGTCATAAATAAACGGTTAATAATTATATAAGTTATATATGGAAATATAAAGAGCCGTAGCCATTACAGCAGCTCAAAATGTATGCTTCCAGTGCGCAGATCCGTTACAAGTATCAAGTTAAAGGAAGGTAACCATGGATAAGAAGCTTGCACTGATTGCATTACTTGCCTTTTTCTTCGTTTCAGCTTTCTCAATAACCTCTCTTGCGGAAGAAGACATCGAGTGGGTAGAGAAACAGGATGGGACAACACTGTACTGGGGGGACACAGTAACAGTTAATGACTATGTTATAAAGGCAGAAGATTTCAACGATGAAGGACAGATGTTTATTTCAATCTCAAAGGATGGGGAGAAACTGAAGACCTCTCCGCTTTCAGCAGGCCTGGAAGTTGTATATGACGACAGGATAAAGGTTTACGCCCAGGAAGTAGATCCAAATTATGAAACTATTGAGAGAGATGGAAAGAAGTTCAAGACAGGAAACTGGAACCCTTATGCTAAACTGGATATTCTTATAAAAGGAGAACCAGAGTTTGACATAGACATTGAAACTAAAAAAGATACATATGATTCAAAATCTACTGGAGACAACGCAATCGATGTTTCGATAAAGATTAAAAACGATGGAGACGCAAAAGCTGAAAAGGCTGTTCTAACAATCGATACTGCCGGAATGGAAGTCCTAAAAGGAAAAACGAAATACACACTTGGAGAAGTCCTTAAAGACGAGACTCTTGAACCTGTGAATATTACAGTAAAAGCTCCTAAACCATGGGAAGACACTGACCTTAATATAACTGCAAAAATTACGTGCGTGGATGTTAGGGACGAGAAATACGAAGACGTAGGTTTCAAAGTCATAAAAATAGAAAAAAAATGGGGCCTTGTTATTTCAAAGCTTATTACAAAAAATAATCACATGGGAAAGCCTATCCACGTTTTGGTCAATGTCCGGAATGAAGGGCTCTGCGACCTAGATGATATCGAATTTAAGGATTCGATCGCTCCCGAAACACATCTTCAAAAAGACGCGGTGCTAGAGAAGACCCTTTCCCTTAAATCCGGAGAATTAGCTGAAAGGGTTTTTGAGTACAACCTGATTCCTGAAAAACCGGGAGAATTCACCTTCCCAAAAGCAACGGCTACCTTTATCCTTCCTAATGGGCAGGATGGAGAAGCGGGTTCCAATAATTCAGAAAAGGTGAAAATTTATGGGCCTGAAATTTCAGTTACAAAAACCATTAACAAGCAGCAACTAAATTCCGGAGATGAACTGACTGTAACAATCACTGTAAAAAATACCGGAAATGTTGATTCAAGTGTGACAGTAACCGACACCGTACCTCCGGAAGCTAAACTAATAAGCGGAGAAACCAGTTTCAAGCAGATTGTAGGAAAGAATAGCGATTCAAAAACAGTAACCTATATCCTGCAGATGCATAAAGAAGGAGAAATCCAACTGCCTGCCTGCAAAGCAAGTTTTCTCGACCTTGATGAGTACTCAGGAGAGGTTATTTCGGACACTCCTGTTGTTTATGTAGGAGTACCGATTTCCCTTGAGGGAAGAAGCGAACAATCAGAGGGAAAAACGGACTCCAATCAGGAAAAAAATGAATCCTCAGTTCAGGTGCAAGATGAAAATTCTGAAGATACTCCAGGGTTTGGCCCTGCCCTTGCCATAGCAGGACTTCTCGCAGTTACATGCCTTCTAAGAAGTAAGAAAACCTGAAAACTTGATGAATAACTCGCCCGAGCTCCGTCTCAAGAGGACGGAGCTCTTTTCGCTACGCTCAAAATAACTGGATTTTCTTCGCTACTTTTCTGTCTTCTAATTGTTTTTTTCACAGTCAGGTCTGAACTTTCTTGCTATCCTTCAAAATTAAGATATTAATACGAACTTCTTTTTACCTTAAGATTTATTTTAATAAAAACAAATTAAAAAACATGAAATTAATATGCCTGTGATCTTCCGAATGTGGAAAAACTCGATGTTAGAAGTAACATAAAAGTTTGAAAGAAAAAAATCTGAAAGCAAAACAGGGGCTCAGTAATGCCGTTAGAAAAGAAAATCGCTTTTCGGGAAAAGGAAGCAAAACATGAAAGAACTCCAGAACAGGTTTAAAGCTAAGACTTTAATTTTTACTCACGGAGATTCAGATGGGATCTGCTCAGGTGCAATTGCAAAAACTGCTTATCCGGATGCTTATGTGTACTTTACCAATCCGGTTAACCTTCTTGACAAATTAAGTCTTATAGAGAATGTGAAAACCCTTATAATCTGCGATATTGCAATCGATGAAAGGAACTGCTCTGAAGTCCATGCAAAACTTAACGAACTTGCGGAAAAATGCAACCTTTATTACATAGACCACCACCCTCTCCCGGAAAGCTGTCAAAAAGAAAACTGGTTCTACCATAATACCGAAGTCTGTTCATCCGAACTGACCTACAGGTTCTTTGAAAAACGATTAAACAGAGATATGCGTAGGATAGCAATCTACGGAGCGATTGGGGATTTTTGCGACAATACTCCGCATGTAGAGAGCTGGGTCAAAGACTGGGATAAAAGGAATCTTTATTTTCAGGCCGGAACCCTTACACAGGCTATACTTTATAAAGGAAGAGAGTACGAATTCAAAAGAAAACTGCTTGAACCCCTCTCAAAGGACATCATCCCTTCAAATATCCCAGAGCTTCTTGAGCTTGCCAGGGAAGCCGCAATCAATGAGGAAAAGATCAGAGTTTTTGTTAAGGAAAACGTGGAAGTCCTAGAAAACAGCGCGTATGTTGTAAATACAAATAATTCCATCTCAAAGGCAGCGATCTACGCAGCCTCCTACGGCAGGCGGGAAGTGGGGATTGCAGCCGAATATCGAGAGAAAAATGGAGCTTATGACCTGAGTATCCGCTCCAGAGGAGAGATCGACGTAAACCAGATTCTCCGTTCAGTTGCCTCAAAATTTGGAGGGAGTGGAGGGGGACATCCTCTTGCAGCAGGCGCTCGAATTCCCGAAGATTCCCTCAATGCATTCCTCAGGGCTTTTGATAAGAAACTGGGGAAAGCACATGGGTAAAAAACAATGGAAACACAGCAACCGGAGCGCCGCTTGGCCAAAACCGTTGCGCCGGTTTATCACGCCGACAATGACGTTTTCGATCAAATCTTTTTTGAAAAGGTTTGCAGTCAAGCAGTTTTTTTAAAAGGCTTGGAGGTAAAAACAATGGAAATCAGTAAGAATGCAGCCGAAGGCGGAGTAAGTTTTGAGATCATCTTTGTAGGCCGCTCAAACGTAGGTAAATCTTCCCTGCTAAGAGAACTCTTCGGGGCGAAAGTAAGAGTTGGAAAACGCCCTGGGGTTACCCTGCGCCCTGCACACGCCCAGATCTCGGACTTGCTTATCACGGATATGCCTGGCTTCGGCTTCATGAGTGGAGTAAAAGACCGAAAACAGGATATTGTAAAAGACAAAACCGTGCACTATATCGAAGACAATGCCAAAAAGATCAAGCTAGGAGTGCTTGTAATAGACGGGCCGGCTTTCCCGCAGATTGTAGACCGTTGGGACTCAAGGGACCAGATTCCTATAGACGTTGAGATGTTTGATTTCCTCAGGGAAGTCGGGATTGACACAATTATTGCCGCAAACAAGATGGATAAAGTAAAAGAGAACGAGTATGATCCTCTTCTTGACGAGATAGCAGCCCGCCTCGAACTTGAGCCTCCTTGGCAGAACTGGAAGCATATAATAGCTCCTATTAGCGCCAAAAAAGGAGACCTGAAAGCGTTAAAGGGCCTGCTTCGGGACAGGCTGCACGAAATGAAAAGAGATGATCTGTTTAAGTATGTTTGATTTGAAAAAACTCGTCATAAGGTATAATTACCATATAACTTCGCTTCTGAGTGGACCTTATAATATTCAAAAAGCCTTTCTCCCCACTCAATAGCCTTTGGATCAGAGCTAAACAAACCTGTGGTTATGTCATACTCAATGCCGCTTTTCTTGTGCAGGCTTAAGGCCAGGCATTTATCCGTAACAATTAGCCCCATTTTAAGGCCTTCATTCTTAGATATTAACTGAAAATTTTTATAACTTTTCAGTACCTCCAGTTTTTCGGTATAAGGTGACTGTTTTAATTCTTCTGCAACATGAAGAGGGACTATAAGCTTAACAGGAACTCCTTCTTTCACTCTTTCCGAGATGGAATCAGCGTATCCTTCAGTTATTACGGATGATATGCCGTATATATGATCTGCCTCTTTAATTGTTTTTAACTGATTGCTGTAAACATTAAGGATTTTTGTTCTTCTGTCATAGATAACTTTAGAATTATACAGACATCCAATTTCTTTTAGCAATGAGGTGGGAATTCCCTCCATGTAATGCTTAGACCAGAAATATTTGAATTTATTAATTGTCCCAAATGTTGCAAAAGAGTCAGCTACTCCAGAAGCCACAATTTTTCCTATAGGAGTTAGGCAATACTCACGTTCTTTTGTTTCTATTAGATGATCTTCTTCCAGTTTTCTTAGCTTTGGAATTATTGCCTGGGACGTACTTCCAGTAATTTCACGCAGTTGGGGAAGTTTTCTGCTGCTTTCGTTCAATGACAGAAGTATCTCGGTTAGAAGTCTTGACCTATATATAGCCTGGAGATTATCTTCCATTTCATTATAAATTTCAAAGCTATTCAATTCCGTCGCCGCATCTACAGATTTTTTTCGTCTTTCTTATTGAATTCCTTTAATACAATATATGTTTTTACTTCCTGTTGGGACACGTATCTTGGTGTTCATTTCGCTAATTTTCTTGCTTAGTGAGAGATGAACATTGAGATTTTTTGTTAAAAATTAGGTAAAAGTTACTTTGTCAGTTCAAACCCTGAAACGTCATAATATTCAATGAAAAAAGTATCGGTTTAATGAATGTTAATCAGATCGATGAAAATTCGTCGACGTAATAAATGTATAGAAGAAAGTTAAAGCTACTTTTGAATGTGGAGTTCAAACAAACCCTCCAGAGTAGATTTGAACCCTACATGCCCTGAGGCAGGGAAATGATAGCTTTAAGAATACTTAAGGTTTGCCGGATCCTGCCTCGGGAGTAAAGAGAAGAGGCAAAAATAAGTGACAATAAAGAAGTTCAAAGCAGAGACAATTCTTTTGGCGATAATGCTGGTGAACGTGATACTTGTACCAGCTGTAAGTGCAACAGATAATACTGCAAAAAGATGTCAAAATGAATCTATTGGAGACCCTTGGTTCGAGAAGGGTGACGAATTAAATCGGCTTAGTGGTGATGAACGTCGTGCCCTCGCTGAGAAAAACGAAACAGTAAGAAAAATGATAGAGGAAGATCTAAAGATTAAACCTGTGAAAATTGAAAACTCCAAGGACTTGGAAAATCTTCCTGCTAATTATCCTGAGGACATAAAGAAAATAATAGTAGGAAATATCTCATCAAAAGCTGTTAATCTACAATCATCAATTGCACAAACAACGACGACAAATACAGTTAATGTTTGGATAATCGCAGATGAAGAATATAGGAGCACTTTTGGAAGTAATTGGCAAACTAAAGCATACAACACCATTGAAGGTGCCGATGATGCATTCTATAATGATCATAATATAAATTTTGTGGTAGGTAAATACTCAACATGGGATAGTACTGACAGTGAGGATAGTAGTAGCGCACTTCTCGCTGAAGCACAAAGTGAATCAGGGTGGAATTCTAACCATCAAGGCATGGATATGCTTGCTATTTTTACCGATCAAAGTATGGATAAAAGAGGTCGGAGTGAATCGATGAATCATAATGGAGGAGATGCATGGATAATGAAACATCAGATCACTGCAGACTGGGATTGGCACCTTGGGCAACATGAAGCATCACACAACTATGGTTGCCCAGATCATGGAACTTTTGGTCCCTCCTGTATAATGACTTACGGCGAGATGATGACAACTGAAAATTGGTGCAGTAGCTGCGATCAAACCATTGAAACCAATAGAAATCATTTTTAATTTTTCATGTAGGATAAAATCCTACACTTTATTTTTATGA
Source organism: Methanosarcina sp. UBA411 (assembly GCF_002495725.1). Lineage (NCBI taxonomy): Archaea > Methanobacteriati > Methanobacteriota > Methanomicrobia > Methanosarcinales > Methanosarcinaceae > Methanosarcina > Methanosarcina sp. UBA411. The sequence goes on from NZ_DAGK01000012.1 coordinate 297,693, forward strand.
TTGTTTGGAGAGTGCTATATGAAATCAATGACAAAAGCTTTAGCAGCTATTTCTTTTGCAGTTCTTGCAATATTTCTGGTTTTCTTTTTAATGATTTATCAGCCTGGAGCAGGTATGTATGTTCGCGCAGATAAACTTCAGGATCCACCAAAGAGATATACAGAGTTCAGTTTAGAAGATCTTGAGAAATATCCCTGTGTTAAAGAAGCGGTGATGAATCCAGGAAAAAATATTAAAGTTCCTTCCAACTACCATGAAAATGTATCGGAGTTTGGGAAAATATCATCCAATAATGGAACTAACTATATAAAAATTAATAATGAGTATTATGATATCCATTATGAATCTGCTGACTAATCGATGAAGCGGGATACAGAATTTTGGTATTTCGGAATTATAGACTGCAATGTTAAAACACAGAAACAAAGCACAGAAACTAGATCATTTGGTGTTTGTGCAGTTACAGCACTTGGTGTTGACTGGCCTCATGAGAGTATAGTTCAGCATGAGGTCTCTCATAATTTTGACGCAGATGATCAAAATTCTTCGCTCCATCCAGAATGCATAATGAATTATGTTTATGCTCAACAGGGTACAAATATATGGTGTACTTCCTGTCGTAACACCGTAGATTATGGAATAGATCATTAATAACTATATAAAGGAATCAGGTGGGAACATGGAAGAAGTCAATAAAAAACTTCGCTACTTAGGAATAGCTCTTCTGATTTTAGCAGGATTTTTTATACTCCTGCCATATGTTTTCATGGGTCCCCCTACATCTTTTTTTTCTGTCGAGAATGGAGATGAAACTAATCACATAGTACTTATTAAAATAGTTGATTCAAATAGCAAACCAATATTTGAAGAGAATTATAAACTGTCTCCTCACGAAAAAGCAAAAGAATCTAAAAGTTTATGGTTATTGTCCAAGATGACTTTTCCATTAAATAAAAATAATTATACGATAAAGGCAACTTTAGAAAATAATATAAGCACGGAAGAAAGCATGTCTTTGAATCCCTGGACTAGCTTGCACATCTTAGTAGTAAATGAGTCTATTTTTATTGACAGACTCCAAATTTAATAGAAACACAACTATTGGCTTTGTAGAAATTCTTAATTTGAGCCCAAAACAGTTTAGAATATTTTATTTATGTTGCACGTTGACAGTTTAATTTTTATTTTATGGGTGCTTGAAGAGGATTATATGAAATCAACAACAACAGCTTTAATGATTATTTCTTTTGGAGTTCTTGCACTATTTCTGGTTTTCCTTTTAGTGATTTATCAGCCTGGAGCAGGTATGTATGTCAGGGCAGATAAACTTCAGGATCCACCAGAGAAATATACAGAGTTCAGTTTAGAAGACCTTGAGAAATATCCCGGTGTTAAAGAAGCGGTGATGAACCCAGGAAAAGACATTAAGGTTCCTTCCAACTACCATGAAAATATATCGGAGTTTGGAAAAATCTCATCCAATAATGGAACTAATTATATAAAAGTTAATAATGAGTATTATGATATGCATTGTGAATTTGCTGACTAATCAGTGAACATGGAATATAAGATCTTGATATTTTTCATAAGTTAGTATGGGCCGTAACTTTGTAGCGCCGAAACTAGATCATTTAGTGTTTGTGCAGTTACAGCACTTGGTGTTGACTACTTTGGAAAAATAAGATAGGCACGGAAACGAGCATATCTTTGAATTCTTAGACTAGTTTGTATATCAATAATATATTTGCCTATTTTCACTGACGCACTTGGAGTCTATTATATTTTTGTGAACCCTGCCTCCCTTTTATAATACCCAAAAAGCCTTTCTCCCCACTCAATAGCCTGGAGATTATCTTCCATTTCATTATAAATTTCAAAGCTATTCATTTCCCGTCTCCGCATCTACAGATTTTTTCTTATTTCTTATTTCTTCTTTCTTATTGAATTCCTCTAATACAATATATGTTTTTATTTCCTGTTGGGGCACGTACCTTGGTATTCATTTTGCGAACTTTCTTGCTTAGTGAGAGATGAACATTGAGATTTTTTGTTAAAAATTAGGTAAAAGTTACTTTGTCAGTTCAAACCCTGAAACGTCATAATTCTAAATGAAAAAAGTGTCGGTTTAATGAATGTTAATCAGATTGGTTAAAATTCATCAACTTAATAAATGTATAGAAGAACATTAAAACTGATTTTGAATGTGGAGCTCAAACAAACCTTCCAGAGTAGATTGGAACTCCACATGCCCTGAGGCAGGGAAATGATAGCTTTAAGAATACTTAAGGTTTGCCGGATCCTGCCTCCTTGAGAAAAATAACAAGGAGTGAAATAAATGACAATAGGAATAAAGTTTAGAAAATATGTTTTGCTTACTTTAGCATTGCTGGTGAGTACCTTAGTTTTGTCAGGAACAGCACTGGCAACTGATTCCAGGTCAGATATTTTGGAAAATGTAAGCTGTGACAAAAATTCTCTTCGTTTTGCCAAAATATTAGACGATTTTGAAACAGTTACTGCAAATCCAGAAGTCTTTTTAGAGGACGTTGCCGATGGCAAAGTAAAGCTGAAATTGCTTGGAAAAGAGTTTGACTTGGAACTTGAGAATACTCACATTGCAAATGATGATGCTAAGGTTTTGATAGAAAACGAAACTGGAACTTATACTATACCAGCAGCGAAAATTAATACATACCGTGGAAAAATTATTGGAGAAGAAAATAGTAGTGCAGGATTTGCTGTGTCGAATGAGGCTCTTATCGGACATATCGAGGTAGGGAATATTTACTATGCAATTGAGCTAACTAACAAAACAGTAGATGGAAAACCAATTCTTGTTATTTACAGCTCTGACGATATAAAGAAACGCGAAAATGAAGAAATCGCGTTTTGTGGAGTTGAAGAACAACCATCTCTGGAAGAATTATACAATATTAAAAAGTCATCTAACATCAAGGAAGACTGGAGTGGCATAGATCTCGAAAATAGTACAGAGAACACTATAGATAGTAATACTGTAAATTTTAACAACAATAACGGAATATTTTTGATAGAATCAAGAGATAACAGATTAGACTATAATAATGTCTCAAATAATGCGGAGTATGGTATAAATATCAATAACTCCAGTAGAAACAATATATTAACTGGTAATATTGCGAATTCCAATGGTAAAGAAGATATTCATGTTGTTGATCCAGAAAACAATACAATAAACGGTCTAGCTCAAGAATTGCCATTTCAAGGCTCGGTACTGACAATTATTACAATTATAACCATAGCCTTAATTCTTGGTAAAAGCATTTATAGTCAACATCTTAAATAATACTATATTTCGTATGTAAATGTATGATTTTTCTCAAAACTTATCTAGTTCTTCCTTTTATTCTGTAATATCTTAGAAAGATTTATTGACGATATTTCATCATATTGTTTCCAGCAATATCTGTTGGGTTCCCATCTGGAGTAGCTGAAGGGAAAAAATATTTGTAGAGCCTATCCCGAAACTCAAAATCTGAGTTTTGAATCTCGTATTTAGAACAGTCAATCGAATATATGATAATAGAAAATGATCGGAAAATACATATTGACAAACAAATTCTCATTTTTAACCAAAAAGAAAGTACTTACCAGACAGAGAAGATAAAAGCTTTAAACAGTATTAAAATAATATTAAAAAGATTATATGATTACCGCAAAAAACGGCATCCATAGTATCTATTACAGCCACCAACTTTTACAGCCTTTTCAACTGCTGACTGTATACCTTTCCTATCCGCTGGATTGTGTCGGCTTCTTCAGGGTCTTTATCATCCCGGATACGGATGAAGCGTGGAAAACGCAGCGCAAAGCCGGAGTCATAGTTGGGGCTTTTCTGGATTTCCTCAAAGGCGATTTCCAGGACTATTTTCGGCCGGATTGCAAATACCCCGCCTGCCTCTCCACCTTCCATGAGCCCGGAAAGCATCTCTGTGAGCTCTTTTAGCTGGTCATCGGTCAGGCCCGTACCCACCTTGCCGACCTGAAGATAACGCAAGGTTTCTGGGTCATAACAGGCAACTGTGTAAGAGCCTATGAGATTTGCACGCCTGCCAAAGCCCCATTCGGCTCCAACAATTACAAGGTCAAGGGTCTCCATAAGAGGCTTTTTCTTCAGCCAGTTTTTGCCGCGTTTGCCGGGGGAATAAAACGAATTCGGGTTTTTGACCATAACGCCCTCATGACCGGCTTCTAAGGCGTCCCTATAGATCTGTTCTATAAGCTCGAGATCTCCGGTTATCACCTGTTTGTCCACACAGATGGATTTTGAATCCTCAACCGAGCTTTCAACGCAGGATTCAAGCGCTTTTCGCCGCTCAATCAGAGGCAGGTCAATCAGCGTTTTTCCGTTTAAGTACATTATGTCAAAAAGGTTGAGTTGAATAGGGATGCCAAGAGCTTTTTCCTCCACGTCGTACTTGCGCCGGAAACGTTTAAGAATCTCCTGAAATGCCCTGGGCTTACCATCCTCGTCCACTGCGACGGCTTCTCCGTCAAGGATTGCGGATTCGGCCTTCACATGTTTGCGAATTATCTCTACAAGGTCAGGGAGGGAATTTGTAACATTTTCAAGCTTTCGTGAAAAAAGCGTAACTGAATTTCCAGCCTTATGAACCTGGACTCTTGCCCCATCGAATTTCCATTCGATTGCAGCCTCCTTCATTTCCTTTATGTCGGCAACTATGTCAGGGCTAATCTGTGAGAGCATCATCTTTATTGGGCGGTTGATTTCAATTCCCAGATGTTCCAGGGCTTCCACCCCGCCTTCCTTGGCAGTTGCAGCGACTATTCCCAGGTCGTTTGTAACCATAAATGCATGCTCAACCACATCCACAGGCACGGAAAAAGCTTTTGCAATTGCATCCCTTACAACCCCTTCCCCGACACCTATACGGAGCTCCTCAAGCGCAAGCCTGGAAATATACTTTGCTTCCCTTGGGGTTGATGAGTTGAAAAGAAACTGAAGGTTCTTTATCTTAATGTCCTGTGAGCCTTTCCCTGAGGCTTCGGAGGCGATTTTAAAACGGTTATAAACTTCGGTTATTGAAAGCTCGGGCTGCTCTTCGAAGAAAGAGGAAAAAGTGACCTGATTTTTCCTTTTTTCCTTGAGGATAAGAAGGGCTGTGTCCCCTATATCTCCGGTAGTCCGAATAAGAGATTCTATACTTTTTACTGGCATTCCGGAGGCCCTGGAAAGGGAAACATACAACAGGCTCGTGCCAATTCCCAATTGCTCTCCACTCCAGGCAGGAAAAACCTCACTCATAATAAAATGAGTTGCAATGGGCAGCTCTTCTACATCAACCTTTTTAAGAAGGCCAGCAACCCGACTTGTAGTATCAATAGTACTTGAGATTTTTTCAATAGCCTGGCAGGTTTCTGCAAATTCCCTGAAACTTGTCATGATCAACGCAGCTTTTTAATTTTATTTTTCCGAACTCGGGGCAAAACCTGAATTCTTAATCTATCAATTCCCGTAAATTGCGATCAAATCGCTAAGAATTGCACTTGCGGTTTCAATCGGGCCTGCACCCTTACCCGTAACCGTAATTTCTCCTGCAAGTTCGGTTTCTACCGACGCCACATTCAAGGTTCCTCCGACTGCAAGGGGATGGTTGATAGGTACAAGTCTGGGAGCTACATGAATCCTTTCTTTGCTGACTTCTCCTATGAGTTTGATTACATGCCCTCTTTCATAAGCCATTTCAAGGGCTTCAGGCGTAACTTTCGTGATTCCCGTAACATCAACGTCGTTATAAGTAACATCAAGTCCGAAAATTGCATTGGCGAGAATGACGAGTTTGCAGGCCGTATCAATTCCTTCCACATCATATGTGGGGTCGGTTTCAGCAATCCCGAGTTGCATGGATTCGGCAAGAATGTCATTGTAGCTTGCCCTTTCCTCCAGCATTCTTGTCAGGATATAATTACAGGTTCCATTCAGAATTCCTTTGATGCTTTTAATCTTATTGCCTGCAAGCACCTCGTTTGCCAAGTTGATAATAGGCATCGAGCCGCCTACAGTTGCTTCGAACCTGAAGTGCGAGCCTGCTGCCTTTGCGGTTTCCATGAGTTCCCTATACTTAAGGGTAAGAGGTCCTTTATTGGAGGTAATAACGTCTTTCCCTGTTTGGAAGGCTGCAAGCATGTTCTGCAGACCTACTCCACCGGTTCGTATATTCGTAGGAGTGGTCTCGATTACGAGATCATGGTCTACGGATTGGATGATCTCAACTCCGGAGATACTCTCCAAGGCTACCGTTCCAGCTGTTCTCTTCCTGGCAAGGCAGTCAGCAAGGTCCACACCCTCAGGATTTAAGGTTGCACCCTTTGAGTCCACAACAGCAACCACTTTTACTTCCAGCCCGAGACTTTCCAGATACTCTTTTTTCCTAAGGAGTACTTCGGCCACACCCTGTCCGATTGCACCGAACCCGTGAATGGAACAGTACACTGTTTTCATGTTTTCAAATCTCCTAAAACTATTTTTCAGGCCTGGATATCAATTGGAAGAACCATAAGCAGGTCTTTTTTTGTCGAGACTTCTTTGAGGATAGCGAGTGCCTTTTGCAAATCCTCTTTACCAACAGCATCGATTTTCATGAGGGCTGAAGAAAGCATATTAATACCGGGCATGGAAAGTGAAAGATCGACAACCTCAGCAAACCCTGTCCTGTCAATCTCATCAATCGTATCCTGAATCCCTGTATGGACAACATGCCCTATGAGCACTACGTTTATGCTTTCCCTGAAACGGTGTTCTCCGACTCTTACTACTCTAATTCCGTTTTCTTCAAGTTTGGCCTTTATTGTTTCAATACTTTCAGGCCTGGTTTCAAGTATAAGCTTTACAGGCACCGTTTTTCTGGGAGTTCTCTTCTGATGATGATGTACTACTGTTATCAGGTTAGCCTTACATTCTGAAAGGGGCTGGAGGGCTAAGAGCATCTGCCCTGGTACATCTTTTAATTCAATGTCCATGGAAACTCGCATGTTGTACCTCGTAATTTTTTAAGGATCTCCTGTGCAATTTAAATGATATACCAATCTACAAATTCATATTCGGCAGCTTACTGTCAGGGTTGAAGTGGTATATCAGAGTATCCGATTTCAATCCAGCTATCGAGTCTCTTGAACCTGATTTTCACGAACCTAGATTCAAATCCGTTCCCTTGAAGCAAGGATCTGGAGTCCTGTTAGTCTAATTTGATATTAGCAAATTTATATTCGCCAAGCAATTTCTGAGGCATAAGAGATCAAAAAGGGCATCCAAATGTACTGCGTACTCCAAACATTGTTAACCCTTTCTGCTGTTTAGTAGATGAATTAAGTTATATAGTTTACTGTTTATTGCCCTTCAAAAAAGACTTTATAGAGTACGATATCGCTTAATCTTTCTTGTTTTCATGTTTGGTCTGCTTGGAGATGTGCACGTCTGGAATACGGATTATGTTACCTCTCCCTCTTTTGAATTTCTCGATTAGCCCGCGTTCCTCAAGGTCCGAAAGCATAAGACTGACTTTGGACTCCGAATAGGGAGATTTTTTTCGCAGTTCTCTTTGGGTAATCCGATTTCCGCTAGCTCGAACCATATCCAGAATTTCTTTGAGATCCTCAGGAAGATTGAGCTTTGAATGTTCCTTAGCCTCGGAACTCAATTTATTCGGCTCCTTCTCATGGAAAGAAGAATTCGAGATATTCTGAGTCTCTTCTGTAGACTTATTCTGCTGCAAAGATTTGCCAGTATCAAACGTCCCTTCAGACTGTTCAGTAAATTGTTTAGAGCTCAGTTCTGAAATTTCAATTGTGTTTTCGGCTGAATCAGTTTCGGCCTCTTCAGAAAATGTTGCATCCGTTATGGGAGTTTGAGCCTCCAGCAAGTACGGCTCTCGGTATCTATCAGTAAAATGAGACTTTGTTAATTTTCCATTTTTCTTTCCTAAAAAGTAGCCTCCCAGCAATAAGACGACTAGTAGGACTACGAGATCAAGGAAAGCAGGAGCTAAAGCTGCATATTGAGAATTTTCCTGCGATACAGGCCCTGTCTCTTCATATTCCAAATCGGGAACCTCAAAATAATCCTGGTTCAGAAGCTCCTCATTAGAAGGGGGAAAGAGGAGAAGATCATGTACATACTCTCCTTCACCTGAAATAACAACCTCTTCCTGGGTTGTATAAACGACTTTATTTCCTTCGAGATAGCTTGCATTTATCGTATAGGTTCCGGGAGTGAGATTGAAAGAATACTCAGAATCCGTTGCAATAAAGTTCTGTTCCGGAGTAGAATTAATCTCTACAACTGAGTTATTAAGAGGCTTGAAAGTAGACCACTCATAGACTGTCCCGTGAATGTTGGCCGCAATTGCATTTCCCTGAAGGACTACAATGAGAAATAAGACAAGTGCGAACCTGCAGAGCTTACTAAAATTCACGCAATGTTAAATGGGCTTTTAGCATAAATCTTTTACTTTCCATGACAGAGGATTACGAAAAATAATAGATAGATATTAAAGCTTTATCAAGGAATCAGGGAGTGTATGAAGCTTAAAAATCCAGATCTGCCTGTTAATAAGATTAATTTCAAAAAGAATACTTATATGTACCTAATTCATATAACATTGTAATAACTTATAAAGGGAGGCAGTCAGATGAAAAAATCGAGAATTATTCGAGATCTGGCTTGTTTTACGATCATATTAACCTTACTCAGTTTGCTGCCAGGAGGCTCCCTTGCTGCTAGAGACTCTTCTGAACACGGAAACGCCAATTCGAATCAACATATGCGTGAAAATGCCCTCGTTTCGTACAATGAAACTGATAAGATGGGCGAGACCAAAAATTATGAATCCGATATGAAACAAGAACAGAAGAATTTCAGCGCAAAAAACCGAAATAAAGTTACCGAATACAAAGCGGAAAGAAAACAGTTACATGAAGAACTCCAGCTTCATAAGCAAGAATATAAGGAAGCAAAAGAGGATTTTCTAAAAATAAGGGACAGTATTCGTAAAGAAGAAATTAACCCTAACTCCGAAGAGGCTCTAAATGCCACAAAGCTCTATCTTAACTCAAGTGTTAACTATATGATAGCTCACCTTTCAAATGTAAATAGCAATATGGCATACTCAAATGGAAATGGAACCGAAGAAAAAATCACTGCCATAGATGAAAAAATTAAATTGCTTGAAGTTGAGAAGACAAACATTGCAAGCGCATCAAGCCAGGAAGAGCTTTTAGCCGTGGTCAAGTCCGTACGTGGAATATGGAATAATGCTGAGAAAATCAGCCTTTCAAGCGCAGGGCAGACTGTAAGTGAGAAAATAGGGGAATTTCTCGAAGACTCCGAAAACCTTTCTGAAAAACTTGAAGTAAAAGTCGAGGACCTGAAAGAAACCGGTGTTGACACATCTGAACTTGAGATTAAACTTGCCAGTTATACTTCTTATATTAAATCCGTGCAGGAGAAGAAAAAATTTGCAGATTCCATTTACAATGGTGAGAACGTCACCAGGGAAGATATGCAAACTGCGAATAATTACCTTCGTCAATCCCTCAATGATATAAACAAGGCTAATAAGTTACTCAGGGAAATTTTCGGCGAGCTCAAAGGTCATGAAATCGAAAAGGGTAACAGAACTGAAGCTAAAAATCTAACGGAATCAAAATAAAAAGCAGCCTGAAAACTGCATTAATAATTATGAAAATACAACAGTTACAGTTAATAGTAAAGAGATTGTAAGTGTTATTCCCATAAAAGATTAAAGAAAAGAATTAAAGAAAAGAATTAAAGATTTGAATAAAAGGGAAAAGTCTATCTCAGGAGATGAGACTAGAAAATATATCGAATGAATAAAATAAAATTAAGGAGGAATAAAATGGTTAAATTAGCTCACCTGCTCGTACTGTCAGCTTTAATTGTCTGGCTTGCAGGATCCGGTTGTATAGGGAACAATACGTCTGAAATAGAAAAGTCAGGGGTAAACTCAAACGCCGTCGAGGTAGAGGATGGGGCACCAGTTACAGATATGGGAATAGGACTTACACAGACAGAAATCCAGGAGCTTGATTCTGATATGGCAGAGCTTGAGGACTTGCTTGAGACCGCAAGCCCTGAAGAAGATATAGTAATTGAAGAATTATGAAATGGAAAGGAAAGAAGTGAAAAGTAGCTAAAAAGTCTTTTTCACTTAAAGAACATCTTTTCTTTGTTTTTGATTCTCTGGATTTCTTCTTCCAGGGTTTTTATCCTGGACTCAAGCTCATGCATATCTTTTTTAGTAAAGGTATCGGTTTTTGAGATCGATTCCTGGATCTTCTCAGAGATTTTCTTTTCAAGATCAAGCTTCTGTTTTTTTCTTTCTTCAAGCATGTCCTGGACAGCTTTTTTACCTTCTTCCTTACTGATATCTCCTTTATCAACAAGCTCCTTTACAAGATCATTTACCTTATCTTCGGTTATTGCCCAGAGGCCGGCTCCTATAAGCCCTAATTTTCTGACGGATTCCCTCATGTACAAACACTCGCTTTTAAATTATCAATCTGAAAAAGCTCACATGAAACAATTTACATAAAAATAATTAATTGATATGATCCTAGGGGTTTATTAAAAGTTCCCCTACTTGATCCCCTACGTGAGAAAGTAACATATAATCTTTTTTGTAATATGTTTGTGAGATCTGTATCATGTGAGATCTGTATCATATAACCTTTTTCAGTATATACATTATTTTAGTGTTTTATATAAAAAGAGATAAAGCCAAGATAAATACATCATTTCAGTAGTCATTTTAACATTAATAGATTACTTAACCGAAAGAAAATGTATAAATATATTAATTAATAATGTTATTTGGGGGTAATGATATGGCAGATACTATAAAAGTTTCACCTTCTATATGTGCATATCCTGACGACAAATACGAAAATCTTGAAATTGAGGTAGTTCTTCCTGGAGTAGAAAAGCAAGACATTTCTTTTAAGATCACAGAGGACGGCTTTTATGTAAGGGCCACCAAGGAAGGAATCGAATATGTGGACAGTTACGCAGTCTGCTGCCCGATAGTTCCGGAAAAAGCAGTAGCCAAATACTCAAATGGTATACTTAAAGTCACAGTACCTTATCAGCAACCTTTTGAAAATGCTGTGGATGTAAAAATCGAGTAAGGAAACTTGGACTCACGCAGTTGAGCCAAGAAATCAGCCAAATTAAACTTCAAACGGTTTAAAATAGATATTAATAAGCCTTCATACTTGGTTTTGTTCCTCAACTGCGTAAGCTCTCAGGGTATAAAAAATTTATTTTTATTAAAAAGAGGTTTTTAAATGAAAAAGATGACAGAACAACATCTTATCAACGCATTCGGAGGAGAGAGTCAGGCACATATGAGGTATTTACATTTTGGAAACCAGGCAGAAAAAGAAAAATATAATAATGTAGCCCGACTATTTCGTGCAATTGCCCACGCTGAATATATACATGCAGGAGACCATTACCGAGAGTTAAGACATCTTGAAGGGGGATTTGTCGCAAATAGCATGGCAACTTTTGGCCCTGGGGACTCAAAGAAAAACCTCAAACTTGCTATTGCTGGTGAAACATATGAGATTGAGGAAATGTATCCTGTATACATTGAGGTAGCAAAATTCCAGGGAGAAAAAGGCGCACAAAGAAGTTTTGAATGGTCATATGCCAGTGAGAAACTGCACAAAGAGCTTTTTGAAAGAGCATTCGAGCAGGTTAACTTAGGAAAAGACATTGAACTTGGCCCGATCCAGGTTTGCGAAGTATGCGGATATACCCTTGAAGGAGAAGCACCCGACAGATGTCCCGTGTGCAATGCATTAAAAGACAAATTTACTGAATTTAAATAAAACTAGAGATTTCAAGGAATACTCATTGATCGATGAATCTATTCAAAGCCAGATTAAAGAAATCCCAGATAACTCTGAAACCACTTCCAAAAGGAATCACTCTGGGATTTTATTCTTTTTGCTTTCAAGCCATTCTGCAATTTTGGGCCAAAGGGACAGCGAAATTATCATAGAGATTACAAAAACAAAAATTGAACCCGCAACCATGTCTACCTGAGTGTAGGAAATTTCTCCTCTAGATACATTAGTTAAAAGAGACAAGGAAAGGAAAAAGATAACAAGTAATATTGAAGTGGTGAGACTTAACAAAAGTACTGTTCTTGGCCTGCTATCTGTGGAACCGAAATTTACCATATAAATCTCCTGTTTAACTCTCTACTGTTAAATTTTAAGCTATCTGTCCCTTTCATTAAATTTTGCTTTTTTTCATCAGCAAGGAATTAGCAGTCACCGAAACCGAACTGAGTGCCATAAAAGCGGCAGCAAGTTCGGGTGTGATCAGAATTCTATGAACAAAGGGATAAAGAATCCCTGCTGCAATAGGAATACCTATAGAATTGTACCCGAAAGCCCAGATTAGGTTCTGTTTGATTTTATTTATGGTTAGTCGGCTCAGCTTAACGGCTACGACTACATCTCGTGGATCATTTTTGATAAGCACGATTTTTGCTGATTCCATTGCCACATCCGTACCTGCTCCCATTGCAATTCCCACATCGGACTGAATCAGTGCAGGAGCATCATTAATACCGTCACCTACCATTCCGACAATCTTTCCCTCTTCCTGAAGCTTCTTAATTTCATTTGCTTTGTCTTCAGGAAGCACTTCAGCAAGCACTCTGTGAATACCCACTTCTTTTGCGATTGCGCTGGCTGTAACAGCATTGTCACCTGTGATCATAACTGCTTCTAGACCCATTTTCTTAAGAGTCTCAATTGCCTCACTGGAGTTTTCTTTAAGGGTATCGGCAACTGCAACGATGCCTATGATTTCGTCCCCGAAAGCTACGAGCATTGCAGTTTTTCCGTTTTCCTCAAAACCTCGCATTTCAGCTTCCAGTTCTTTAAAGGAAATTCCATTTTCTTCCATAAGTTTGCGCGTGCCGAGCAAGATTCTCTTTTCTTCAAGATAAGCTTCGACTCCTTTTCCTGGAATGGAACGGAAATTTTCTGCCTTTTCAAGGCTAATACCTCTTTCCTCAGCTCCTTTTACGATAGCTTCCCCAAGAGGATGTTCCGATCCTTTTTCAGCCGTTGCAGCTATAAAAAGTACCTGTTCCTCATCATTACCTGGTGCTGCAAGCAGGTCTGTGAGTTTAGGTGTGCCTTCCGTAAGGGTTCCAGTTTTGTCAAAAACGATAGTATCTAGTTTATGTGCCCTTTCAAGAGCTTCACCTCCTTTTATAAGAACTCCATTTTCCGCACCTCTACCAGTGCCGACCATAATAGCAGCAGGAGTTGCAAGCCCGACTGCACAAGGACACGAAATTACAAGGATAGTAATGGCGATAAGCAGGGAAAAAAGGAATGGGCTGATTCCTCCGAGAGCTACGGATCCTCCTACTCCATAGCGCCAGTAACCTATGAAGAACCAGAAGAAAAAAGCCAAAAGTGCAATAATATGCACGGCTACGATAAAGTTTCCGGCAAAGACATCTGCAACTCTCTGGATAGGAGCCTTTGTAGTCTGGGCAGTTTCAACAAGCCGGATTATCTGAGAAAGGGCAGTATCCGCCCCAACCTTTGTAGCCCTAAAACTGAAAGATCCAGTCTTGTTAAGAGTAGCTCCTATGACGATATCACCCGGAAATTTCTCTACCGGGATGCTTTCTCCGGTGAGCATGGACTCATCTATTGCAGAACTTCCCTCAACTACAATTCCATCAACAGGAATCTTTTCTCCGGGCCGAACAACAACAATATCCCCAACTACTACTTCATCGACAGGAATTTCTTTTTCGATGCCGTTTACAAGGATTCTAGAGGTCTTTGCCCTGAGGCTCATCAGTTTTCTAATTGCTTCAGATGTCTGGCCCCTTGCCCTTGCCTCGAGATACCTGCCAAGTACGATGAAGATAATAAGAAAAGCTACAGTATCATAGTAAAGACTATTATACCCAGGACCGAGATTAAGAAATGTTGCTGCTACACTGATAAGGTAGGCTGAGCCTGTTCCTGCTGCTATCAGCAGGTTCATATCAGTTACACCGTACTTGAATCCTTTGAGAGTCCCGACAAAAAATTGTCTGCCAGGGAAAAGGAGAACAAGAGTGGATAGTATAAAAAGAACGATATGATTGGAAAAGAAATCAGGTACAAAAGATAAGAAAGGAAACATCATACTCATGTTTCCGAGGCCGATCGGAATTCCTAGAACAAGAGCAATTATCAGGTTATTTCTCTGCCTCCGAATCTCAGCCTCCCTGGAAGCCTGTTCCCTGTCCTCATACTCAACAGTTTCAGTTTTAACAGATGCTCCATAACCTATTTTCTGGACTGCAGCAAGAATTTCCCTTACGGAAATCCGGGCTGAATCAAATTCTACAACGGCTTTTTCAAGCGGGAAATTTACCGAGGCTGAAATTACGCCTTCAGTCCTGTTAAGAACTTTCTCGATATTTGCAGCACAGGAGGCACAGCTCATGCCTTCAAGACTCAAAGTTACCGTATCTTTTTCTACCTTATATCCAATAGATTCGATAGCTTCTTCAATCTCTTTTGCGGAGATAAGCGAGGGATCAAAATCAACCTTTGCCCTTCCAAGCTCCAGGTTGACAACTACTGAATCCACGCCTGATTTTTTCTTCAATACTCTCTCAATATTTGCGGCGCAGGCCGAACAGGTCATACCAGAAACACCAAGCGTGATTTCTTTTAGCCCTGCTTTCGAGCTTGAGATTTGCGGTCCCTCTTCTGGCAATTCGCATATTTCAGTTAGAGGACAGGTTTGAGGAGTCTCTTCAGACTCTTTTGATTCCTTTAGAGCCGGCTCCTCGGTCTTTGTCTTTGAAGTTGTCTTTGAGGTCATCCCTTCGACTTCTGTTGTGTCAGGAACTTCTGCCCCGACCTCTTCCTGAGCTTCATTTTCGCTTTCTGTTGAGTATCCTGCCTTCCGAATAGCTGCCTTTATATCATTCAGGCTTACTTTTTGAGGGTCAAAGCTAACCGTCGCGCTTTCGGATTCAAGATCAACTTCAACAGACTCTACTCCCTCAAGAGAAGAAATGGCATCTGCCACTCTTTTCTGGCAATGGCCACAGGTCATGTCATAAACTCTTACATAAACTTCCATTAGATGTGCCGCCTATCCAGATTTTCAGGAATGCTCGAAGGTTATAGAATTCTTCAGGACTCCATTATAATGTTCTAACCGGCTTTATTCAAACAGGAGCTTCACAAATAATTAGAGTTTATATAAAATTGTACCTTTTACTATATATTCTTTAAAACAATATCGTTTACAATTCATCTTGCACTTCAAGCACGTAAGTCTTAGCTGTAAAAAAGTAAAAAATTAATATTAATATGGTTATTTCCTAAATCCTCTGTTTCATTCCATTTTACAGTTCCAATCGTAAGGAATGATATCATTGTCAATGGGATTAACCCGCCTTTCATCTACATCCTCTGGATTATAAAATAGCGAAGGCATTCCTATCACCACAGAGATTCCACTTCCAACATTTTTTGTGCCATGAAAAACTCCTGGGGGAATATAAACTGTACGGGGATATTTTTCACCCATAAAGATTTCGTTAAGAACTCTGTAAGTGGGTGAATCTGCTCTGTAGTCATATAATGCAACTTTTACCATACCAGTTACACAAAACAAGTGATCTTCCTGTTTTGAATGGAGATGCCAACCTTTGATCATTCCGGGATATGAATATGAAGCAATTATCTGCTTGATGTTTTGTGCTTTCAGTTCTTCGTCGTCTAAACGTATTATTTCGGTTAATAACCCTCTTTCATCGCTGAATAATTTCATATCCCTTATAAAGACTCCTTCAATTAATTTTTCGCCATAAAATCCTGGAATTCTTTGAACTCGTGGTTTTTCTAGTTTATTAAAGTCTTCCATGCTAGTTACTTGCATTTTTAACCCTTCCCTTTTTATTTTTTATACATCCTTTCAAGTGGATCTTTACCATTCTTGAACATAGCTCCATAAGGCTCGAATTTGCCTGTATCGTTGACAGTGCAGAAATGCATGCCATCATCCGACCCTGTCATCATCAGTGGTTTAGCTTTTTCTATATCCCAAGAGCCACTTTCCTTGTCATAGATATCATCTTTTACCTCCAGATGTACAACTTTACCAAAAATCAATACATAAGGAAAGCCCCCATATACTTCCTCATATGTATCATGCAACTCACACTCCATCCATGCATAGCACCCTTGAATTCCTGGTGCCTTGACCTTTTTTGAAGGTTTTTCTTTTAGATCCGCCAGTTCGAATTCATCGACATTAGAAGGAACATGTAAAGCCGTTGGTATTACTTTATCCAGCATATCAGTACCGGGCAGGTTAAGGACAAATTCTTTTGTACTTTTTATATTAACTAATGTATCTCTCCTTTTTGCTGAAGCCACACAAACTAAATCAAGTGATCGTAAAACAGGCATTAAGCAGGAATATGGGGCTATATTTCTAACTCCGTCGCCACTGATTGTTGATATAAACACAACTGGTAATGGTATCAGTGACTCTCTTTTAAAATTTTCTAATATCATATTACCACTACATCAGTTACAACTATCTTCCTGTTTTATTTTAGAGACAGTTACCCGAAACTAAAGAATCAGCGACTGACTCGATTTCCGGAAGCTCCACACTTAGCTCTTCTCCTACAAGCCCTGCTCGGAAAATGTCCACATCCGAGGGCACTGAAGCAAGAACTTGGGTCTTATCCACGGTTTCCAGCATGAACTGGATCCCAGTTTTATCCGCACGATTGAGAATAAAATATAGAGTTTTTCCGGCTTTTTCCGAAAGCTCTTTTATTTTTTCAGAGAGCCGGATAGATTCATAGGACGGATCAAGTATCATTA
The DNA here is from genome assembly GCF_002495725.1 of Methanosarcina sp. UBA411. NCBI lineage: Archaea > Methanobacteriati > Methanobacteriota > Methanomicrobia > Methanosarcinales > Methanosarcinaceae > Methanosarcina > Methanosarcina sp. UBA411. The sequence continues at coordinate 314,658 of NZ_DAGK01000012.1, forward strand.
ATATAAGGTCACATCCTTCTTCCACTCCTCTACCAAAATGTTCAATACCAGCTTCAGTATCCACGAATATTATATCTTCAGATGTTGTCTCCATATTATTTAGCAAATTTTTTGCAAGTGCTCCCATTGGACAGGCGCATCCTTCCCCGAAGTCATGAATTTTGCCTATAGCCATCATCTGTATGTTTCCTTTCTTTACAGTGTAAGCTTCAGGAATGTCCGAGATTTTCCATTTATTTTCAAGAATAATGGTGTTGTCTCCGCTCTGATACGCCTGCATCAATTTTTCACCCAGGGTTTTTTTTCCTCCTAGGTAGTTCATGAAGTCTTCCGGCATTCCAATACCAAGCTGCCTATGAAGCCCGAAGTTTGACTCATCACTGTCCACTACAAGTACATTGTAACCTCTTTTAGCCATGGATTTTGCAAGTAGAGCAGTAATCGTGCTCTTGCCACTACCTCCTTTTCCACATACAAGAACTTTCATCTTTTCAACTCCATTTAGAGATAATAAATATTAAAAAATCAAAAAATAATAGCATATATTAACAATTACAATACTTCCTATAGTATTAATAATATGAAGTATATAGTGAGAAAGTGACTATGAAAGAAGATAGTAATGGAGTTTGTTTGTGTCCCTTGGAAGGAATTATTAACACAATATCCAAAAAATGGGCCACGTAGGTTATCAGTGTCCTCGGACATCACGACAGATTGAGATTCAATGATCTAATGAGTACTCTTGAGGGTATCAGCCCCAAGTCACTTACGGACCTGTTAAAAGAACTTCAAAAAAAAGGCCTTGTCCGACGAGAAGCATTTCCCGAAGTACCTCCAAGAGTCGAATATTTTTTAACGGATGATGGTAAACAGCTTTGTGAAGCAATTATTCCTTTAATAAAATGGGCAGAGAAGCGGGACGATCTGCGTCAGGAAATGTATAATTCTACCTGCAATAATACAAGTTATTCTCCAAAATAAACTATAAGATAAAGAAAACGATAACTACTTAATCATAAGGAAGGAATCTTTCAAAGTCATAAACATGTTAGTTTTAAAGAAATTGTATAGAACCTGTGCAATTTTCACCCAATTAGAAAATAAACAGCATCCGCTGCTCTTTTCCGGCAAGACGACAGGTCATGCCAATGCTCCCATATTAACTTCCATCAGACCTATCACTTATTCAATTTTTTTTGAGTTGCTCGGTGTTTAAAAAACTCTTCCGGGCTCTTCTAAAGTTTTATAGCCAGCTTTAAGCAAGGTCATCTGTATAACATATGCATCAGTTATCCGGCTATCATAGGCCACATTTACGGTTCTTTCATGAATATTGATGTTTACTCTGGAAACCCCGTTGATAGATGTAACTAGTCTTGTGATCATATCCTTGCAGTACCTGCATACTAGATCGTCTACTATGAATGTTGTCTCCCCGATGTGTTCACCCCCCCAGCACAACTGTAATTTTCAAACAGGTTCCTCAACCATATAGTAAAAATTTGTACCTTTACTATATATTCTTTGAAGCCTGTACCGATATTATTTGTATGAGATTATCACATTAAATAGGTTCATACCCTGTTTCACGAATTGCCTCCTTGATCTTTTCGGGGTTTACCTTCCCTTCCTCATAATCAACAGTTACCTGTTTGGTCTGAAGGTTTACGTCCGCCCTCTGTACCCCTTTTACAGCTTCAACCGCCTTTTTAACCCTCAACTGACAGTGCATACAGGACATGCCTTCAACTTTTATGATTTCTTGGGTCATGTTTTCAGCCTCCATCTAATTATACTTAATAATTTAACAGAATAAATTAATATAATAATTTTCTGGAATACTGTAGGATTGAATAATAATATATCCGATTTGCCACAAATTCTTTGCGTAAATTCAGGTTAATGAGACTTTATCATTACATTAGATATTGGTAAAATGGAATAAAATTTGGAAAGTGTTGAATTTCATTAAGAGATTCTTTTTTGAAAAGGGTCGCGTTGTGCCTCAACCGTTGCGCCGGTTGATCACGCCGGATAGGGCTTGGGGGTAAGATCTTCAAACTCTGACGTCGCTTGAGGATTTGCGGGCAAGCCTTTTTTGAAAAGCGCACGTTGCGCCGCTTAGGGACTTTGGTCAAGCTTTCCGCCGGAAAGGTTGCGTCACCACATTCTGGGGCTTACCCTCAGTAAACATCTCTATGTTCTCAACAGTCATGTAAGTACACTCATCTAAAGATTCTTCAGATAGGAAAGCAATATGCGGAGTCAGCACCACATTACTCATCTCTAACAGAGGACTATCCATAGGTAGTGGTTCTTTTTCAAAGACATCCAGCCCTGCTCCGGCGATTTTTCCCTCCTTTAGAGCTTCTATGAGAGCAGATTCATCGACAACTTTTCCCCTAGCAGTATTGATCAGTATGGCAGTAGGCTTCATCTTTGCCAGTTCTCGCCTACCTATCATATGCTCGGTTGCTGGCGTCAGTGGCACATGTAGTGTAACTATATCACTCTCTGAGAGCAGAGTGTCCAGATCCACGAACTTTATCCCCAGAGCTTTTGCTCTCTCGGGGCTTGGGTGAGCCGTAACAGAGAGCACATTCATGTTGAAGCCATGCGCGATCTGTATCACTCGCTTACCTATCTCGCCCGTTCCAAGCACGCCTAAGGTCTTGCTCATGAGCTGGCTGCCTACATAGTACTTCCAGTCGAATAGTCCCTTTCGCAGATTCATGTCTGCGAGATGAATTTTTCTTAGAAGGTTTAGGGATAAGGCAAAAACAAGCTCCGCTACCGAGTCAAAGGCATAACTGGGAACATTTGATACGATTACTCCGTGCTCGGTGGCTGCCTCCAGATCCACATTGTCAAAGCCGGTCTGCCATAAGGAAATCATCTTTAACCTAGGTGCAAAATGCAAAGCTTCAGCATTAATGCCGTATCTTCCTACTATTACGACTTCGGCATCCTTTATTCTCTCAATAAACTCCTCATGAGAAGCGGGTACATTGTCGTATATTTTGAGTTCACCCAATTTTTCGAGCCGTTTTATATACTCCTCAGTCAGGAATATTGGATCTGCTACTACTATCTTCATAAGCCCCCCGAAACTCTAAATTTTGCCCGGAATTCTTAAAGATTACATTAAACATAAGCTGAAAAACAGTGTGTGCTACCGTCATAATATTATTAAGTCATTAGACTCATTTTTCACATTTCATCGGTCTTGAATCCAGAATGTCTTTATAGATCTCTACCTTAGGACTCGATGTACTTCTCAGGATTTTCATCAAACCTTTTTTTGTCCGAGAGAGCACAGAAGTAGTATGTCTTTCCTTTATATTCGCTCTTGAACCTCGCTTCCTTCTCGTCAAACTCCATTTTGCAGACAGGATCAACTACTATTATAATACCCCCAATAATAAAAATACATCAAGATATTTCTATTTTGTGACACTATGCTCGGGGTGATCTTCTCTTTATCTGAAATCTCACAGAATTTAGGCAGAAATAGGTCACCTCCCTGGAGATAAGAAAAGGACATATGGCAGTAACCAATAACCCTTATAAATTCGACAGGTATCCTATTTATGAGTTATATTATAAGGGGTTAGGAATTTCATTTCTTTCTTCCAATTTGGTAGTTTCCCTATCTTAGATGCTGCCTCTCACATTCCAATTATCGAGAGAAAATAATTTGGGTCGAGACTTCTTTCTGTCAGAACATTGTCCATTGACTTCAGCAACCATAATTTAGAAGGAGAAAAATCATGGCAGGAAAATTAACTAATGAAGAAAAGGAATATTACTCAACTGTAAGAAAGACATTTGCTATGCTGGCTCCTTTTTATGATGCTATCGTTACGCCTTTTTCCAGTGTAAGGGATAGAGTGGTGAATTTTACGAATGCTCAAATGGGTTCAAAAATATTAGAAGTTGCCACGGGGACAGGACAACAGGCCTTTGCATTTGCGAAAAAAGGTTATGAGGTTATTGGAATTGACATTTCTGAAGCCATGATTAATGTGGCCAAAAAGAAAAATAAATTTAGAAATGCGAAATTTGAAATCTCTGATGCAACAAATCTACCATTTGAGGACAATAGTTTTGATGTATCTTCTATATCGTTTGCTTTGCATGAAATGCCTTTGAGTATAAGAGAAAAAGTATTAAAGGAAATGGCCAGAGTAACCAAACCAGAAGGAATCATAGTAACTGTTGATTATGATTTACCCAAAAATAAGATTGGCAGATTATTAATCTATCATTTTATTGCTCTTTTTGAAGCTAAATACTATAAAAATTTTATTAAATTTGACATAGAAGCACTACTTAATAAGAACAAAATAAAAATAATAGAAAAAGATACCATTTTACATGGAGCTGGAAGAATATTAAAAGGGCTAAACAAGAAGTTATAAGAATCTATAATATACTGAAATATATACTGAATTGTTCAAAAAGTTATTATTTGTAAAGGAAATAAAAATTATCGGACTAAATTAGCGAACTATTTCCTGTCTATACGTCTCAATCCGCTAGAAAACGAACATTTAGTATCACCGTAAATTAGTGTCACAGAGAAAAGTTTTTTCATGGCAACAATCAAGGCCGCTTTTTCTGCTAAAATTACTTGATACACAATTCCTCTTAAAAGGGTCTTCAATATCTGAATTCTCTTAATAGGACCATAATCTTTTCGGACACAGGTATTAATATTATTCGCGGATATTAATATTAATTATATATTGTGCCAAAAAGTTTTTTCTCAGAGTGTAATACGGTTGTATAATATGATTGTGTATGAGGAAATTATCTATATAGCGCTACTTACACTGCTGGCAAGCATAATCGGGACTCTGGCTGGATTTGGAATATCCACAATTATGGTACCCGTTCTCCTGATCACCCTTCCTCTACCACAGACTTTACTCCTGGTGGGCATAGTTCACTGGTTTAATGATATCTGGAAAATGCTCTTATTTCGTAAGGGAATAAGATGGAAAATTTTTCTTGCCTTTGGCCTTCCCGGTATCTTTACAAGTTTTCTGGGATCATTTTTATCCTTGAGAATTTCGCGGGATGTTCTCTCAAGAGCTTTAGGAATATTCCTTATAGCTTATGTTCTCTTCATCATTTTTAACCAAGCCTTTAAACTCAGCCAGAAATTATCAGTTGCAGTATCCAGTGGAGCCCTGACAGGGTTTTTTGCAGGTATCTTCGGTATAGGCGGAGAAATAAACGCTGTATCCCTGAGCGCTTTTAACCTGAAAAAAGCTGTTTATGTTGCAACTGCAGGTGCTATATCTTTTATGATCGACTCTACCAGGATAGCGACCTATATTCAGGGAGGTACGAGACTTGATCCTGTTCTTGTATCAGGTTTTTTGATCTTCATACCCGTATCTTTAATTGGGGCAGTGATTGGGAAAAGAGGAGTTGAAAAAATACCCCAGGAAAAATTCAGAAACTTTGTGGCAATTTTCATATTTTTATTGGGCCTGAAGCTTATACTATTTCCATAGTTTGATAGAAGCCTTTACTATAGCTTTTTGAATGTTTTTATGGTTGCTCGCTGTTTGTACATTATTTGTGGAGATAACTTTGAAGCAAGAAGAATGTCCCAGTCTTCATTCCTAATTATGAAAATTAGCGCAGAAATAGATTTTTCGCTGGAATATGCTATAAAATGTTTTGAAGGTATAAATGTTAGCGCAGGTGTTGAAAGAAGGCAAAATTGTCGGGTAGTAAATCTGGTAAGATGCAGCAATACAAGAGTTGTTTATGAAAAAGCAGTTGCAGATGTAGCTGCTAAAATGATAGAAAATAACATTCTGGTTCTGACCAACTGCTGTGCTTCATTCCCCTTATGAAAGTAGGTTTCTGTACCCAAACGGCTCTTGACAAAACCGGAAGAGAGTTAAGAGAGTTTTTACAGCCTGACCTCCCACCAGTAGGGCATATGGGAGAGTGTATTGACAATGCAAAAGTATCTGCATTCTTCAGAGCCCTGATTGATGATTCAGGTAAAACTATCAAAAATGTGCCGCGATTGCAAGCCCAGAATGGTCAAATGAAAAAGATGACCATGTAGAAAGAAATTTAGAGAATCTGGCAAGAGAAGAAAAACAATAATATTTTTTACCCACGATATTGAAGAAACAGGCGCCTCATTAACAATGCCTGGACAGGCAGCTAAAAAAGAAGTGGGAAATTATCCCACTTGTCTTAATTATAGTATCTACCTTCTAGACTTAATATCCTATTAGCAGTCACTAGTCTAATTAGCAGTCACTGGATGAGCGCTGCCCGCCCTTTTCGGTCATTTTTTCCAACCATTCTGCCGACTTATTTTCTTTTTCTAATCCTTTCATCATGTCCATATTCATTTTTTCCCCTGTAAGGTATTCGTGGGCTTGCATCATCTGTTTCATCATTTCCATCTTAGACTCACTGGTTGCCGCCTCAGGGTTTCTAAGGTACATTTCGTGCAGTTTTATGGCTTTCTCGAGGCACAAACAAACGCAGTCCAAGTCAGCCCGGGTTAAGCTGGCCTTCTCCATCTTGCCTGCATAGCAACTTTTGTTAGCTAACTTCCCTTCCATCATGGACTCCATTTTCTCTTCATCTTCCTCTTCTTCCTCTTTCTCTTCCTTCATGGATTCCATTTTCTCTTTTTTGGCCTCTTTCTCTTCCATCATGGACTCCATTTTCTCTTTTTTAGCCTCTTTCTCTTCCTTCATGGACTCCATTTTACCTTTTTTGGCCTCTTTCTCTTCCATCATGGATTCCATTTCCTCTTCATCTTCCTCTTCTTCCTCTTTCTCTTCCTTCATGGATTCCATTTTCTCTTTTTTAGCCTTCTCTTCCATTATTAAACTCTTCATAGCGTTCATCATGGTTTCATTGCGTGATTTTTCTCCCATTTTCATGGAGCCAATCATCATAATCATCATCTTTTCCTTGGGTGAAGGCTCACATATTTCACTGGATGAAGGCTCACACATATCTCTGGCTGAGTCCTCTTCAAAGTCCATCAGCATTTCCAGATTCGGATTCTTTCCTCCAATGCATTCACGGGCCCACATCATCTGGTTCATTAATCTCATATGGGACTCGCTGGTTGCTGCTTCAGGATTCTTAAGGTTCATTGCGTGAAGTTTTATTGCTTTTTCAAGCCAGAGAGTTGTAAAGTTAACGTTATCCTGCGAGAGACTGGCGTTTTTAGCCATCTTCATATCCATATCTTCTCCTGCAAGGTATCTGTTTGCACGCACCATCTGGGCCATTAATCTAATCTGAGACTCATTGGTTGCAATCTTAGGATTCTTCATGTGCATTGCATGAAGTTTTATAGCTTCATCAAGCCAGAAGCCAGAGTATTCAAGCCTCATAAGGGCTGAGATGGCATATGGATGTTCATACTCTGCCGACTCATTGCATGTGCCCATCATGTCCATATTCATTTTTTCCTCTGCAAGGTATTTTTTGGCCTGCTTCATCTGGTCCATCATTTCCATCTGAGACTCATTGGTTACGCTTTTTGGTTTTTCAAGATGCATCGCATGAAGTTTTATTGCTTTCTCAAGATAAAGACAAGCGCAATCAAAATTGGCCTGGGATGAACTTTCATTTAAACTCATCTTGCCTGTGTAGCGGCCTTTGCTGGCTGCTTTCTCTTTCATCATAGACTTCATCATGGTTTCATTACATGATTTCTCGCCTTTCATCATCTTCTCTTTGGATGAAGTCTCATACATTTTGCTGGCTCCACATTCTCCCATTCCAGAATGCATCATGCTTTTATTATCGAGACAAGAAGCCATCTTGTCTTTTTGCTCCATCATTTTCCCCTGACTCATTGTACTTCCTGCAATAGGCTGTACGAGTGCAGTTACCAGTACACCTATGCATACCAGTAATAATATTGGCTTTATTATTCCGGATTTTATCATCAATTTCCCCCTATGTCCCAAGATTGTTAAATTTAAAAAATACCGTCGGATAATTATTTAATTAATTAGCATAAAAACGTTATTATAATAAGTATATTTTCAGAGTTTATCTATTTGAAATAAAAGAATAACTTAAAAAAAGAAATAAGTTTATTTAGATACGAAGTTGACAATAAAATATCAAGTGTAATTTATATTATTTAATATTCAATTTTTACATATAAGTGACATTGATAACTATTTTTAGGATTCTTGAGCTCATTGTTAACATTAGTGGATCCAATTTATAAAAATTCTGTTTTTAGAAAAAAATAGTTTTTTATAGCCATCTATTGTCATCTGTAAAGTGATTTAACTCGTGACGTTAATATCACCAATATAAGGTCCGTGCCATGTATGCACCCACACTTGACCGTTATAGGCATTTACGCTTAGCATACTCTCAATGCCATTCCATCCAAAGTCAAAAGTATAGTAGCCAGGCATCGCCTTAGATTCAATAATCTGAGCTCCAGGCAAATAGCCAGCAAGGAAATCATTTGCAAGCTTCTCCGACTCCGCCAAATCATAATCCTTGCCTCCGGTCTGCGCTCTTCCAGCACCGTAATTTGTGTTCCACATCATATTTGGTCCCGGTTCAGGATATGCCGACCCGGAGTACCTGTCTACCAGAATCTCAGCTATATATTGACCTGTGGATGGATCTTTTAAAACAGCATAGTAGTTGCTGCTAAATACCATGAAGTCCTCAATTTCAGTTTTGTTCGAGCTATATTCCCGTGCAAAATTTTGCATAATTTTTAGAGCCTCATCCTGAGCTATTGGTCTGGACTCTGGATAGTAAACCGCCATCATGTTACCCATCATTCCAGATCCATAGGTGTAGTTATAGCCTGGATTGTGCATCATTCCGGGTCCCATCTTTCCTGATGGATAACCAGCCGGATTATAGACTGGACTGTACATCATCGACCTAAAGATAAGAACCGCAAGAAGTATTATTATTAGTACCAATAGACCAATTATGAGATTTTTTCTGTCTGCCATAATCGCCTCAAATTGTACATAATAGGATTACCAAAATATGTCGATAGAAACTCTCAGAACAAATATTACTACAGGCGTTAATTTTAGATTGTCTTTTCTTTAAACGATAAGCTTCTTAATTTCTTCAAATTCCTCTACATTAATTTCGCCCTTTGCATACCTAATTTTTGCAATCTCCAGGGCTGACATCTGTTCTTCCCTGTGAGTTTTGTTCTGGTTAACAAGCCATTTGATCAACAGATAAGCTAACGCGATTATGACGACCCAAAAAAAAGTCCGAAAAACATGTCTCCATATCCCATGTCATAGCCGTAATAGCCCATATATCCATCCATTGGAAACGCTCCCAACTTACAATTAAGATATTATTTACTAGTTATTATTTATTATTTATTTTATAGAATCGGAAACGATATTCACATTACTTTTTTATACATTGCTTTTTCAAGAAGAGTTTAGAGTTCAATATTTCATTAGTAAATCAGTCTATAAATCAATCAAGGGATAGAGAGAACCTCACTAGTTATGTTTTTAGTTTTGATTTTTATTTACCTTGAATTGTAGTAAGAAAGGCTATCATAACCGAGCCCCCAAACCCAACCAGTCCGACCCAGGAAAAAGCACCCCCGTTTAATAGAATGTAGGTTGAAACAATAAGCAGGACAGCCAAGTAGAGTTCTTTTGAAAAAACGCTTTTCCTGTTTTCCTCCTGCTTTAAGGAGAGAAACTTATCCCCCATTCCCTCCATTTTATCGGCAACTTCTTGGATTGCAGCCCTCAACTCGGCCTTTTCATCCACTGGCTCGGTGGAAAATTCAAAATGAAGAGCTGCACCTTTTGGAGTATCAAGCTTTTTATAAGCGTCCATCAGTACAGGAATCGCGATAGTTTTAATGTTGTATCTCGGGTCCAGCTCCAGGCAAACACCTTCTATAAGCAAGATCGCTCTCTGGAGAGTGGAAAATTCCCCAGGCAGCCGGATATCATATTTCATCCCGAGCTTGGCATAATTGTCACTCTGCCTGCCCTCAAGTCCGTAGTTCTGGTTTGCGATCAGGCTATCCATATCTTTCCTAAGCCTGTGGATATCTACATCTCGCACGTCCACACCCCCAATTTTCAGGAAACCCTGGGTCGCCCCCTCAACATCTCTATTGTTGATGGCATAATAAAACTCAAGCATATGCTTTTGGAGCTCCTCGTCAATGCTGCCAACCGCCCCGAAATCGATGAAGGCAATAGTATCGTTTTCCTGAACCAGCATATTGCCCCCGTGAGGGTCAGCATGATAAAAGCCATCAATATAAACCTGTTTAAGGTAGCTTTTGGTGATGGTACGTGTATATTCCGATTTTTTGCTCTGAGGCACAGGCATATTAATTATGTCTTTGATCTGGATTCCCTGGATGAATTCCATTGTGAGAACATTGGCTGAACAGTAGTCGGGATAAATTTTGGGCACGGACACGTTTTTCACGTTCTTGAAATTGTCCTCAAAACGCCGCATATTGACAGCTTCGGTTCTTAGGTCAACTTCGCGGGTAAGCATCTCCCGGATCTCCAGCAAGAAAGCGTCGATATCAAAATTACTCCCGAGGCCGAGAACCTTTCTCATAACAGGCTTGAAATCATCCAGGATAGAAAGGTCAATATTTATAGTGTCAATGAGATTTGGGCGAAGAATCTTTATAGCAACTGGTTTGCCTTCCAGAACTCCTTTGTAAACCTGCGCAATCGAGCCGCAGGCAATGGGTTCTGGGTTAAAATTGTCAAAAATTTCAATGAAAGCTTTTGCTTTTCTCTCCCGGGAAACTTTAAGCTCTTCTTCTGTCTTTTTCCGGTTTCGCTCCTTACGAGTTTCATATTCGCAAACGCAAGCAAGATCGAGAGATTCAGCCATTTCTTCAAAAGGTACAGGCTTAACCTTGTCCTGAAGGTTTGCCATTTCTATAACATAAGGCTGAGGAACAAGATCAGGCCGCTTGCTCATGGTCTGTCCCATTTTGATGAAAGTCGGCCCAAGTTCTTCAAAAGCCTGCCTGAGTTTTACAGCCGTCTGCCTATTTTCGAGATCAAAATTACATGTGCATTCAGTGTTTGAAATATAATCGGTGTGCAAATCTCGATAGAGTTCCGGAATAAGGTTGTATTTAAAAAGAACCCTCGTAACCTCAAGGTAGCGCTTTGTTTTCCCCAGCATCCATTTATTAATTGGTTATTATTGTTTAAGATAATTTCTTCAAATTAAACAAAAAGGTTGTCTTAAAATTCAAACCAATTATATTATTGGGTAGTAAGCAATGCTAATTTTGATATACTATAAGCTTTATTTTATATAGTTCTTTATTTACAGAATTGGAGTTCAATATATTTATATCATAAATGTAATATACAATTGTGAGTATAAAAATGCCATTTATTTAAATATCAAAATAAAAAAATTGTTGCTAATTGGGGGATCTATATGGTTGAGTTAAATGAAGTGATCACATTTAGGCTGTTTAAAAGAAAAACCGAAAAGCTTGTATATAAAGCAGGGTATGGCCGCTGCTCTAGATGCAGCTGCGCTGGATTTGAAGCAGATTATCGAAATAATGAGGTATGCTCTAATTGTGGTCACAATTTCCGCGATCATTGGTAATTTTACCTTAGACTTTTAAAACAACTAAAAACAACAATTATATTTTTGTATCCTACGTAGACGTCTTCAAGAATTTATATGTTGTAAGTTTATTGTAAGTTCATTGGTAACGAGGGGTACTAATAGGAAACCTGCAATCAGACTTGGAAGAATATAAAGGTGAACTATTTACTAAAGGTGATATCATTGCTGGTCTCAAACTTATATTCGAGCGCTAGCTGGTGTAGTCACACTTATTTTACACTAAGGCATTTAATGGTTTAATGTACATATTTTCAGTTTGAATGCTTAATTCCTGCTCCAATTGTAGAATCAAATTTAATTTTAAGACATGCTCTAAGAGTTTTTTGCTTAATGCTTAATGCTTAATGCTTAATATTTCTCTTCAAACAGGCCATTAATTTTTAATCACTGGTATACAATCAAAAAAGAATTGTTTATGGCTTTGCCCGAATCTTCCTGAAAACATCTTTAAAAGCCAGTTTTTTTAGTTCTTTAATTGTGAAACCAGCCTTTTCGATATTCTTCACGGTATGCCGAGTTGTATGGTCTCCAAGCAGGAAAAACAGAACCGGATTAATTAAATGTTCTATGAAGTCAATAAAAAGGTAGTCACTGTGCACGTGCTCAAGAGCTATCAATTCCCCTGAAGGTTTAAGGACTCGTCTCATTTCCCTGAGAGCTTTCACTGGATCAGGAATTGTGCAGAGAACAAAAGTCGCGACCACATAATCAAAACTGTTATCCGGAAATTCAAGATGCTCGGCGTCCATAGGATAAAGAGTAATATTTTTCATGCCTTCAGCTTTTTCCCGGGCTTTTTGGAGCATACCTGCACTTTTGTCGATCCCTATCACCCGACAGCCCACAGGATAATATTTCAGGTTTCTTCCGGTTCCCACCCCTACTTCCAGGACTTTTCCGCTCAGACCTGAAAGAGACTCTTTTCTCCATTTTCGAAAAAAGAAAAACTCCAGAGGCAAGTCTAGCAGCTCATAAATGGGTGCGATTCGGTTGTACTTTGAGGTTACAGACATTGAATAAATTTACGCTTTCCTTAAGATTAGCTTTTTTGGGTTACCGGAAGAAACTGGACAAGTAAGTAAGCCGTGTTAATTCTCAAGAATTTTTACTTAAAAAGACAAGTACCTACCCAATAAAGTTAGCTTTATAAGAAGATTCCCCGAAACCGATTCATATTTAACCGTTAGAAATAATACCACGCTACAAACTTTACATAAATCTTACATCAAGTATTACATTTAAGTCTGATATTAAATCTTATATTAGTTTCACAGACACTATTACCGCAGATATTAACAGGAACTGTATTCATACTAAAAGAACTATATTCATACAGATTTATTTAATAAAAGTAGAAGGAAGAAACTCAGAGAGAGGAAACCCGATGAGCAATATCTTACGCAGAGGCAGGCTGGAGGTCGCCCAGGATGAGGAAATCTTACGTTATACCTCCTCTATGGAAGCTGACAGGTGGATTTTTGATGCTGATATCGCAGTGGACCTTGCCCACACAGTAATGCTGAAAGAGCAGGGTATTATAAACCGGGAGGACTGCAGCAAAATCCTTAGAGGGCTTTTGAAAATCCGGGAGGAAGGGATGGAAAAGCTCGATTTCAGCTATGAAGACATTCATATCTCCCTTGAGTCAAGGCTCATCGATCTGGTTGGAGAAGACGTTGGGGGCAGGATGCACTCGGGACGTTCCAGAAACGATGAGGTTGCAACCTGCATTAGGCTGACACTAAGAGAAGAACTGACCGGGCTGCTTGAAGAAATCTATGAACTAAGGAAAACCCTTCTCACCCTTGCGGAGAAACATATCGAAACGCTCATGCCAGGTTTTACTCACATGCAACACGCTCAGCCTACAACCCTTGCCCATCACCTCTGTGCCCACGAAGCCGTGCTTGGTAGAGACTTTGACAGGATTCAGGACGCGTATTCCAGGGTAAACCTCTGCCCGCTTGGAGCTGCAGCTTTTGCTTCTACAGGCTTTAACCTGAACAGGAAAAGAACTCAGGAACTCCTGGGCTTTGAAGGCCTGCTTGAAAACTCGATGGATGCGGTCAGCAGCAGGGACTTTCTTGTTGAATGCGCCTCAGGATTTACAAACCTCATGATAAACCTGAGCCGCATGGCCGAAGAACTCGTAATCTGGTCCTCTTCCGAATTCAATTTCACAGAACTGGACGACATGTATGCTTCTACTTCTTCAATCATGCCCCAGAAGAAAAATCCTGATACTGCCGAACTTATGCGCGGGAAAACAGGAGTAGCCGTAGGCGCACTTATGTCCCTGATTACAATCTGCAAGGGGCTTCCGCTAAGTTACAATCGGGATCTGCAGGAAGCAACCCCAAACATCTGGCGGTCTGTAGAAACGGTAAGGGCTTCAGTAAGGATCATGGAAGGCATGATAAAAACTATGAAAGTCCGCCCTGAAGTGCTTGCTGCCCAATCAGTTACAGGTTTTACAACCGCTACCGAACTTGCAGATACCTTTGTCCGGGAAACCGGAATTCCTTTCAGGACTGCCCACCAGATCGTCGGAATGCTTGCAAGGGAAATGGAAAGACCAACTCTGGAAAAGATCGATTCCGTAGCCGAAATTGTTCTGGGAGAATCTCTTTCAAGCCGGGGACTCACGGAAAAGATGGTAAAGGAAGCTCTTAATCCGGTTTCGAATATAAAAAGAAGAAAAATCGCCGGCGGACCAGCTCCCGAAGAAATGCGAAATTACCTCTCGAGAAGGCAGACCGAGCTTGAACTTAACAGGCAGGAAATTACAACCCTGAAAGACATTACAGACTCGGCTTTCGAAAATCTGCTTGCAACCGTTAATGAGTACAGGAAAGCTTGAGCTGTGACGAAGCAAGTTCAGTATTTAGATATACTCGATGTCAATGAACTCAGTATTTCAGTATTAATCTCAGTATTAGTATTACTTTGATCTCTTAGTACTCAACGCAAAATGCCTAAGATCATAAAATAGGTAGTATATTAGGAGAAAACGGAACCATATATTATACAAGAATATCTGGTAT